>JBBQFZ010000079.1:0-11515 GCA_038322455.1 Gemmatimonadales bacterium | reverse complement strand
CCTATATTGAGGGCATGGATTCACGCACCGCCGCGCACGTTCTCACCCAGATCGGCGCGCTCCTCGAAGTTAAAGGCGAACAGAGATTCAAGGCTCGAGCATACGCCGGAGCGGCGCGGGCGCTAATTGCGCTCGATACCGATGATCTCGCCCCGCTGATCCGGTCGGGCGAGCTCGCGAAGACACCTGGCATCGGCCCCGCCACGCTCGGCGTCGTTCGCGAGCTGATCGAAACGGGGGAGTCGTCCTACCTGAATCAGCTCCGCGAGGGAATGCCGGCAGGGCTCCTAGACTTGATGCGCGTTCCAGGACTCGGCGTCGCCAAAATCCAGGTCATTCACGAGGCGCTCGGCGTTGAAACGCTGGAAGATCTGGAACGCGTCGCCCAGAATGGCCAGCTCGCTGATCTGCCCAGATTCGGGGAAAAAACCGCGGAAAAGATCCTCAAGGGGATCGAGATGTCCCGTCGGAACGCGCACCTCGAGCGGTTCCCGCGCGCGGTGCTGGAGGCGCACCTCATTCTCGCCAACGTCGCGAATCACCCCGACATCGCGCGCGCGGATGTGGCCGGCTCGATCAGGCGGCACAACGAAGTCGTGGCCGACATCGATATCGTTGCGGCGTGCTCGGGCGATCCCGAGGCAGTGGCGGAATCGTTCGCCCGATCTCCAGGAGTAAGCCGCGCCGAAAACGGTGAGGAGCCGGGATCGGCGAGAATCCACTTCGTCGATGGAACGCAGGTGGACATGTACTGCGTCAGGCAGGCCGACTACGCCGTAGCGCTCTGGCGCGCCACCGGGAGCAGCGCCCACGTCGAGCAAATGGAAGTTCTCGCTCAAGAGAAGGGTTACGACATCAAGGGCAATCTGCTGATGAAGCGCGGAGGAAAACGAACAGCAGTCGCGACCGAAGACGCTCTTTTCGCGGCGCTCGATCTCCTGCCGATCCCTCCGGAGATGCGTGAAGGCATGGGCGAGATCGAAGCCTCCGCGCGACACGAGCTGCCTGAGCTGGTCGTATTCGATGATCTCCGCGGCGCGCTGCACTGCCATACCGATTATTCGGACGGCGCGGCGACGCTCGAGGAAATGGCGAGCGCCGCCAAAAAGCTCGGCTGGGGATACATCGGAATCTCTGACCACTCGGAATCCGCGTTCTACGCGGGCGGTCTCAAGCGTGACAAGGTCGCCAAACAGCACGATGAGATAGACCGCCTCAATGCCGCGATGCAGGGCTTCAGAATCCTGAAAGGAATCGAGGCGGACATCCTCGCCGACGGCAGGCTGGACTACGACTCGGATTTCCTGGACAACTTCGACTACGTGATCGGCTCGATCCACTCTCGGTTCAGCATGGACGGGGACACGATGACGAAGCGCGTGCTTGCCGCCATGGATGATCCACACCTCACCATCCTCGCGCATCCTACCGGTAGGCTGCTGCTCTCACGAGAGCCCTACCCGATCGACATCCAGGCGGTGCTTCAGAAAGCGGCGCAGGTCGGCGTGGCGGTCGAGCTCAACGCCGACCCGCACCGCCTGGATCTCGACTGGCGGTACTGTCGAGAAGCGAAAGAGCTGGGTGTCACCATCGAGATCGGCCCCGATGCTCACTCCAAGGCGGGACTCGAAAATGTTCACTTCGGGATCGGTCTGGCGCGGAAGGCGTGGCTGGAGGCCGGTGAGATCCTCAACGCGGGAAGCGCCGACGATATTCTCGCATTCGCGCGGAGGCGGCGGATAAAGTGAAGCGCAGGATCACGAAGGCCAGCCTCCCCGCCTACGCCCTCGAGGTGTTCTCGCGACTCAGAAAAGCTCATCCCGATGCACATTGCGAGCTCGATCACCAAACCCCACTCCAGCTACTGAGCGCGACCATCCTGAGCGCGCAGTGCACCGACAAACGCGTGAACATGGTGACACCGCTACTGTTCAAGACTTATCCGACGGCTCAGGCAATGTCAGACGCGCCAGCCGCGCAGCTCGAAGACATCATCCGGAGTACCGGCTTCTTCCGCAACAAGACGAAAAGCCTCATCGGACTCGGCAAAGCGCTGGTGGAGCGCCACAACGGTGAAGTCCCCGACGCCATGGACGACCTCGTCAAACTCCCCGGCGTTGGACGCAAGACTGCGAACGTGGTACTCGGCAACGCGTTCAACAAAAATGAAGGCGTAGTGGTTGATACCCACGTCGCGCGCGTTAGCCAGCGGCTTGGCCTCACGAAGCAAGCCGATCCCGTCCGGATAGAAGAGGATCTGATGCCGCTCTTCCCGCGGAAGGACTGGGCGCTCCTGTCACATCTGCTCATCTTTCACGGACGACGCATCTGCGTCGCGCGTTCGCCCAAGTGCGAGATATGCACACTCAGCGACATCTGCCCCTCGAGCACCGTTCGAAGCAGTCTTTCCCCGGAGGAAAAATGAAAATCGGAATCATCGGCGCGGGCCACATCGGCGGAAATCTTACGCGTCGCCTGAGCGCGCTCGGACACGACGTCTCGGTGGCGAACTCTCGGGGGCCGGATTCGCTGAAGGATCTCGCGGCAGAGACGGGCGCGCGCGCAGCTTTGCCAAAGGAAGCGGTTGAGGGAGCAGACGTCGTCGTGATAACCATTCCAGTGAAGAACATTCCGGATCTGCCGCGCGATCTCTTTGCGAACGCCCGCGAAAACCTCGTCGTCATAGACACGGGCAACTACTACCCGCAACGCGATGGTCGTATCGAACCGATCGAGCAGGGCACGGCCGAGAGCAGGTGGGTCTCGCAGCGGCTCGGGCGCCCAGTCGTCAAAGCGTTCAACAACATCTACGCCCAACATCTGCTGGAAAAGGGTCTTCCTCGAGGAACTGCCGGGCGGATTGCGCTCCCGCTCGCCGGAGATGATGAGAGCGCCAAGGCAGTCGTGATCGCGCTGCTGGATGATCTGGGATTTGATGGCGTAGATGCGGGTGGCCTTGATGACTCGTGGCGCCAGCAGCCCGGCACCCCTGTATACGGAACCGATTTTGATGCTCCCGGAGTCGTTCGCGGCCTGGCCGAGGCAACGAGGGATCGCAAGCCCCAGTTCAGCGCGAACGCGGACACGTTGCCGGCTCCCGTTTCTGCCCGGCCAGCCACCGGTGCGGGAATCGATTTGGCGCGCACTTCTTCCCCTCGGCCTAATTAAATTCCGCATCACGAGACACCACCACCCTTACCCGACCAATGACAAAGATCGCAACGATCGAGACCAACCGCGGCACGATGCGCGCGGAGCTGTACGAGAAGGACGCGCCGAAAACGGTGGCAAACTTCGAGAAGCTCGCGAATTCCGGTTTTTACGACGGAACGAAGTTTCATCGCGTGATCAAGGATTTCATGGTGCAGGGCGGCGATCCCTATTCGAAGGGCGGCGAGCACGCGAAGGGGCCGGTCGGAACGGGCGGGCCGGGTTACAAGATCGATTGCGAAACGCAGGGAAATCCGAACAAGCATCAGGTAGGCGCGCTGTCGATGGCGCACGCGGGAAAAAACACCGGTGGGAGCCAGTTCTTCATCGTGCTGAGTGAGCAGAACACGAGGCACCTGAACGGCGTGCACACCGTATTCGGAAAGGTCATCGAGGGGCTCGATGTGGTTCCGAAGATCAACCAGAACGACACAATCACGACGGTGAAGGTGTCCAGCGACCCGGGGACGAAATAGTTATGGCCGCAAAAAAGAAGACGGACCTGAGTGCCGCGCTCACGGGTCTGGTACTCGGCAGCGTGACGCTGTTTCTCCTCCTGACCTCGATAGTAATGATGACGAACGCCCACTATCGCGACCGGGAAGCAGCGGAGGCACCCAAGTAGTAGCAGTCATGCACGCTTGTGGTTGACGGGGTGGCCGGTCTACAATATCTTACTGACTGGTCAGTTACTATTTGTTTACGAGATGCCCCGACCCAAAACAGCCGCACCAAAATGCGCCCCGAAATGGCGTCGCTGCCCCGAGGATAGACCCGAGCAGATCATCAAGGCCGCCCTTGAGGTTTTCGGCGAATGCGGTCTCGCCAACGCCCGCCTCCAGGATATAGCCGAGCGCGCCGGTGTCTCCAAGGGCACCATCTACCTCTACTTCCCCAACAAGGAAGAACTCTTTCGCGAGATGGTCCGCCAGACCGCGGTCGCCGCCATCGAAAGAGCTGAGCAGGCCGAAACCCTTGGGACCCCAACCCGCCAGCTTCTGGCCTATATGCGGGCGTACTGGGTATTTGTTCGCTCGCCGGTCTTCATGACCATCTATCGGCTGGTCCTCGGCGAGCTCCACCAGTTCCCGGACCTCGCCAAGTTCTACGCCGACGAGGTGGTCGCGCGAGGGCAGCGGCTTCTGAGCGGAATAATCCGCCGCGGAATCGACGCCGGCGAATTCCGCCTGATCGACCCGATGGTCGCCGCGCGCATGCTCGTTGCGCTCACCGTCATGAACGGAATCTGGCGCGATGAGCGAACCGGTGTCCCGCTACTCGCCCACAAGAGCGACGACGAAGTCTTCAATGAGCTGTTGCAGTTCTATCTCCATTCGATCGCTCCCACTGAGGGCGCGTTCGCACAGGCCGACGGCGCTGCCTCGGACGCAGCTTCGTTCATCCCATTCATCAATGACTGATCTCTCCGCCCAAAACCGCACTCTCGTTCTGACTGCGGCAGCAATGATCGCATTCGTTTCTCCGCGCCTTCACGCCCAGGACACCACCGTGCTCTCACTCAGTATGGGCGATGCCGGACGTCTCGCCGCGCAGCAGAGCGCGGTCGCGCAGGGGGCGCGGCTCCGCGCCGACGAAGCGCAGGCCCGGGTCCGCGTGCGTCGAGCTGACTTGCTGCCTACGGTGAGCAGCTACGTTCAGGAGGCGGGCCGGACGTTCAACACCTCGACGCTCGGTATCGACTTTCCGGCGACGCCTGGCAACCCTCCCCTGTTCGATCCGAAGGGCCAGGTAGTGGGTCCGATCAACACGCTCGATATCCGCGGAAGAGTCCAGCAGAACCTGCTCGACTTCGGCGCGCTAGGTCGCGTCCATTCGGCGCAGGCCGCTGCGCGCTCGTCGAGCGCCGACGCGCAGGCAACCGCTGAACAGGCAGCCACAACAGCCACCATGGCCTACGTCAGAGTAATGCGCGCCGACGCCGACCTTCATGCCCGCCAGGCGGACACGCTCCTCGCCACCGACCTCCTGGGCATCGCACAGGCGCAGCTCAACGCGGGAACCGGTGTTGGTCTCGACGTTACGCGCGCTCGAGCACAGCTCGCAGCCACTCGCGCCAGCCTCATCTCGTCCCGAAACAGTCGCGATCATGCTCACCTCGATCTTTTGCGGGCTCTCTCGCTTCCGGTGGGAACGGGTATCGTGCTCACCGATTCGCTCTCCACCGTCGCCGCTGCCACCGAGCCGATCCCCAACGAGGCGACGCTCGTCGCGCAGGCGCTCAAGAGCCGTCCGGACATTGTCGCGGAGCAGGAGCGAGTCCGCGCCGCCCAGCAGGGACTCTCGGCAATCAAAGCGGAGCGTCTGCCGACTCTCGGAATCGTCGCCGACGATGGGGTCATCCGGAGAAACGGCGCCAAGCTCCTCAATACGTACACGTGGGGACTACAGGTCACCATTCCGATGTTCGATGGATTCAAGCGAGAGGCGAGAGTTCAGGAACAGAGATCGATGGTAAAGGAGGCCGAGCTCCGGCAGCGCGACGTCGAACAGCAGGTGGCGTCAGATGTACGCGGCGCGGTGCTCGACCTCGCCGCCGCACGCGAGCAGCTCGACGCCGCCAGCGAGCGACTCCGGCTCGCCGAGCAGGAATTGTCGCAGGCGCGGGATCGTTTCAACGCGGGCGTCGCCGGAAACGCGGATGTCGTGAATGCGTCGCTCGCGCTCACTTCATCGAGAACACTCGTGAACGATGCGGAGACGGGTTATCAGCTCGCCCGGGTGTCGCTTGCCCGGGCAGTCGGCAGCGTGACCACACTCAGATAGTTCAGGAAAACCCTTCAGCTGAACTTCATTCAGACCAGCAGGAACACGGGAAAGACTATGGCAACCGCACTCGAATCCACCGCTCAGACCGGCTCCCGCAACGGCAGAACCGCCGAGGCCGAGCCCGATAAACCGTCGACGAAGAAGAAGATCCTTTTGCCGATTGCCGTGTTGATCGGCATCGTCATCCTTGTCTGGGCGTTCCAGAAATGGAATTACGGACGCTCGCATCAGTCCACCGACAATGCTCAGGTCGATGGACACATCGTTCCGGTGCTGGCGAAGGTCGGCGGATACGTGAAGACCGTAAACGTCAGCGAAAACGATCATGTGAAGTCCGGTCAGCTGCTGGTGCATCTGGACGAAGCCGACTATCAGGTCCGGCTCCAGCAGGTGCAGGCGGATCTTGCCGCCGCGCAGGCGACAGGCGGCGGTGGTGGATTCTCCGGGCAGGCCGAGGCGCAGGTTCAGAGCGCCACCGGTCAGCGAGCGGTGATGGATGCGCAGATCGGAGCAGCACGCGCCAATGCCAATAAGGCCGATGCAGATCTCGCCAGAGCTCGGGAGCTTGCCGACAAGCAGATCATCTCGAGGCAGCAGCTCGATGCCGCACAGGCGACTGCCGCTGTCGCGCACGCCAATCTCCTGGCCGCGCAGCGTCAGGCCGCCGCGGCGGGTGGAACCGTCAACACCGCAGAAGCAGGGGTGCGAGTGGCCAATGCGCGTACTTCAGCCTCACGCGCAGCCGCCGAGAACGCCCAGCTGCAGCTCGCCTACACGCGCATCACCGCACCCGCATCGGGCGAGGTATCGAGGAAGCAGGTGGAAGTCGGGCAGCTGGTCGCGCCTGGTCAGCCGCTCATGAGCATCGTCGCCGACACCGGTGTCTGGGTGACGGCCAACTTCAAGGAGACGCAGCTCGACAAGATCCGCCCGGGCCAGCCCGTCGAGTTCGAGATAGATGCGTACGGTGGTTGCGTCGGCGAAGGCAAGGTCGCCAGCGTTAGCGGCGCGACGGGAGCGAAGTTCGCGCTCCTTCCGCCCGACAACGCGACGGGCAATTTCACGAAAGTCGTGCAGCGTGTGCCTGTGCGCATTGAAGTCACGAAGCCGTGCGCGGGACATCCCTTGCGACCAGGTCTTTCGGCCAACGTTCACATAGACACCTCCAACAAGTGAGCACGGCCGTACTACGTCCTTCGAGGGCCATGACGCCTTCGCAGGACAAATACGCACACAAGTACATCATCGCCGCCACGGTCACCATGGCGGCGATGCTCGAGCTGATCGACACCTCGATCGTCAACGTCGCGATCCCGCACATGATGGGAAATCTCGGCGCGACCCTCGACGAGATCGCGTGGGTCTCGACCTCGTACATCATCGCCAACGTCATAGTCATACCGATGTCGGGCTGGTTGTCCGCCTATTTCGGCAGAAAGCGCTACTTCACGGGCTCGATCCTGCTCTTCACGCTCGCGTCATTTTTCTGCGGTTCCGCGCACTCGCTGCTCGGGTTGATATTCTGGCGCGTGATCCAGGGAATAGGCGGCGGGGCGCTGCTCTCGACGGCGCAGGCCACGCTGTACGAGTCGTTCCCCCCCGAGGAAGCCGGGACCGGAATGGCGATCTTCGGCGTCGGCGTCATGGTAGGCCCGACGCTCGGCCCGACTCTCGGTGGGTGGATCACCGACAACTATTCGTGGCCGTGGATCTTCTACATCAACGTGCCGCTCGGAATCATTGCGGCGTTTCTCACGGTCACATATGTGAACGACGCCGAGCACCAGGAGCGCGCGGAAACGATCGACTACTGGGGCATCGTGCTGCTGACGCTGTGCGTCGGGTCACTCCAGTGGATGCTCGAGCGCGGCGAGCGCTACGATTGGTGGGACTCTCGCTTCGTGACGATGCTCGGCGTAACAGCCCTCATCTCGGGAATCGCGCTCATTTGGCATGAGCTCACCACCGACGAGCCGGTAATCAACTTCCGCATTCTCAAGAGCAGGCAGCTCGCCGCTGGAGTAAGCATCGGGCTGCTCCTCGGATTCGCGCTCTATGGCTCCGTGTTCATCCTGCCTGTGTTTCTGCAGCAGCTGCTGCAGATGACCGCGTGGCAGACTGGAAAGATCATCCTGCCGGGGGCCATCGCTTCGGCGGTGACGATGGCGGTCGTAGGGCGAAACGCGATGCGGCTGGACGCGCGATATACGGTGATAGCCGGCGCCTTTCTGTTTTTCTGGTCGATGCTCAAGATGTCGAACCTCACGTCCGCGAGCGGATCCGACGATCTCTTCTGGCCGCTGATACTTCGTGGCATGGGCCTGGGTCTGATTTTCGTTCCGTTGACGAACGCAACGATGGCCGACCTGAAGGTCAAGGACCTCGCGCAGGGGACAGGCATGTTCAATCTCATGCGTCAGCTCGGAGGCTCGCTTGGCATCGCGGTGATGGCGACACTTCTCGCGCGCTTCATGGCGAGCGAGAAGGCGGTTCTCCTGGAGCACGTCGGCGCCAATGACCCTGAGACGTTGAGCCGTCTCTCCCTGTTGGCACGCGGGCTCGTCTCCCGGGGAATGAATCCGATGACCGCGCAACAGCAGGCCTTGGCCATCCTCGACCGACAGGTGACCGTCCAGTCGAGCATGCTCGCTTTTTCCAGGATCTACCTGTACAGCGGATTGGTACTTTTGTGCGGGCTTCCGCTGCTCCTTTTGTTCCGGACCGGCCGGGCGCGCGGTTCGGTGGGGCCCGTGCACTAACAGACTGTCGTAGGGATCAGCCACGGTATCTTTGTTTGCCGCCTCCTTTTCTGCACTCCTGAATCGCATTCCCGTAACCCAGACCTTCAACGCTTGACCGCTCCGGTACGTATTTCTGATGAGGAACGAGAGCTCGTACGTCTTGCCCGCAATGGGGACGAACGGGGCTTCGCCGGTCTTGTGCGCCTGCATCAGCGCAGAGCGTATACGGTGGCGAGGTCGATCGTCCTGACGCATGAGGATGCCGAAGACGCAGTCCAGGAGGGTTTCCTTCGCGCGTACCAGGCCCTCGAGCGGTTCGATCCGGGACAGACATTCGGAGCTTGGCTCAATCGAATTGTCGCGAATGCGGCCCTCGATTTGGCCCGGCGCAAGAAAGTGCGGGCGGCCGAAGAGCTCACGGACGCGCTTCCCGACAAGTTCCGCGATCCTGCGGAGAGTGGAGAGCTGAAGGAACGACTGGAAAAGGCATTGGCGGAACTGCAGCCGCGAGCGCGGTCAGTGATCGTGCTTCATGATATCGAAGGTTTTACTCACGCCGAGATCGGTGAGATGCTGGGAATACCGGGTGGCACGGCTCGCTCGGATTTGCACCACGCCAGACAGAAGCTCCGTGGACTTTTGAGCAACCTGAAGGGATAGAGGCGACCGATGGAAGACCCCAGCGATTTGCGACCAATTGACGAAAGCGATGTCAGGCTCACGGAGATGCTCAGCACCGCCTACGCACCGCCCGCCGAAGGCGCGTATTGGGACGCACTCGAAGGCCGCGTCATGGCTTACATCGCTGACCACCGGCTGGCGATGGTTCGCGCCATACCGGTCAACTGGTGGTCCGATCTTGCTAGTTGGGCCGCACCAGGCTTGGCAGCCGCGGCTCTGCTTTTCGCTGCCGCCGGGGCGCTCTGGTCACGTCAGAACGACGAGGAGCTGCGCGGCAGCTACGACTCAGTAACGGAGTCCCTCGCCGCGGATGTTCTTCCGGGCGCGGTACAGGTAGTTACTGCTCCGCGTGACGGTTCGTCGCAGCGTGAGGCGACGTTCCGATACGTCATGTCGCATTGAGGATACAGATGGAACGCACCAAAGGTTACGCGATGATGTTTCTGCTCGGCGCATTTCTCGCCGGGGGCGCCCTCGGATTTTCGGCAGACCGTGTGATGCGCGCTGGTCACGGGCGCGAAGCACGCGGCCGAAACGCTTACCGGCAGCGGATGATCGATGAGCTCAAGCTCAGTCCGCAGCAGCAGGCGTCGGTCGATTCGCTCATCGAGCAGAAGCACCGTCAGATCGTCGCGCTCTACAAGCCGGTGAAGCCGCAGCTCGATTCAATCGCGGTCCTTGCCCGAGTTGTGAGCGATAGTACCCACGCGCAGATCAAGCGCCTGCTCAACCCCGATCAGCAGGCCAGGCTCGACAAGATGCGCGCAGTTGGCCGACGCGACCTGGCTGAGAGGCGAGGAGGAGATTCCGCGTTTCGGGGTGGCGCGCCACCTGGACCGCCCCCGTACTGAGCTGAGCCGTTGGTGGTATGACCATAAAGCTGAACCGTTGGTGGCATGACCATGAAAAAAAAAACGCCGGTGCAATGCACCGGCGCTTTTCCTGTTCGCTTCAGAGAGAGCTAGATATTGTCGGGATCGGTGTTCTTTTCGCCCTTGCCGAAGTTCTTCTGAACTTTGCCCTTGAGCTCTTCAGCGCGACCCTTAATGTGCTCACTGGTGTTGTCAGTGGCATCGCCGATATCGCCGCGAACCTTTCCCTTCATTTCCTTGGCGGTACCCTTGACCTGGTTCTCTAAACCGCGTTCGTTGAGATCCTTCATTTAACCCTCCTCTGGGAATCAGTGTCTTTCTGGTTTTGGGGACTTATAAAGCAAAGGGCATGCCCTCCGTCAACGTTTGTTTCTATGGGATAGGTATCTACCTTGCAAAGGGCCGCCCGCTTGCGGAAATTGCGAGGTCGAAAGCCGCCCTAGCGGGTTGGCGGGTACAACCTCAATAGGTCGCCCCAAATCAGTACTTACGTAGAAGACCACCCGAGCGGCCGCCGTCTCGCAAAACTCACAGTTCTCGCACTCGGCGTCGTGTACGGCGACATCGGGACCAGCCCGTTGTATGCTTTGCGGGAGTGCTTTAAGCCTGAGTACGGCCTGGCTGCGACAGAAAGCAACGTGTATGGCGTTCTGTCATTGATCCTCTGGTCCCTGATCAGCATAGTCAGCATCAAGTACATCGTCTTCGTGATGCGCGCCGACAATCGGGGCGAGGGAGGCATACTCGCGTTGGTGGCCCTCGTGCTCCAACGGCTGCACAGGGAAGCCGATATCCGTACCAAGTCCGTGGTGACGGTGATTGGCCTGATCGGGGCCGCGCTCCTCTACGGCGATGGGGTAATCACTCCCGCCATCTCAGTCCTGAGCGCCACGGAAGGTCTTGCTGTCGTGGAGCCCATGCTTGCCAAGGTCGCCATACCGCTCACGGTGATCATCATCATTGGGCTCTTTCTCTACCAGAAAAAAGGCACTGCCAAGGTCGGCCGGATCTTCGGGCCCATCATGTTGCTCTGGTTTTTCACCATCGCGATCCTCGGTGCTCGCCAGATAGTTACCGAGCCCAGAATCCTGCGCGCAGTCAATCCGTGGTACGCGCTGAGCTTTTTCGGTATTCACGGCCTTCACTCATTCGTGGTTCTGGGTGCGGTTGTGCTCGCGGTGACTGGGGCCGAAGCCCTCTATGCGGACATGGGGCATTTTGGCA
>JBBQFZ010000078.1:0-11798 GCA_038322455.1 Gemmatimonadales bacterium | reverse complement strand
TACGCCGTACGATCGGCTGACATCACGCCGGTGATGAGCGGCGAGCGGGTGCAGCTACGCGTCGTCGCGACCGTCGCCGCCGGCCAGTTCGCGCCGCGAGCGCTCAACCGCGGCGAAGCAATGCGAATCATGACGGGCGCGCCGATACCCGGCGGCGCGGACTCTGTGATTCGAAAGGAGGACACCGACGGCGGCAGCGAGAAAGTCGAGATCCGGGAAGCTCGCGACGTGTGGAAGAACATCCGCGATGCGGGCGAGGATTTTCAGCGTGGCGATGTGCTGGGTAAGCGGGGATCACCAATCAAGCCGGCGCTGTTGGGAGTGCTCGCGTCGAGCGGTATTGCGACAGTTCAAGTCTTCGGGCAGCCCAGGGTTGCGATCATCAGCTCGGGCAACGAGCTCGTCGATCTCGATGAGTTCGACGAAGTGATCGCGGCGCGGCGGATAGTCTCGACGAACTCCTATACGCTGGAGGCACTGACGCGAGTCGCCGGAGGTATTCCGGAAGACCTCGGAATCGCAAGCGACACCAAGGCGTCGCTCCGGAAAAAACTCGATGACGCAACCGGCTGCGATCTCATCATGACGTCGGCGGGAGTATCGGTAGGAGATCTCGACCACACGCGCGACGTTTTTGCGTCGCTCGGCGGAAAGCAGAAATTCTGGAAGGTGAAGATGAGACCCGGCGCACCGCTCGCATTCGGGCTCCTCAAGGACGTTCCCTGGCTCGGGTTATCGGGGAATCCGGTGTCGGCGATGGTGAGCTTCGAGCTGTTCGTGAGGCCGGCGCTGCGGAAAATGCAAGGATACCAGACGTTCTTTCGCCGGACGCTCACGGTGACACTGGAAGAGGAAGTGAAGATCGGCACAAAGCTCACGCATTTCCTGCGGGCGATCGTGACGAGACAGGCGGACGGAAAGTTGACGGCGCGTCTGACGGGTCATCAGAGCTCGGGGGCACTTACATCGATGGCAAAGGCCAACGCACTCCTCATCGTGCCGGAAACGAATCCGAAGGTCGCTGTCGGTGCGCAGCTCAAGGCATTGATGCTCGACAACAGCCTCCAAGAGACGTCGGCGTTCTCGCTGTGATAGACCCGGGCAACCTCTCCGGCGTCGGGATGACCGTTCTCTCCGGGAACGCGCTCGTCACGGCGCTGAACGATCGGTTCAGGACTTCGGTCGAGGACGCCACGGTGGAGGCCCACACCTTCAGCATCCTCAAGCCGGCGAACTCGGACGACCTCATTCGGGAAGAGGATTTCGTCAAGGATGAGCGGCTGCCGTACTGGGCGGACGTCTGGCCGTCGTCGCTGATTCTGGCGGGGAAGCTGCTCGAACACGATGGCCGCGGAAAAACGGCGCTCGAGCTGGGATGCGGAGTCGGGCTCAGCACGCTGGCTGCGACCAAGGCCGGATTCGATGTGCTCTCGACCGATTATTACGAGGACGCGCTCGACGTGACGCGCGCGAATGTGTTTCGGAATCTCGAGAAGCTGGCGCGGACGCGACTGGTCGACTGGCGGTACCTGCCGCCGGACCTCGGGGAGTTCGACCTCGTGTTTGCGTCGGACGTGCTGTACGAGAAGGAATACGCGCTGCTACTACCTGTGATTCTCGATCAAGTGCTGGGTCCCGGAGGTTTTGGGCTTATTGCGGATCCCGGGCGAGTGGCGGCGCCGGTGTTCGTCGAGGCTTGTGGCGAGCACGGGCTCGTGATTGAAGCGAAGGAGACGAGGCCGTTCGAGGTGGGGGAGGTTCGGCAGAAGATAGATATCTACCAGGTCAGGCGTGGTAGTTCAAAAAAGACTTGAACTGAAAACGTCAAAGAACGCGACCTGAGAATTTACAGAGTGCAGATATTCGATCTCAGACAACAACGTCAGGACCCGTTGTTGCGCGGACGCAGAGGTAAGCAGCCAGGATCGCATTCCGGCAAGCGTGAGGGCGGTCTCAGAGCAGTTGTCTGACATCCAAGATCTATGCTTCTGAGATCTCGGATCGCGTGCTTTGCAGTTCAAGCTGCGTTCTCTCGTTACATCAGCCTGTACTTCGGCCCGCTCCCCCCTTCTCGGGGCGTCCATCTCGGGCCGAGGACGTCGGTGGCCTTGCAGTCGATGCAGTTCGCCGGGCTCACTACCAGCCGCTCGCCATCGCGCTCGTACACGCCGGCGGGGCACATGTGCGCGTACAGCTCCGCGACCGCGGGCGTGACGTCCGAGCCGACGATCAGGTGCGACGGGATGTCGTCACGCGTCGCGTTGCCCGACTTGAACACCGCGTCGAGCTTGCTGAACGTGACCTTGCCGTCGGGTACGAATGGCTCCGGCGGCACGTCCAGCCGCGGCACCTCGGCGTCCCTGTGGGAATGGATCATCCCGCCCGGGAGTGCTCCGCGCGTAACCGTCATCAGGCTTGCCTTGATTCCCGCCATATAGAAGTTGCTGTCCTGAAACGCCAGTCGCATGTTGCGGCGGCGGTACAGGTCCTTCACGATGAAGCTGCCGTCCACCATCGCGTCGTACTCCTTGAGCGACCCCGCAGACGTGTCCTTTCGCTTGAGCGCATCGAATGCCGCGCGGGCAGCGAACATTCCCGATTGCATCGCGTAGTGAATTCCCTTCAGCGACGCGACTTCGACGTAGCCTGCTGAATCGCCGGCGATCATGAGGCCGTCGCCGTGGCGTCGCTTGGGCAGCGCGTAGTATCCGCCCTCCGGGATAGTCTTCGCGCCCCACTCGACCATCTCGCCGCTCTCGAGAAGGTCGCGGAAGAAGGGGTGCAGCTTCATCCGCTGCAGCATCTCGTGGATGTCGTCCGTCGTGCGCCTGTAGTCAAGACCAGCCACGAGTCCGACTGCGACGAGATTGCGGCTGAGCGGGTACATGAAGCTTCCGCCGAATACATCCCTTGGCAGCGGCCAGCCCAACGTGTGCACGATCGAGTCGAGCGGCTTGAGCGTTTCCCAGATCTCCTTTACGCCGAGGGCGTAGATCTGTGGATTGTCGGAGCCGATTTTCTGCCAATCGAGGTAGGCCTGCGACAGCGTGCCGCGCGTTCCCTCGGCGAGCACGGTGATCTGGGCGGTGATGTCGGTGGGCGGAGCGTAACCACTTCCCGGATCCCCGCTCCTGGCGAGACCCGTGGGCGTCGTTCGCACTCCGGTGACGCGGGCCCCCTCCGTCAGCAGCGAAGCAGCTGGGAACCCCGTAAAGATGTTGACGCCTAACGATTCGGCTTTTCCCCCGAGCCAGCGCACTATCTCACAGAGCGACGCGATGTACAGTCCGTGATTCTGCATCGTCGGCGGAGTCGGAATTCTGATCGCCCGGCTCTTGGTGAGGAAATGCACGCGCTCTCCGGTGACCGGCGCGCGGAACGGGAAATCCTTGTCCTCGAGCTCGGGAAAGAGCGATCGCATCGCGATCGGATTCACGACCGCGCCCGAGAGCGAATGTTCTCCCAGCGCACCCGCCTTCTCCAGCACACCGATCTGGACATCGCCCAGCGGACCGCCGGCTTCAGTGTCGGCTTTGATCAACCGCGCCAGCTCGATGGCGCCCGCCAGACCCGCCGGACCTCCGCCTACAAAGAGAACGTCCATGGGAACCGCCTCAGCGTCTGGCGGCTCGGTGAGGATCAGCTGGTAGAGCGGAAGCGGCGCCTGATGGCGGCTCGGCAGGACCGTTCCAGCGCGATCAGGCATTAGTGGTGCTTCTTGGCTTCGCGAATCGCTTCAGTGAGCGCGGGTACCACGTCGAAGGCGTCGCCAACGATTCCGTAGTCCGCAACCTTGAAGATCGGTGCGTCCTTGTCCTTGTTGATGGCGACGATCGTCTTCGAGGTTCGCATTCCGGCGAGGTGTTGCACGGCGCCGGAGATTCCAACGGCGATGTAGAGCTCGGGACTCACGAGACGACCTGTCTGGCCTATCTGATCACTGTGCGGACGCCAGCCATCATCCGTGACGGCGCGCGTCGCGCCGACGGCAGCATTTCCAAACGCCGACGCGAGGTCTTCAACCAGCTTGAAGTTTTCCGCAGCCTTGAGTCCTCGACCACCGGCGATGACCACCGGGGCTTCAGCGAGATCGAGCTTGCCACCACCGCCCTGTCGCGTCTCGACGACCTTCACCCGCGCCGACGCGGGATCGATCGTGGGCTGTGCGCTCTCCACGCGGCCCGCCTTGGGATTCTGAGCGGGCGCAATCACGTTGGGTCGCATCGCGATAACCGCGGGGCTGCCGGACATCGCAAGCGTCGCGATCACCTTGCCGATGTTGATTGGGTGGCGAACGACGATCGTATCGCCTTCCAGCTCGAACGACAGAACATCGGTTACCACGCTGACACCGAGACGCGCGGCGACTCTGGGCGCAAGGTCTCTGCCCTGCGCCGATGTGCTGAAGATTGCCGCGCGATAGCCGCCTGACTTGATGCGCTCAGCGACCGTTGCCGTCGCAGCCTCGGGGCTATAGTTGGCGAGCCCAGAGTGCTCGATGGCGATGACCACATCGGTGCCGTGCTGCCCGAGCTGCTCCGCCTTGGCCGCGATTCCAGGCGGACCCATCACCAGCGCGTGCACTTCACCGCCGCCGGACTTATCGGCCAGCATCCGGGCGGCGGTGACTGCTTCGAGTCCGACCTTTCTGATGTCGGTGCCGCGCGTCTCGACGAATGCGAAAATATTTGCCATCAGAGAACCTTGGCCTCCGTCTGGAGAAGCTTGACGAGCTCCGGTACGGCGGCGGCGCCTTCACCCACGATGCGGCCAGCCTTCCGCTCCGGCGGGAGCTCGAGCCTCCGCAGCGTTACCTGGGGGGGCGGCAGCTGTGCCGGCTTCACCTCGAGCGGTTTTTTCTTGGCGGCCATTATGCCCTTGAGCGAAGGGAGCCTGGCGGCGTTGAGACCCTCGTCCACGGTGAGGACGGCTGGCAGCTGGAACTCGACGATCTCCTGCGCGCCCTCGAGCTCCCGCTTGGCGGTTCCCTTTCCGTTGGCGATCTCGAGCGACGAGATGGCCGTCACACACGCGAGGTTGAGCAGCTCCGCGGTCATCGGGCCGGTAACACCGTTCGACGAGTCCGGCGCCATCTTGCCAAAGAAGATGAGATCGTAGCCGCCAGCACCGAGCTCGTGCGCCAACGCGGTGGCGATGGCGAGGCCATCGAACGGAACCTTATCGGCCTTGAGCTGGATAGCCTTGTCGGCGCCCATGCTGAGCGCTTTGCGAAGCGTCTCCTGTACCACGTCGGGCCCGAGCGAGACTACGGTGACCTCGCTGCCTGCATTCTTGTCCCTAAGCTGCAGAGCGGCCTCGACTGCCCAGGCATCGAAATCGTTGATATCGAATTTGAGGCCGGTCTCGTCGAGCGAGGTGTTGTCGGAGCCGATCCTGAAGCGGACATCCATATCGGGCACGCGCTTGATGCACACGGCAATCTTCACCGCCAAATCTCCATGTGAATGATTTCACATAAAGATACCCTCAGCCGGCGGCTGATACGAAACCGGGTCCGGACTCGTTGCCGAATCCGGACCCTTCGCTCCGCTCGACTATAGTCGAGGGGGAGAATAAGCTACCGCCGTCAGACGCCCGTCAGACGGGTTTCTTGAGCCGGTCCAGAAACTCGTCGACTTCCACGTAAAACGGATTCTCACGCAGCACGTTGCCACAAAAGGTGAGCGGGTGCGTTTCGTAGGCCCCGTGCACCATGACGTTTCCCGAAAGGGACGCCACGTCGTACATGCACATCACCACACATGGGAACTGCTTGGCCGCGCCCGTGACCTTGGCTTCGAACTCGAGGATGTCGAGGTCGTCGGGCCAGCCCGGCTTGGACCAGCCTATGTTGCCGAGGAGTCTGATGCAGCCGCAGCCGTCCTTGACTGCCCCTTGAAACGTCTCGCCGATATTGCCCAGCATTCGGTCCGCGCTTGGCCCGCCGGTGACCACGGTCAGACGCTTCGCAGCCTGAAGGTGGTCGGTGTCGATTCCGAGCTTGCGCAGCACGTCGAGAACTCGCTGGTTGGCGTCGTCGTGACCGAAAACCACGCTATGGTCACCTCGCCTGATCCCCACCAGGAGAAAGTTGACGGCCTCGTCGAACTGCCTTTCGCTCTCCCAGAAATAGGCGATATGGTCACCCATTTTGACGCGCTCGTCTCTGAGTCCCAGGTCTATGTCGCCGCCGCGTGGCTTGGTTCGTTTCTCAGTCATTCGAATGCGCTCAATCCCGTCACCGCCTGCCCGAGAATCAATGTGTGGATGTCGTGCGTACCCTCGTATGTGTAGACGCTCTCGAGGTTAGCCATGTGCCGCATGGAAGAGTATTCAGCGAGTATGCCGTTGGCGCCGAGAAGCCGTCGTGCTTCCCGCGCTATGTCCGTGGCTGCGCTCACGTTGTTGCGCTTGGCGAGCGACACCTGCTGCGGAGTAAAGGTTCCGGCATCCTTCAATCTTCCCAGATGTAAAGCAAGAAGCTGTCCCTTTACCAGCTCGGTGAGCATTTCGGCCAGGCGCTGCTGCTGCAGCTGGAATCCGCCAATCGGCCTGCCGAACATCACTCTGTTGATGGAGTAGTCGAGCGCCTCCTCGTAACACGCCTGTGCCGCGCCCATCGCGCCCCACGCGATCCCGTAACGCGCCTGCGTGAGACACATGAGGGGACTCTTGATCCCGCCTGATTTGGGAAGAAGCGCAGTCGCCGGCAGCTTCACATCCTGGAGCACGAGCTCGCTCGTGTCGGACGCGCGAAGCGAGAGCTTGCCCTTTTGGTCCTTCGATGTGAATCCCGGCGCGTCGGTCGGAACGACGAAACCGCGGATCGACTTATCGCTCTCGTCCTCCCCCGTCTTCGCCCAGATGATGGCAACCTGCGCCGTCGAGCCGTTCGTGATCCACATCTTGGCGCCGTTGATCACCCAGCTTCCGTCCTTTTGCTCGCGCGCTCGCGTAATCATCCCGGATGGATTCGATCCATAATCCGGCTCGGTGAGACCAAAGCATCCTATTATCTCGCCGCTGGCCATCTTCGGGAGGAAGTGCTGCTTCTGCTCCTCGCTGCCGAAGGCGTAGATCGGATACATGACCAGTGCGCCCTGCACCGAAGCGAAAGAGCGCACGCCCGAGTCGCCGCGCTCGAGCTCGTGCATTATCAAACCATACGCCACGTTGTTTAGCCCGGCGCACCCGTACTGCTCGGGAAGATTCGCTCCGAACATTCCGAGCTCCGCCATCTGTGGGATGAGCTCCTTCGGGAATCTTCCTTCGATGTAGCAATCACCGATGATGGGCAGGACGCTCTCATCGACGAACGCACGAATCGTGTCGCGAACGGCGCGCTCCTCTTCGGACAGCGCGGAGTCTATATCGTAGAAATCAGTTGCCATAGGTGAAAAATAACCCGGTCGGGGTGTACCGATCAGCGGGTAGCCTTCAGCGGGCCGCGGGCAGCAGCGTAGTTGGAGTCGTTGTCAGGCAACAGCGCGGCAGGCCAGCGGTGTAATCCCAACCGCCCGGGCCTTGGCGCGGAAGCTGGCGCCGTGGTCGACGACGAGTCCCTGCTCGTCCTGCCACTGATGCACCATCTCGTGGAGCAGCGTATGAAGTGCCTCCGCCCATCCGTCGCGTCTGATGTGACGCCTGCTGAGCACAATCTCGGGTGAGCAGCCTTCGGTGGCAGGGCTGTAGTGCCCCAGCCTGCTCTTCATTCGGCGCGAGATGCGTATCGGAATGTCGCGCAGGGCACCGCCGAAGCGCTCGCCGTTGTACGCGCTGTGCCACCGGGCGAGCTCGCGGATGAAGGGGATGTCCGTCGGGTGCGTCCGCTCGGGTCTGCGTCGTCGGCGCGGCGCATCGCTCGAGCGTACGAGCGGGAACTGAAGGATCGTCCGGCGCGCCTCCTGCCTCACCACGCGGTTTCTGCCGTGTACGAAGGCGATGATCGCCTTCCACACATCTTCGTCGGCCTCGAGGAAGCTGTTGTGAATCCGAAGCTCGCCGCCGCTGTAGCTTACGACGACCGTGCGGTTGGTCGTCAGGCGCACGCGGTACTGTGAGCGCAGGCCGAGCCGCTGCAATCGCGCTCCGAGCTCGTCCGCGTTGCGGGGTGGCAGCTCGTTCAGCCCGAGGGTGAGCTGCTCCCGACTACTCAGCGGCCACATACTCGGATCTCTTGAAGCGCTTGTGGGGACCGTCCACGAACGTGTTCTCATCCCGGGACCAGACGTGGGTCGTGACGTCGATCGTCTCGGAGCCGATTCCGATCACGTTGACCGACGACGGCCTGCCTCCCCGAGATCTGTTGGACACCGTGCCCGCTGTCGAGATCACCGTTCCCTTCCGCGTGTGCTCGATGAAGTGAACCGATTCCTGATGGTCGTGACCACAACACACTAAATCCACGCCCATTTCCGCGAAAGCCCCAAGAATCCGGTGTGTGTTCTTGAGCCCATGCCTCTGCGAAAGCTCCCCGCGCACGGGATTGTGGTGCATGACTATGACGCGCGCATCTCCGCGAGGGGCGCTGGCGAAGATGTCGCTCGCGAGGTCGAGCTGTTTCTTGTGGATGTCCCCTATGATGGAGATGTCGCGCAGGTTCCAGGTCAGTGTGCGCAGCGTGACGCCGTGCGCGGTATTGATGCCGACGAATGTCGCGCCAGGAACGTGAAGGACGGGCTCCAGGTTTTTGTCTATGAACTTCCGGTAGCTCTCGTAGACCTTCGGCTTGTGGCGGAACCCGAGCGGCGCCTTCCACCAGGCAACGTCATGATTGCCGGGCACGATGATGACCTTGCTGACCTTCCTGGCGTCGCGGATGAACGCGGCCGCGCGCTGGAACTCACCCGCCCTTGCGCGCTGGCTGACGTCACCGGAAATCGCGACGACATCGAACTTCTTAGCCTGGATCAGCTGCTCGATGGCGTCGATCTGCTCGGGAACCGCGGGCCATCCGAAGTGCAGATCCGAAACGTGAAAGACGGTGATCATGTCATCCGCCTATCGAGAACGGGATGGTCAGGGCGCGAGCACGAGGTCGGCGAAACGCGCGGCGACGCTCGCCGTGAGTGCCGGAGAAAACGTGGTCATCGGGTCGCTCACCACCTCTCCGATCCACCGAATCTGAGCCAAACGGGAATCAATCATCACGAGGCGCAAAATCGCAACGCCCGTACCACCGTGACTCTCGAGACGAAGCTCCACGGGAAGGATCGCGTACCGGGAGCCCTTAAGGCCGACCAGGCCGCGCACCTGCGACGCGAGTGGATCGCGTACCGCGGCTTCAGGCAGCACCCGTCCGCGCAGCCACTCGGCCGAGAGCGAGCGGGCGTCCGTCATGAGGATGCTGTTCATCTTCGATGCGCGCTCGACGGCGCGTCCGAATGTCCAGGCCTGCCCGAGCCCGCGAGCAGAGAGCGCCGCTTCGATCTGGTCGTCGAGCGTGGCAAGGAATGCCGCGCGATCCGGGATCTGCTGGTTCCAGCCGAGGCTGTCCCTCGAGGATAAGTACTGGACGGGAAGGACGAGAACCTGCTGACCCGCCATCCGCTCGAGAGGACGGAGCGCGACTGGAGACGCGCCCGTCTCGGGCGGTTTGGACGCGCACGCCGTCAAAATCGCGGCGGCCACTGTGAGTAGAATTGCTCGCACTTTCCCTCGGCTAGGATTGCGTGAAAGTTAACGCATACTCAATTTCATCGCCTGCATGATGACAGCTTGATGCCGAAGTTCCTGAAGGTCGTTCTCTGGTCCGCGGTAGCGGCGCTTGGCGCCGTGAGCTTCGGCTGGCTTGCGTTGTCGCGCGGCGAGCCCATCAACGCCGCATGGCTTCTGGTCGCCGCGTTGTGCACGTACGCGGTGTCGTACCGGTTCTACAGCCGGTTCATCGCCAGCAGCATTTTCGCGCTCGATCCAGCGCGCCCGACTCCGGCGGTGAGATTGAATGACGGACGGGACTTCATGCCGACCAACAGGTGGATCGTCTTCGGGCACCACTTTGCGGCGATCGCCGGACCGGGGCCTCTGGTCGGACCAACCCTGGCTGCCCAATTCGGTTTTCTCCCGGGAGCGCTCTGGATAATTTTGGGCGTTGCGATCGGCGGAGCCGTTCAGGATTTCGTGATCCTCTGCGCCTCTGTGCGACGCGACGGGAAATCCCTGGGACAGATGGCGAAGGAGGAGATCGGGCCCGTCGCGGGATACACGGCACTGGTTGCCGTGCTCGGAATCATGATTGTCCTGATCGCAGTTCTTGCGCTCGTGGTCGTCAATGCCTTGAAGGCGAGTCCGTGGGGAGTAGTGACAATTGGTCTGACCATCCCGACGGCGCTCATCATGGGTGTGTACCTGCGCTGGATCAGACCGCACCGAGTACTCGAGGCGAGCGCGATCGGACTGGTGCTTCTCATCCTCGCGCTCTATGCCGGAAGGTGGGTGGCGCAAAATCCAGCGGTCGCGCCGACCTTCACCCTCAGCGGGAAGACGCTCGCACTCCTGATCATGGGGTACAGTTTCGTGGCATCGGTGCTGCCCGTGTGGCTGCTGCTCGCACCGCGTGACTATCTCTCGGCGTTCGTCAAGATCGGTGTGGTGATGGCGCTGGCGCTCGGGATCATCATCGTTCTTCCCCCGCTTCAGATGCCCGCGCTGACACAGTTCACGAATGGCACCGGGCCCGTGTTCGCCGGAAAGGTGTTTCCCTTTGCATTCATTACGATCGCGTGTGGGTCGATCAGCGGATTTCATTCGTTGATCGCGTCGGGCACGACGCCCAAGCTCCTCGCAAGCGAGGGTGACGCACGCCTCGTCGGCTATGGCGGAATGCTCACGGAATCTCTCGTCGCGGTGATGGCACTCATTGCCGCTTGTGTGCTGACGCCGGGCGTCTACTTCGCGATTAACGCGCCGGCGAGCGCGATCGGAACTACCGCTGCGAGCGCGGCCGCCGCGGTGCAGCACTGGGGATTCACGCTCGATCCCGGCCAAATGCAGCTCCTCGCGCAGCAGGTAGGAGAGAAGACGCTGCTATCGCGTACGGGCGGAGCGCCGAGCCTCGCAGTGGGAATGGCGCACCTGTTCTCGCGAGTACTCGGCGGATCGACGACGATGGCGCTCTGGTATCATTTCGCGATCATGTTCGAGGCGCTGTTCATTCTCACGACGGTGGATGCGGGCACGCGCGTCGGGCGGTTCATGCTTCAGGATCTGTTCAAGCACGTGTGGGCACCGATTGGCAGAGTGTCGTGGTATCCGGCGGTGGTGATCTCGAGTGGGATCGTCGTCGCCATGTGGGGTCATTTCCTCTATCAGGGAGTGCAGGACCCACTCGGCGGTATCAATTCGCTGTGGCCGTTGTTCGGGATCTCGAACCAGCTGCTCGCGGCCGTGGCGCTGTGTGTCGGCACGACCGTAATCATCAAGATGGGAAAGGCGCGCTATTCCTGGGTGACGATTCTGCCACTCGCGTGGCTTGCGATAGTCACGCTGACGGCCGGTTGGCAGAAGATTTTCTCGCCCGATCCCAAGCTCGGCTTCCTTTCGCACACCCGGGCGATCGAGGGCATTCTCGCAACGGGAGCACTGCCAGCCGGAGTGCAGACTCTGGCGGATGCAAAGCGCCTGATTCTGAACGACCGCATAGATGCCGCGGTCGCGGCGTTCTTTTTGATCTCGGTGATTGTGATCATCGTTGCGTCGGCATACGAGTGGGGTTCGGTTCTAAGCGGTCGAAAAGCTCCGCGCAGCACTGAGGTTCCTTTCGAGCAAGCAACGCGAGCCGCCTAGCTGATGCTTCCGGC
>JBBQFZ010000077.1:0-12152 GCA_038322455.1 Gemmatimonadales bacterium | reverse complement strand
GTTTCTCCCGACTTTGTACGGCATGATTGCAGGAAAAGTCCGGCACCGACGCCCGATTCCCCTATGAAGTCCGGCAGAATGTCGTGATTGGTTGAGTATAGTTCCCGCTTTGGGAGCAGGAGGTCCCCGGTTCAAATCCGGGCGCCCCGACTGAAAGTTCTCCACGAATACTGCGCGCGGGAGCCGGACTTCGTCCGACTCCCGCTTGCCGTATTTACAAACCTGGATTGCGTGACAGCTGTCCGAGGCTAGTGCTTGCGCCCTGGATTGCCGGGCGTCCCACCATTTTCGTCGTTCGACGGATTGTGGTTGTTCGAGTTGCCTGGATCGCAGCCTTCCGGTCCGTTGCCAACTCCCTGATTGCAGTGCTCTTTCTGCGGAGGTGGATTGCCGGTGCCTCCCGAACAAGGTGACAGATTCGCGCCGGTCAGCGTTACCGCCGCCTTCGCGAGCGCGCGTCCACTGAAAGTGCCGCCCGTGACCGTGATCGCCGCGCCCGAAAGAATATTCCCGAGGAACTTCGATGCCGTCATCGTTGCGGCCTGAGCAACCCACCAGTACACGCTACACGACTGCGCACCACCGCTCATGACCACGTTGAAATTGGTACCGGTAAGGGCACCAGTGCCGCTCGTTCCAATTTTAAAGATCCAGGTCGCGCCGGAAGGACCCGCGAGAGTCAACGTCCCAGTGAGCGTGGCCGCGCCATCGAAGCAGTACACACCCGGCCGCAGCGTGACGCCCGCAAGTGTGCCGGTAAGCGTCTGATCGCACGGGACTCCGCCGAGCGCGTCGTATGCGCTGCCGAAATCCGTCACTACTTGCGACGAGACCGGTGCGACGATCGAGCCGGTGATCGTGCATCCAGTTCTGACGACCGATGCCGGCCCTCCTGTGGAACCGACATCACCACCAATCGTGGCGTCGGTGCACGTTACCGCTCCTCCGACGCCTGGCGCGGCACTCAGCACGGCGAAGCTCGCCGCGGAACCGAGCGATGGCGCGCCCGACCCCGCACGTGCGCTCTCACGATCCGCGCGAAACGCTGGGCTGGAAGGACCATTCGAATCGGGACTGCACGCAACGGCCAGGAGCGTTGCGAAGATCGCAACGACGGCAGCGCGTGCCGTCGATTGGGGCGCTATTGACATACTTCCTCTTGGAATGATGTGAACGGTGACACCGCAGCGCGGCGCCTGTGATATTGGGTGCATTAGTCGCGCCCCCTTACGCGTGCATCAAAATCTTTTTTTCTTGCGCGAATCGGGAGTACGACTTTTGTGCTAGGGCAACTACCACGTTGGTGTCTCGCGAGGACGGTCACTGGGTGATGCGCGTCGGCGAACTGCCATCCGCCCTCGCAATCGCAGTCACACCGGAGGAGCCTGCGCGTGAGTTCTGGAATCGCTTCGGGAAACGCTATCTGGTTCCTTGAGCACAGCGATCTGATCCCGTTGCCACCCGCCTATCCCTGCAGCCCGGCCGGGTAATTGCCCTATTCCTCCCGTAGAACGTTCGCGGAGGTTTGCACCAGCCCGCGAATCGGCTGTCTTGCCTCAAAGGACCGCAGTGACGCTTCTGGCGACGTCGGCTTCACACGGAAAGGTCGTATCAAAGCGCCCGCCCAGTTGCATAGTGCGCGTCTGCTCGTCGAGATCATAGCGATGCATTCGCCCGCAGAAACCATTGCGGGTCAAGTCACAGACTGGCAGCACCGCAGGATCGCTGAAAGTCTCACGACTCTTTGAAGGATTCAGAACAATGCATTGGCTTTCCACGGCTGCCACGCGTGCTGAAATGAAGGGCGCGGGCACGCTCCTCATTCCGAGCGGCACGTCGATGGCGGACGCGTGGGAAATCAGCGCGCGCTCGCTTGGCACTACCCCCAGTGAGCTGGCATCGCGTCTCGCCCCCGCCATCAAGCTCCGGGCGGCCGATCTCGCCAGCGCCGAATCCAACTCCGCCCGGCTGGTCCCGGAACGCCTGGCGCGCAAATACGGTGTCCTGCCCATTCGGGAAACCGATCGGGAAGTTGTCGTCGCCACTTCGGATCCGGAAAACTTCGAGTGCGAGCAGGCCGTCGGCTTTGCGTCGGGAAGACGCGTCGTTTTCGAGCTCGCTCCGCCGCCCAGATAGCCCAGGCGATCAACAGGGCATACACATCCGAGCGCGCGGTGGATACCGCGCTCTCCCACCTGGACGCGGAGCTCACCGACGCAGTGCGCGTTCTCGCGGACACGAAGCCGGACGTAGTGGGCGCCCATGAGATCGAGACCGCGCCTGTTGTGAGACTCACGAACCTCGTCCTTCGGGACGCCGTCCTCCAGCGGGCGAGCGACGTTCACATCGAGCCCGGCACCGGAACCGGAATCGTACGCTTCCGCATCGACGGCGTGATGCGACAGCACATGCAACTGCCCACACAGGCGCTGAATCGCGTCGTTTCACGAATCAAGGTGCTGGGCAAAATGGATATTGCGGATCGCATGCGTCCCCAGGACGGGCGCACGCGCATTCAGGTCGACAATAGCGTGGTAGACCTGAGAATCTCCACGGTCCCGATCCGCGACGCTGAGAAAGTCGTGATTCGCGTACTCAGGCCGGATTCCAACAAATCGCTCGAGGATGTCGGCATCGCGGCCACCGAGCTCGTCCGCCTGCGCAAAGCGCTTGGCTTTCGCGATGGAATTGTCCTGGTGACCGGGCCTACCGGGTCGGGTAAAACGACAACGCTCTATGCCGCGCTGCGAGAGCTGGCCAATGGCGATGTGAACATCATGACCGTCGAAGATCCAGTCGAGTACGAGCTCGAGCGGATCTCGCAGATTCAAGTCGAGACAAAGCGCGGCGTGACGTTCGCCTCGGCGCTGCGCGCGATTCTTCGACAGGATCCGGATGTCATATTCGTCGGAGAGATTCGTGACCTCGAGACGGCTGAGATCGCAGTGCAGGCCGCGATGACCGGACACCTTGTACTCGCGAGCCTGCACACCAACGACGCCGTGAGCGCGGTCGCCAGACTCCTCGATCTCGGTCTTGATCGGGCTGCTGTAAGCGCCAGCTTGCGCGGGTCGCTTGCCCAACGCCTCGTTCGGCGGATTTGTCAGGAGTGCGCAACGCCCGTTGGCGCCGAGCTCACCGACGAGGAAGCCCGACTCTCGGCAGCCTTTGGCGTTCGCCCTGTATTGCGCGCGGCGGGATGCACGCGTTGCTCGAACACCGGTTACTTCGGGCGCATTCCTGTCAATGAAGTCGCGCTCTTCACGCCCGCCATAGTAGAGCAGCTGGTGGAGGGAGCCTCCACTATGGTGCTCCAGCGGCTGGCGGTCGCCGCTGGAATGCGCACTCTGAGAAATAGCGCGATCGAGCGCGTCGCCCGCGGCGAAACGACGTTGTCGGAGATCGAGCGCGTCATTGGGGACGCGGGATCGCCGGAACCGTCAACCGAGATGGCGCCTACGATTTTTATCGCCGAGGACGATCCCGTTCAGCGATTGATGGTGAGCGCCTCGTTGGAGAAGGGCGGATTCCGCGTCGCGCAGGCAAGTGACGGAGCAGAAGCGCTGCGTCGAATCTCGGGCGGCGAGGAATGCGCGCTGCTCCTGACCGATCTTCACATGGTGGAGATGAACGGTGATGTGCTTATCCGACGGCTCCGCGAGAACCCAAAGACGGCGGGGCTCCCGATCGTGGTCCTTACCGGCTCCGAGGAAGAGGAGCGGGAATCGGAGCTGATCGATGCGGGTGCCGACGACTACATCCGAAAGCCAGTCGATGCCGCCCGGCTTCTTTCACGGGTGCGCGCGGCACTGAGACGCGCCGGGACTGACGTCCGAGTCACGGCGTAGTGCACTCCGCGATGGCCTCGGCAACGATAATGCCCGCGTCGTACGATTCGGGCCTTGTCGTCCTCTCGGTGCTCGTGGCAACCCTTGCGTCATACACTGCGCTCGATCTCGCAGGCACGGTTGCGTCGGCGGCGCACGGACGAACGCGTCTGGCCTGGCTGACGGGAAGCTCCCTGGCGATGGGAGTAGGAATCTGGGGCATGCACTTCATAGGGATGCTCGCGTTTCACCTTCCTGTCCCACTGATCTACGACGCAAACACCGTCCTGCTGTCTTTGGTGATCGCTGTCGCGGCGTCCATGTTCGCATTGGCGATTGCCACACGCGATCGGCTTACGGTACCGCTCCTGCTGACTGGGGGACTCTGCATGGGGCCCGCTATCGCCGGCATGCACTACGTCGGGATGGCCGCCGTGCGGGTCAATGCCGATCGCCACTATGATCTGGCCCTCGTAGCGGTCAGCGTGGCCATCGCCGTCGGAGCCTCGATTGTCGCGCTGTGGCTCGCGCATCGGTTCCGGCATTCAACCACGCGTAGAGAGTACATCGGAAAGGCGGGGAGCGCCTTTGTCATGGGCGCAGCGATCGCCGGCATGCACTACACGGGAATGGCTGCTGCACGGTTTTCTCGAATGGCGCCGTCGATACCCGAGACGGGCTCTCACCTCGTTCCGACCAACCTGTTGGCGGCCGGGATCACGATTGGCACGGTCTGCGTCCTTTGTCTCGCATTGCTTGGTGCTGTTGTCGATCGAACGATCAGGGGCAGCAACGCTGGCACTCGTCGCGGCGCCGATCTGCTGCGCACGCTGCGAAGGATGGAAGGCATCATCGCGGCTGTTGGGGTACTCATCGTTCTTGCGGTGGGATATTCCGCGTGGATGCGCGATCGGTCCAATACCTACATCTGGAGTCTCACACTTCCGATACAGCAACAACAGGGAATTATGGTTCGGACGCGGCTCGCATACTTCGAGGCGATGCACAACGACACCAGCATTCACGTCGAGCGCGATGTGTTTGCGACGGGAGAGCAGGCATATCGCGAGTGCGTTGCGATGTCCGATAATTCGGCAGCGATGAAGGGAAGGCCTACGAGACGCGATGCCGTGGCGGACGACCTGTCCCGGCTCTGCAGGATGACTGCGCAGATGAACGCGCTCATGAGACACGAGTTGACTACGCGGCCAAGAGATGGCGGAGAGGAGGAAGCAAACCGAAAATTGGCCCGGTTGTCGACCGACGCGCAGGTCACTGGCAGTCAGCTCATGGCGCGGTTGGCCCAGCTCGGCAATGAGCACGATCGCGTGGGGGTAACGGTCGATGTCGTCGTCATCGTGACACTCATTGCCCTTTTCGGCGCGGTCCTCGCCATCGGCGCCGCCATGCGGCGCACTATTCGTCTGCACAATTCGGGACTGGAACAATTCGCGTCCATCGTTGCGGCGTCAGACGACGCGATCGAGCAGTGCAGCCTCGACGGTGTCGTCCTGAGCTGGAATTCTGGTGCGGAGCGGATCTTCGGGTACAGTGCGGATGAGATGATAGGCAAATCCGTCGCGGCCATCGCGGATCAAGCCGGGCAGCAGGAGCAGCGAGGGATGCTTGCCCAGCTCCGCCGAGGCGAGAGCATGACTGGCTACGAAACCCGGCGGTGGCACAAAGACGGCCACGCAATCGATGTGGCGCTTACCGTCTCGCCGATTCGTAGCGAGGACGGAACCGTCACCAGTGTTTCGGTCATTTCCCGCGACATCAGTGAGCGCAAGCGCTCGGAAAACGTGATGAGGGCTGGCGCGCGTCAGCTCGCGCACGCCCAGAAACTCGCCCGAGTGGGAAGCTGGCAGTCCGACGGCTCCACCCGTTCGATCACCTGGTCCGCGAATCTCTGGCAGCTGTTCGGACGGCCCGTCGACGAATTCGAGATGAGTCTCGATCGTTTCCTGGGCCTGATCCATCCCGACGATCGCATCCCTATCGCAGATTCCATAAGCCGCCTCCGGCAGGATCGGGTACCCAATCTCACTCAATTCCGGGCGCTTCTTCCGGACGGAACTGAACGGGTGCTGGAGGCAAGAACGGAGATGCTCGAGAGCACCGTCGCCGGAATGCCGGACTACATGGTAGGTACCGTCCAGGACGTGACCGAAGCCAAGGTCCTCGAGGCGAGTCGTATCGCAGCGAAGGATGCGGCCGAGGCGGGGAGCCGCGCCAAGAGCGAATTCCTCGCGAACATGAGCCATGAGATTCGCACTCCAATGAACGGTATCATTGGAATGACCGAGCTAGTGCTGGATACGGAGTTGAAGCCGGATCAACGCGAGTATCTCGAGATGGTGCGCACTTCGGCGGATTCGCTGCTTGGTGTAATCAACGACATCCTGGATTTCTCCAAAATCGAGGCGAGGAAACTCGACCTGGAGATGATCGACTTCGAGCTGTCCTCGATGCTCGACGAGACGATACGCCCGCAGGCGCTGCGCGCGCACCAGAAGGGGCTCGAACTCGTCTACTACACCGCCTCGGACACCCCAACACACGTAAACGGCGATCCGGCCCGCATCCGGCAGGTACTAAGCAATCTTGTCAGCAATGCCGTGAAGTTCACGGAGAAAGGCGAGGTCGTGGTCAAGGTGAAACGCGCATCCGGGGGCGATCCGGATGTCGGGTTGCAGTTCAGTGTGTCGGACACGGGCATTGGTATTCCGGCCGAGAAACAGGCGCGCGTGTTCGAATCGTTTACGCAAGCCGACAACTCGACAACCCGTCGGTACGGCGGCACCGGCCTTGGCTTGACCATAGCATCGCAGCTGGTGGACCTAATGGGCGGGCGGATCTGGCTTGAGAGTGAGGTCGGACGTGACCATCACCGCGACTGCAGTGACCGGCCCGCCGCCCGCATGGACCGCGACGAGCTCGCATGCGCTTTCGGCGAAGACGTGTGACTCGGGTGTCACCACCGCTGGCGTCATCAGCTGCACCTAACTTTGGTTCAGCCAAGAAAGAGACGGAGCGTCGAAAGGCGCTCCGTCTTTTTTGTTGTCGTCACCTGGGACAGCTGACTCACGAGCCCCCGGAAAGCGCGGAGACTGTTCCCGGTGTGGAACCGGTCTCGCCTCGAGCCAGCGCCTTATGAGCGGACCACGCGAAATCCAACCCTTCAAGGTCTCGCGCCGTATTCGTGCGTGACCTATGGCACACGGCAAACGAATTGCACGTCCTGCAGAACAAGTCCAATTTAGCCGCAAAACCCCGGAGGCTTCACGTGAGACGCATTTGCCTTTGCTTGATACTGGTTGTAGTCGCCGCCTGCGAGGGCACCACCGACCCGTTCGGAGGCATAATTACGGGCGGGGGCGGTGCGATAACGGCGGCTCAGGCGAGCGGGAACTGGTCATTCACGCTTCAGCGGACGACGACGTTCCCTTGCACATCGGCGCTCGCCAACGGGCAGGTGATTGGAACTCGTGTGGATGTACTGAGCGACGGATCCCTGAACACAACGAGCAGCTGGCTAGATCCAATTGCGGGAGTGGTAGAGCCAATGGGTGGTGCGGTCTCGCTGACCAACGGGCTCGTCGTCTTCACGCTTTCGGTCAGTTCCTCGAGGGCCATGGAGCTCACGGGAACGATGTCCTCGGCCGGCACCTTCACTGCCGGCACCCTCCGTGATCCAGCTCCGGGATTCTTCCAGGTCTACGGCACCGACGGTTGCCAGTACACTGTAAGCGGCCTCAAGACATCCTGATCGCGAGCACGCGCACACCTGCGCCTGGCGCGAGCAACTTTCCACCCCAATCATCGACAGCTCCAAATGGATTCGAAAGACGTCGTCTATGTGAACGGCAACTTTGTTCCTCGCGCCGAAGCGCGCGTTTCGGTGGAAGACAGGGGATTCGTATTCGGCGATGGCGTGTATGAAGTGCTCCGCGCCATCAACGGCCGGCTGTTTGCCACCAGCTTCCACAACGACAGACTCGGGCGCAGCCTCGACGGAATCAGAATTACGCTGAAGGGGGGAGATTCTCCGCAGCGATTCCTCGAGATTGGGAAACAGCTCCTTAGCGACAATGGTCTCGGCGAAGGGCAAGCAACGCTTTACATCCAGGTCACGCGTGGCGCGACTACGCGCGCCCACAATTTTCCCGCGCCCGACGTCGCACCAACGGTGTACATCTCGGTGGCGCGCTTCACGCCCTATTCCGACTTCGCTCGGACCGGCATGTCGGCCATCACTCATCCCGATCTGAGGTGGGGAAGGTGCGATCTCAAGACGCTCAATCTTCTCCCGAACATTCTGGCGTCCCAGACGGCCAAGGAGAAAGGAGCCTTCGAGGCGATGCTCATTCGGGACGGGATCGTAACCGAGGGAACGAGGACGAATTTCTTCGGCGTCGTTGATGGCTCACTTCGTACGCACCCATCGGACAATCACATCCTGCCCGGCATAACGCGTTCGGTCCTTGGCAAACTCGCGGGGGACCTGTCGATTGAGGTCGACGAAACCCCGATCTCGGTGGCCGAGATTCCGAAGCTCACGGAACTGTTCGTCACCGGAACGACTACCGATGTAATGCCCGTGGTGAAGCTCGACGAACGACCGATCGGATCCGGACAGCCGGGCGAGCTGACGCGCCGGCTGCAGCGGGCGCTCGCGGAAAGCCTTGCTTCAGAAGGCGACTGATCTGCGTCGCTCGTCGCTCCGACTGTTCGCACGATGGCGTGCGATCAGTAATTGATTCGAGTGGATAGAACCGCTAGTATTCGCTCCTAACGCGCCAGTAGCTCAGTTGGATAGAGCAACAGCCTTCTAAGCTGTGGGTCGGGGGTTCGATTCCCTCCTGGCGCGCCAAGCGAACTGAACGCGCCGTTAGCTCAATTGGCAGAGCAAATGACTCTTAATCATTAGGTTGCAGGTTCGATTCCTGCACGGCGCATTATGGGCCTGACAACTGAGCCGACAATACGTGAAGCGAAGCGGCCACCCGATCGGTGGCCGCTTTCGTTTGTTCGCTCTCCGCTCAATCCATGGCGTGGACTGAGTGGCCTGCCCCGCGAAGTGTGGCTGCTCTTCGCGACCAATTTGATCAATAGAGCGGGGATGATGATCCTCCCGTTTCTGGTATTGTATCTCACGCGCGAGCTCCACTTCTCGCTCGCGCGGGCCGGGTTCGTATTTGCGGTTTACGGAGCGACCGCGACACTCACGGGACCGATGGCTGGAAAACTGAGCGACCGGATCGGGGCGTTGCCGATCATGCGCGCGTCGTTGATATCGTCCGGGCTGGCGCTCCTCCTGTATCCGCTGGCGCGGAGCTTCCCGATGGTGGTCGGAATGACGGTCCTCTGGGCAGCCTGCGCCGAGATGTTTCGTCCCACCAGCCTGGCGGCGATAACTCACGTGGTAACCGCCGCCCAGCGGAAACCGGCGTACGCCCTCAACCGCCTGGCCATCAACCTGGGTATGAGCATCGGCCCGGCGCTCGGTGGTTTTTTGGCGACGGTCTCATTCCGAGCGATGTTCGTCGTCGACGCGGCCACCACGCTCGTTGCCGGCGCGGTACTCACGCTCACGGCATGGCGACTGGCGACCGGAGGGAGAGGAACGCCCCCGCCAGTCGACGACGCGCACATCGAAGTCAGGAGCATCTTCCGGGATAGAAGACTCGCGATCTTTCTCCTCGCGTCGGTGATGGTTGGGATCGTGTTCTTTCAGCACGAGTCCGCGCTGCCGCTCTACATGGTGCAGTATCTCGGAATGTCGCCGGCGTTTTACGGCACGCTGTTCACCATCAACACGCTCCTCATCGTTGCGCTCGAGGTGCCGCTCAGCGCCGCGACCGCTCGCTGGCCGAACACGTGGTCGCTTGTAACAGGGTCGTTGCTCTTCGCGATCGGTTTCGGCGGCCTCGCTTTCCTTTCTTCGGCCGGCGGCATCCTCGCGCTGGTGGTCATCTGGACTTTTGGGGAGATGATGCTCTTCCCGGCCATGGCAGCACACCTCGGGGAAGTCGCGCCAGTGTCGCTCCGAGGTGCCTACATGGGAGCGTACAGCATGTCGCTCAGCATTGCGCTGACGCTTGGGCCCTGGATGGGGACTCAGCTCCTCGGCGCTATCGGTCCTGCGGGAGTCTGGTCGGTCATGTTTGCGCTGGGGGTGCTCGCCGCTGCGCTGATGGTGTATGCCGCGCCGCCGCACCTGAGGAGGCGTGCTGTAGCCGCCGTTGAATCTTAGCGACGATCATCTCGATGGCGATCGTGTTGTGTCCACCCCGCGGCACGATCACGTCCGCATAGCGCTTGCTCGGCTCGACGAACTGGAGATGCATCGGCTGCACCGTTGACAGATACTGCTCGATGATCTCGTCGACCGGCCGTCCGCGGACGTGCGTGTCGCGCTCGATTCTGCGGATGATCCTGATATCGGCGTCTGCGTCGACGAACACCTTGACGTCGCACAGCTCCCGCACCCTCTCATCGACAAACAGCAGGATCCCGTCGATGACGATCACGTCCGCGGGGTCAACGCGGGTTGGTGCGGGGCGGCGGAGATGGGTCACGAAATCGTATTCGGGCTTCTCGATCGGCTCCCGTCTGCCCAGCGCTTCGAGATGGGCGCAAAGCAGGTCGTAGTCGAAAGCGTCGGGATGATCCCAGTTGAGCTTTTTGCGCTCGTCGAGCGTAAGAGAAGAGAAGTTCTTGTAGTACGCGTCCATGTCGATAAAGGCCACCGACGATGTCGTGAGCAGTTCCGCGACGTTGTTCGCGACCGTCGATTTGCCGGATCCCGATCCGCCGGCAATCCCGATGATGAGTGGCTTGAGCATCTGAAAGCAAAGCTACGACGACGAGGCATGGAACGCATCACGCCCCTTGGCCTCACGCCCGTTTGCCTCATCGCGGGACCCATCGGTGGAAATCGCGCTTCCGTGAGTCACGAGATCACCGTTGTGCCGGGTGATTCCGTGGTTCTCACGATTCGCCTATCTAACCTCGATCCTGAATCAGGCGAGTGCGCCGGGTGCGGCAAGCACCGACAGCACACTCGGCACGCAGCTGATTTCAACGGTTGTCGATGTGGCTATTCTGAGCTCGCCATCCATTTCGATGTTGGCGTTGGCTGGAAAGGTAAGCGCGAGCCGCGCAAAGTCGGTGCTGCGCACAGATTGCATGTTCAGATGCGTACCGCGCATGGCTCCGGCAAAGAGTCGCACGCGCCTAAAGACGTTTGCATCGAGGAAGAAGCAGGCATCGAGCCTTCCGTCGAGAACGGAAGCGGTGGGGGCGATTTTGAACGCACCGCCGAGCCACCGCCCATTGGAGACGATGACCATCAACATCTTTCCTCCTTCGACGCCGGGAGCTCCACGGACCGATGTGTGCACGCCCCGGTACGTGAGGAGCTTGGTGAGCGCTGAATAAATGTAGACAGCGTTTCCGGCGAGAAAACGCACGCGGTTGCTTGCCTCGAGCACTGCCGCATCGAAGCCAAACCCGCAACTGTTGAGAAAATAACGGCCATCGGCGAGGCCGACGTCTATCCGCGTCTCTTCTCCGCGAAGAGCGAGATCGGCAATCATTTCCGGTGTGTGCCTGGCGACGCCGAGTGTCTTTGCGAAATCGTTGCCGGTCCCGCAGGGGAGGACTGCTAGACGGCATTTGATCCCTGACCGCAGGATCCCATTTGCTACGCCGCTGCACGTCCCGTCACCACCAACGGCGATGATGGTTGTCGCGCCGCCGTTGACGAGTTGTTGCGCCAGCACTTCTTCTTCGCCGGGCGCCGCTGTCTCGACCACGTCAGTGATGCCACGCGCGGCGAAGACACTGCGAATCTGTGGAGCTGCGTGGCGAATCCGGCCCCGGCCCGCGGCAGGATTCACGACGACACATGTCGTTCCGCTCAAACGCCGACAGTTGCTATGCACCACCTCGAGTTGGAAGGCTTCGCAAAAGTACGAGCGAAGGGGAGGAGGGACCAGCATTTTACCGATGCCGGGGCCTTGAACTCGCACTCAAGGGCAGCTAGCTTGGGAATCCCATTCCGACTGGCGTTAAAAAGCAGCTCAGGAATCACGGGGACAAAGGCAAGCCAATAAAATTTGCTTCCAATCACTTGACGAATGAACCGAACAGGTTTATTCTTCAAGGCTGCCGGAGAATCGGCACACGAATTTAAAAAGCCACCGGATGAATGGTGCGCGAACTGTTTGAAAATCGAAGTTGAGATCGATGGATGTGCGAGGCGAGATCTATGATCCGGGGTCCATTTCAGTATCCCGGGGAGATTTCAAAACCTGAAAC
>JBBQFZ010000076.1:0-12285 GCA_038322455.1 Gemmatimonadales bacterium | reverse complement strand
CATGCCAGTGACGACGACGCGTCGCTTCATTACGCTCCGACCTTCTGGTTCAGATAACCGAGCGCGTCACCAACGGTCCGCAGCTTCTCGGCGTCTTCGTCGGGGATGTCGATATTGAACTCCTTCTCGAACTCCATCACGAGCTCGACGATGTCCAGGCTGTCAGCCCCGAGATCCTCGATGAAGCTCGCCTCATTCGTAAGCTTTTCACGCTCGACGCCAAGCTCCTTCTCGATGATGTCTTTGACCTTGTTGGAATTGTCGGCCATTTGATGGAATTCCTCGTGTTTATGGGGTGTGCTGTAATATACCTAACCGAATATCTGATACAACGTTACATCGCTGTTCAACTGACTTGCCGGAGACATCCTCGGGCTACATCACCATGCCGCCGTCCACGACAAAGACCTGGCCGGTGATGTACGATGCATGGTCCGAGGCGAGAAAGGTCACGGCGCTTGCGACGTCGGCAACAGTGCCAAGCCGCTCCAGGGGAATCTCCTGCCCCAGCGCGGTGCGGGCCTCCGGAGTCATCGCGGCCGTCATCTCCGTTTCAATGAAGCCAGGGGCGACCGCGTTGACAAGAATGTTGCGGGACGCCAGCTCCTTGGCGACCGATTTGGTGAGCGCGATAAGGCCGCCCTTGCTCGCCGCGTAGTTGGCCTGCCCCTTGTTGCCGATGATGCCAACGATGCTCGCCACGTTGATAATGCGGCCGGCGCGGCGTTTCATCATCCCCCGGGATGCTGCGCGAATTGCGCCGAAGGCACCGCGAAGATTCGCGTCTAGCACGGCGTCCCAATCCTCATCCTTGAGCCGCATCACCAGATTGTCGCGCGTGATGCCGGCGTTGTTGACGAGGATATCGATGGACCCGAAGGCGGCTTCGACGTCGGCCACAAGCTTGGTGACCGCAGTCGTATCGCTCACATCGGCGGCGAAGCCTTTGGCATTGTTGCCGATCGCGGCCGCAGCCTCTTCGGCCCGAGCGAGATCGCGCCCAACGACCGCGACGCGCGCACCGCTGCCCGACAAGGCCTCAGCGATCGCGCGACCGATTCCGCGCGTGCTTCCGGTGACGAGCGCGTTCTTACCTTTGAGATCGATATTCATGACGCTACCATGTGCAGCAGCTTCTCGGTTTCCGCCGCGGTTCCGCACGCGAATGTGCGTGCCCCTTTGACGAGTCGGCCCATCAGGCCACTGAGAACATTCCCGGGCCCCATCTCAACGTACACCGCATCCGGAAAGCGCTTCGCGATGTTCCGAATTTCTGTTGACCATTTCACGGGAGATGTGATCTGCCTGAGAAGCAGATCTTTCGCGTTCGCCGCCGTCGTGTTCGCCTCGGCAGTGACATTGGAATAGACAGGAAAGTCGGGGTCGGTAAACGCGGCTGTGACAATCGCGTTGGTAAGGCCGACGACCGCCGGCTCCATGAGTGGCGAATGAAAGGCGCCACTCACAGGTAGTCTGATCGCGCGCTTGGCGCCCGCTTCCTTCGCGAGCTCCATCGCGCGCTCCACGCCCGCGATCTCGCCGGAAATCACCGTCTGCTCATCGGTGTTGAAGTTGGCGGGCACGACCAGCCCCGCCTCTTTCGTTGCGCGCTCGCACAGGTCGGTAATCGGCGTGGTAGTAGTGCCGAGTATCGCGGCCATTGTGCCCGGTCTCGCCACGCCGGTTTCGAACATCAGCTCGCCACGCCGGCGTACGAGGCGCGAAGCCCCGCCGACTCCGAGCGAATTGGCCGCGTGATAAGCCGTGAATTCGCCGAGGGAATGTCCGGCTGCAGCGCGCACGTGCGGAGTCAGCACTTCCTTGGCTAGGGCCCACACTGCGGCGCCATGCGCGAAAAGTGCGGGCTGTGCGTTCTTCGTTGCGGTGAGCTCGTCGGCCGGCCCCTCGAAGCAAAGCCGACTCAAATCGGTGCCAAGCGCGGCATCGACTTCGCCGAAAACTCCCCGCGCCACGGGAAATGTCTCCGCGAGATCCTTTCCCATGCCGGGCTTCTGGGAGCCCTGCCCGGGGAAAAGCAGTACGATGTCCACCGCTAGAAGCGGACGACCATGGATCCCCAGGTGAATCCGGCGCCGAATGCGACCATCATCACGGTTGATCCATCTTTCACCCGTCCCGACTCGATCGCCTCGTTGAGCGCGATTGGAATCGACGCCGAGGAAGTGTTGCCGTAACGGTCGACGTTCACGTAGACCTTGTCCATCGGAATGCCCGAATGTTTGGCGGTCGCTTCGATGATCCGCACGTTCGCTTGATGAGGGATGAGAAGATCGATGTCGGAGGCGGTAAGTCGAGCCCCGTCGAGCGCGCGATCGGCCGCATCCGCCATCGAGCGGACGGCGTGCTTGAACACCTCTCGACCCGCCATTCGTACGAGGTGCGAGCGCTTCTCCAGGACGTCCGCGGACATGGGGGTCGTAGCACCGCCGTCGGGTCGATAGAGCAGATCGGCAAGCTTTCCATCGCTTCGCATGTAGGTGGAGAGGATTCCCTTGCCCTGCTTGCTGCGCGTGAGCACGGCGGCGCCCGCACCGTCGCCGAAGAGGACACACGTAGCTCTGTCCTTCCAGTCGATGATCGCACTCATCTTCTCCGACCCAATCACAAGTGCGGTCTCGGCGGTACCCGACATGATGAGACCTTCGGCAGTGGCCATCGCATAGAGCCATCCGCTGCAGGCGGCACCGACGTCGAACGCGGCGGCGCGCGCTGCGCCCAGCTCCGCCTGGACATCGACGGCCGTCGCCGGGAGGAGTCTGTCGGGCGTGGCGGTGCTGAGGACGATGACATCGATCTGCCCGGCCTGAACGCCGGCCGCCTCCATCGCCTTCCGTGCAGCATCGGCCGCCATCGAGCAGGTGCTCTCGCCGTTGCGGGCGATGCGGCGTTCGGAAATTCCGCTGCGCTCCATGATCCACTCGTGCGAAGTCTCGACCCCGATCGCCGCGAAATCGTGATTCGTCATCACGTGCGCCGGCAGCCCCCTTCCCGTCCCCGAGATCGCCGCGACGGGACGCTTCATGCGAGCTCCACGGCCGCGTTGATCGCCGGTGCCGCGGCTTCGAGCCGCCGGCCGATCTGGTCGTTCATCCCCGTCTCGACAGCGCGGACCGCGACTTTGATCGCGTTCTTTATCGCGCGCGGGGACGAGTTGCCGTGGCAGATGATGCTGACCCCGCGGACCCCAAGCAGAGGCGCTCCGCCATACTCGCTCGAGTCGAACCCCTTGAGCGCGCTCCGCACGTCCTCGGGATTGATTCCCGGGTGCTCGCTCAGGAGCTTCACGATCATCGGGGCCACCGCCTCGTAGAACTTGAGCACGATGTTGCCCACGAATCCGTCGCAGATGACGACGTCGAACGCGCCCCGATCGTTGGTGCCGACTGGAAGATCGCGGCCCTCGAGGTTCCCGTGAAAGTTGAAGCCCGCCTTCTTGAAGAGAGCATTTGCCTCCTTCACCACCGCGTTTCCCTTCTCCGATTCCTCACCGATCGACAGCAGGCCGATCGATGGATTTCGGCGACCGAAGATGCACTCCGCGTAGACAGCGCCAAGCCACGCGAATTGAACCAGCTCCCGAGCCGAACAGTCTACGTTCGCGCCCGAGTCCAGAACGATGACAGGTTTGCCGACCGTTGGAAAGACAGTGGCGATGGCCGGCCTGGTTAGTCCGGGCTGCAGCTTGAGCAGCATGGCCGACGTCGCCATCTGGGCGCCGGTATTGCCGGCGGAGACGAACGCATCGGAATTCTCTTCCACCTGCATGCGGATTCCCAACACCATCGAGCTGTTCGGCTTCTTGCGGAGGCCGGCGGTCGGCTTCTCGGACATCTCGATGACGTCAGGCGCTTCGACGATTTGGACGCGCTTCCTGACCGAGGATGCGGAAGACAACTCGCCCGCGAGCAGATTGGCGAGCTGGGACTCGATGACGGCCGTCTGTCCAACCAGCTGAACGGTGTGGCGGTCTTCGAGCTCCTGCAGAGCCAGCAGAGCACCGGCGATTGGCGCTTTGGGAGCAAAATCCCCCCCCATCGCATCCAACGCGATCCGCGCCAAACTAGGCTTCCTTCGGCTCTACTCGCTGCTCGCCCGCGTAGTACCCGCATTCTTCGCAGACATGATGTGGACGCTTCATGCTCTGGCAGCGCGGACACTTCTGAATCACGATCGCAGGCGCGGTCTTATGGGTGTTGCGCGCGCGCTTCTTTCTCTTTGACGTGCGTCGCTTCGGTACGGCCATTGTTTCTGTTCCTTAAGGTTGTGGATAGCCGGAGCGCGGCTCTATCGCTTGAGCAACGCGTTCCAGCGCGAGTCGGTCGTTCGTTGCGTGCAGCTGCAGGTGCTTTCGTTGAGATTGGTGCCGCAAGTCGCGCACAATCCCTTGCAATCCTCCTTGCACTGGACGTACGCAGGCGCCGATAACAGCCATGTCTCCCTCACCGATGCACGAAGATCCAGATTCCTTGCATTCGGATCGTAGAGAAACACATCGGGATCATCAGCTTCTTCGGCTCCAGTCTCCGCCAGGAGGAAGTTTACCTCCTCGTCAACGTCGACGTCGACCTGCTCCAGACAAAAACGGCACGGCATTGAAACGCGCCCTTCGATTCTACCCTTGAAATAAAATCTGCCATCCCCGGCAGACGACAAGCGTCCCGTGACGCCGATCGGCTCCGCGGGGCGATTGTCACCTTCCTGCCAGATCGGATCGTCCGGACCAATCGAGCCGTCAACTGGTGCAGCTTTGGTCTCGAGCGAGCGGAGGTCGAAGGACAGCATAAGCCCTTTAACCTAGCGGGTTTATGCCCCTTATTCCAGTCGGTCTGCCAAGCTTTTTTTTAGACGGGGCCAACTGTTCAGGGGGGCCTAGACGAGATCCGACTCCGCGAAAAAGAACTTCGACTCACGGTCGGCATTCTCATCCGAGTCCGAAGCGTGGATGGCGTTCCGCTCCTTCGATTCCGCGTAGAGCTTCCGGACGGTTCCCGTCTCGGCCTCGGCAGGATCGGTCGCACCGATGGTCTTTCGGAGCGTGGCGACCGCATCACCGCGCTCGAGCACCAGCGGCATGCACTTCCCCGAAGTCATGAAGCGCACGAGGGGGGCAAAGAAAGGACGGTCCTTGTGGACCGAATAGAAGGCCGCCGCCTGCGCCTCTGTCAATTGCATCACGCGGGATGAAACGACCTTGAATCCCGCCTTCTCGAGCAGCGCGAGGATAAGCCCCGCCTTTGCGGCGTTGAAGGCGTCGGGCTTGATGATAGTGAGCGTTCTGTTACGTGCCATTTATATCTCTGTGCTAGCGCATTGCGCGTTTGAGTAAATCGACGACGTCTATCGGTCGTTTTGCCACGGCGACGCCGTTCTCTTCGAAGGCCTGCATCTTTTCCGCGGCAGTGCCCGCGGAGCCGGAGATGATTGCGCCGGCGTGCCCCATGCGGCGTCCTGGTGGCGCAGTCTGGCCGGCAATGAACCCGACTACGGGCTTCTTCATCTTCTCCCGTACGAACTTCGCGGCTTCCTGCTCGTCGGTGCCCCCGATCTCACCGATCATCACGACTGCTTCGGTCTTGGGATCCTTTTCGAACGCATCGAGGCAGTCGATGAAATTCGTCCCGTTGATCGGATCGCCGCCGATTCCAACGCACGTCGTCTGACCGATCTTCGCGCGCGTCATCTGGTAGACTACTTCGTACGTCAGGGTGCCCGACCGACTCACCAGACCAACGGGTCCGCTAATGCAGATTCTTCCGGGGATGATACCCACCTTCGATTCGCCCGGCGAGATGAGCCCTGGGCAGTTCGGTCCGAGCAGCCGCGAGCCGCGGTCCTTCACGAACGGATAGACGCGAGTCATGTCGAGAACGGGGACGCCTTCAGTAATTCCGACGATAAATGGTATGCCGGCATCAGCCGCCTCCATCAGCGCGTCAGCCGCGAATATCGGAGGAACATAGATCACCGTAGCGTTCGCGCCCGTCTGCTCCACTGCCTCGGCAACGGTGTTGAAGATCGGCACCGTGCCCTCGAACTCCTGGCCGCCCTTTCCGGGTGTCACGCCGCCGACGACCTTCGTTCCGTACTCGAGCATCTGCTTGGCGTGAAACGAGCCATCGCGTCCGGTGATGCCCTGCACCAGAAGGCGCGTGTTCTTGTCGATGAAAATACTCACGCGGCCTTTCCTCCAGTCGCGAGCGCGACCGCTTTCTTCACGGCTTCGTCCATGTCGGTCATGGCGGACAGGCCGTTCGCCTTGAGAATCTCGAGCGCGATCTCCTCGTTGGTCCCGGTCAGTCGAATGACAAGGGGGACTTTGAGCGGGCTCTGCTTGATGGCGGTCACGATCCCGTTCGCGACGTCGTCGGTGCGCGTGATTCCACCGAAAATATTGAACAGGATGGCCTTGACGTTCGGATCGCCAGTGATGATCCCGAGCGCGGCGACAACTTTCTCCGGATTCGAAGAGCCGCCAATGTCCAGGAAATTTGCCGGGTCCCCGCCGTAGTATTTCACGAGGTCCATCGTCGCCATCGCCAGGCCGGCGCCGTTGACGATGCAACCGACATTTCCATCCAGCTTGATGAACGTGAGGCTCGCCTTTCGCGCCTCCACCTCGGCGGGATCCTCGGACGATTCGTCGCGCAGCGCCGCGATGTCCGGCCGTCGATCGAGCTCGTTGTCATCGATGACCATCTTGGCGTCGAGCGCAACGACCTCACCCGCCGGCGTGGTCACCAGGGGATTTATTTCCGCGAGCGAGCCGCCGTTCTCGGAGAACGCCTTATAGAGCTGAATCAGAATCTTTGCGGTCGCGCGGACCTGCTTTATGTCCGAGTAGAGGAAAAACGCCAGCTGCATCGCCTCGTACATCTGGAGACCGTAGCGCGGGTCCACCGGATGCCGAAGTATTTTGTCGGGCGTCGTGGCCGCGACCTCCTCGATATCAATGCCGCCGGCCGGGCTCGCCATGAATACCGCTCGCTTGGAAGCACGATCGACGATGATGCCCACGTAGGCTTCGCTCGCGATGTCGGCCGCGGGTGTCACCAGCACCTTCTGCACCGGCAGTCCCTTGATCGTGAGCTTGAGGATCTGCGCGGCAATGCTCTTCGCATCTTCTGGCGTCCGGGCCAGCTTGACGCCGCCAGCCTTTCCTCGCCCACCGGCGTGAACCTGCGCCTTGATCACCACGGTCGTGCCGAATTTGCGCGCGATCGCTTCTGCTTCCTCCGGCGTCGTGGCAACGTCCCCGGGAGGGATCGGTATGCCGTACTTCCGGAAGATGTCCTTTGCCTGGTACTCGTGAATGTTCACTCTTGCTCCGAGCGCATGTGCGGCGCTTTCCTTGTCGAGTGTTGTGATTTAGGGGACGATCTCGGTGCCGCCCATTCCCTGCACTGCTGCTCTTCCCTTGCTCAACTCCGTAATAATGGCACGGCCGTTTGTTCGACGCACGTAGTCCGCGGCGGCAGCAACCTTGGGCGCCATGCTTCCCTCGCCGAATGCGCCTTCCTTCCCCAGCCGGCCTGCCTCAGCCACTGTCATCGAGCCGATCATCCGCTGCTGGTCGGTTCCCCAGCCAGTGTAGACTGCGTCCACGTCGGTGAGGATCATGAACAGCTCGGCGCCCAGCTCTCTCGCAAGAACCGCGGCAGCCAGATCCTTGTCTATTACGGCGTCGATACCTTCGAGCCCGAACGACGCATCGCGGTAAACAGGCACCCCGCCTCCACCGCATGCGATGACAATCGTATCCCGCTCGACGAGCGTCCGGATCGTCGAGAGCTCATGAATCGCGAGTGGCATTGGACTGCCTACAACGCGCCTCAGGCGCCCCTTGGCATCTTTCTTTACCGGGTTGCCCTGCGACCGGAGCTCACGCGCACGCGCGATGGAGATTCCGTGACCGATGAATTTCTTTGGATCCTTGAGAGCGGGATCGTCGGCCGCGACCTCTACCTGAGTGAGGACGGTTACGACATCGCGCGCACTTCCCGCTTCACGGAGCGCGTTCTCGAGAGACTGTTGGAGCATGTAACCGATCCATCCGGCGGTTCCCGCGACGAGAACACCAAGGGGGAGCGGCGCGACTTCGCTGCGCGCCTTCTCGTTGCGAACGAGCTCGTCGCCGACCTGTGGGCCGTTACCGTGAACGACGACGACCCGCCATCCTTCGAGCGCGAGATCCACGATTGGGGCAAGGCTCGCCCTGCTGTGGCGGAACTGATCGCCGATCGTGGAATGCTCCCCCGGAGGAGACAGCGCGTTGCCACCGACAGCAATTACCGCGGTGCGCGGAGCAGCGGTCACCTGTGAGGCCCTATCAACGCGCCGAGTGAATCGTAAGCCGCTCCGAATGCCTTGAGGTCCGCCGCGGCGAGAGCCGCTCTCATACGATTGTAGAGGCGGGTTACGGCCGAGCGAAAAGTCGAATCTGTGACAGCTGTCGGCTCAGTCGAGAGCGGTTGCCATGGGACATTCGTCAGCTCACGCGCGAGGCCCGGCGCCCTGTAATCGGCGCTGCTGGGAAACGCGGTCAGCCACGCTTGAGAGATCGGGTCGGGAGCCGGATCGGCCGCGATCAGCACACGAGCAGTTCGCCCATTCACCAGAGCCGTCCCCGCGTGTCTGAAAAAGGTGCGAGCATCTCCGCCCAGAACGACATGCCGACTGAGGGGAAAATCGGATGACGCCATGTAAAGCTCGAGCTGCCAGTACAGAGTGTCCGCATGAAACCTCGCCTCTACCGTGCTGCCCTGTGCAAACAGCGGTGCAAGATGGCGAATACGGGTTCGAGCGTCGCGTACGGCGACTACTCGGGCACGTCGGGGGACCGAGTCGGACAACAGGTCGGCGGATTGATAGGCCCATGCGTAAGCCAGCCGCGACAGTCCTTCACCGAGCCGCTGGCCCGCGACGGCGAGCCGGGGATCGGACACAGTGACGATGCCACGCGCCCCGGGGTACACCAGCGAATCCTGCCGGAGCAGCTGCTGGCCGATGGCATTCGCGCTGACGCTGTCGATTGCCGCGGATACGGCTGACCGCCGCAACAAGTCGTCCGACACGTAGATCGAGTCGTACGCATTGCGGGTAAAATCCAGCCTCGTCGCCAGATACGAGCGCTCGCGGGCTGCCTGGACCGATTTCGGAGTAACGCGCTTGACGACTTGCGGCACGAGCTCCTGCACCGTCACCGAAAGGATGATCACCACCGTTACGGCTACGAAGCTCGTACGCATCTGACCCGTCCACCCGCTGACGAGCACAGTGATCGCTGCCGCCGCGGTCACGATCGAGAGGAGCAAAAGGCCGGGGAGAAGCCACTGATGATCGACGTATGAGAATGCGCCTTCATCGCCGGTGCCGTGAATGAGAAGATCGTACGATTCGAGCCGATAGCTCCACATCGTGATGAGCAGCAGCAGCGCCGCAAGGACGCTGAGATGTCGCCTTACGTGCGCGCTCATTTTCGGACCGGCTCGTTCCCATCTCAGACCAGGCGTCAGCGAATACAGGATCACGACGAGCGTCGACACGGCAACCACGAGCAGCATGGTCCAGGAGTAGAGCGCTTTCTCGAATGGTAGCCACGTCGTATAGAAGGCCAGATCGTGGTGAAAAAACGGATCTGTCTCGCGAAAAGTGACGGGCAGTCGCGCCAGGGCGAGCTGCGTCCACATTGGAAGCGCGGGCGCAAGGGCTGCTGCAATCGCGACCGAGATGACGAATGCGAACCGGTCGAGATATTTTCGCGGCACGGCCTCGCCGAACTCAACGTTGGCAAGCCGCCGCGGAAGTGTCAAAGATTCGATGCTACGGCTCAGAGCTGAGAGATTCACGAAGGTCACGAGGACCGCGATTGCACACCCTATCCCATAGACGAGCAACAAATCGCCCGTACGCTCGCTCCAGAGCTGGGTAGCACCGATGGCGCCGTACCACGTGTAATCAGCGTATAGCGCCGAAAGGAGGCGGCCTCCAATGAGCGCAGCCGCGACGATGAGTAGCCCAAGGACGAGGCGCCGTCGTGGCATCGGCTCAGACCGCCACGCCCTGGGCGCGGAGCCAGCCTTCCATCTCGGACTGAATCTTTGCGAGCTGTTCGCCGGACCGCGCTTCGAATCGCATGACGAGCACAGGCTGAGTGTTCGACGCGCGGATAAGGCCCCAGCCGTCGCCGAACAGCACGCGGACGCCGTCCACCGTGTTCACCTCGTGCCTATCGGCGAAATACTTTGTCGCATCCTTTACGATGCCGAACTTCCGATCGTCCGGACAATCGACCCGGATCTCCGGCGTGGAGACGAAGCGCGGCACATCGGCGAGCAGCTCCCGAATCGTCTTGCCAGAGTCGGCTACGATCCGCAGAAGTCTCGCCGCGCCGTAGAGCGCATCGTCGAATCCATAGAATCCCTCGGAGAAGAACATGTGCCCCGACATCTCGCCGCCAACCGGCGCGCGGGTCTCGTGCATTTTCATCTCGATCAGCGAGTGACCGGTCTTCCACATTACGGGAATTCCGCCCGCCTTCTCGACGGCTTCCGGTAGTGCCTGCGACGCCTTCACATCGAAGACGATAGACTGCCCCCTGCCCGTCCGCGCGAGGGCGTCGCGCGCGTACACGATGAGGAGATAGTCGCCCCAGATGATCTCCCCGCGATCGTCGATCACGCCAATTCTGTCGGCGTCGCCGTCGAACGCGATTCCGATGTCGGCCTTGTCACTCTTCACCGCCGCAACGAGGGCTTCGAGATTCTTCGGAACCGTCGGGTCGGGATGATGGTTGGGAAAAGTGCCGTCACTCTCACAGAACAGGCAGCGCGCGTTTATTCCGAGCTTCGGAAAAAGTTTAGGGACAACCAGCGCTCCCGCCCCATTCCCGCAGTCGAGCACAACTTTCATCTGATCGGGCAGCATCCCTACGCGGGCAACGACGTCGTCGATGTAGCGGTCGATCACGTCTTCGTGACGGAGGGACCCCGCCCCGTTGGGAAAGTGGCCGGCGACGGCGAGATCGTAGATATGCTGAATGTCCGCCCCGTAAATCGACGTGCGACCCAAGCCAAGCTTGAAACCATTGTACTCGGGCGGATTGTGGGAGCCGGTGATCTGAATTCCGCCGACAACATCCAGGTTGTGCTGCGCCCAGTACGCGAGCGGGGTGGGCACGATCCCGATATCAACTACATCGATTCCACTGGCCAGAAGACCAGCCACCAGCGCCGCGTGGAGCTTTTCCCCCGACGGCCGGTTGTCGCGGCCAATCGCAACCGCTCCCTTCACCCGTTTTTCAGCCAAAAACGCCGCGTATGCGCCGGCGACCGCAGCTGCTACCTCTTCGGTAAGATCTTTTCCCGCGATTCCGCGAATGTCGTATTCACGAAAAATCGCTTGCGAGAACGGCCCGCCCATGGCGGTTTAGCGCCCGCTGGGTGAGGAATCGGAGCGCAGAGTTACGATCTCGGCCTTTGACGCGTTGACGGGGCGTGGCATTGGGATCGCTCTCAGCTCGGGGGCCGCATCGGTCGTCAAACTCGGCGCGCTGCGTCGCGTGAACGCAACGATGGCGTCGGGAAACAATCCAAAGATCAGGATGACCGCGGCCGAGCCCCACACGACGGCCCTCGTGAAACCACCGGTCCGCTCCGGCAGCGCGGCACCGGCGTTTCTTGGCTTCATGAACATCACCATTACGACGTACAGATAGTATCCGGCGCTCACGACGCTTGTGAGCACCAGCAAAATAGCCAGCCTCGTCTGCGGGAACGGTGCCTGAAGCGCGGCCTGGATCACGTACCACTTGGCGAAGAATCCGATACCGCCAAAAATCGGAAAGCCGAGCAGCGCCAGCATGAATACCGCCATCGCGACGGCAAGACCGGGACGCACATTCCAGAGCCCCGCATACTCTTCAACGCCCATGTTATCCTCGCCGCGATTTCCGAGGGCGACGATGACGGCAAAGGATCCGAGCGTCGCCATCGTGTACGCGAAGAGATAGAACATGAACGCCGAGCTCCCGAGCCGGGTACCCACCGTCAGTGCGACGAGGATATAGCCGGCGTGGGCGATGCTGGAGTAGGCGAGAAGTCGCTTGATGTTTCTCTGTGCGAGGGCGACGAGATTGCCGACGACCATCGTAACCGCGGCGAGCCACCACACCGAATTGTGCCAAGTGGCGAGAAGCGCCGGAAAAGCTTCCAGCCATAGCCTGAAGAACGCGGCGAACGCAGCCGCCTTCACTGCGGCAGCCATGTA
>JBBQFZ010000075.1:0-12373 GCA_038322455.1 Gemmatimonadales bacterium | reverse complement strand
CGACTCATGTCTCCTCGCGCACGCGCATGTCGTGGGCCTCGAGCTGCGCGATGATTGCCTCAACGTGATCGCGCCCACGCGTTTCGAGCTGGAAGACGATTTCGACATCGCGCACGGAGATGTCGGCGTACGCGCGCCGATGCGCCACTTCGAGGACGTTCGCTCCGGCCGCAGCTACGAGCTGAGTGAGCTTTGCGAGATTGCCGGGCCGGTCCGGCACGGTGATGGCGAGTTGCACGAGCCGGCCGTCGGTAACCAGACCGCGATTGACGATGCGCTCGAGCAAGTTCACGTCGATGTTGCCTCCAGAGAGCACCATCACCGTAACGTCCGACGGTCGGAGTGGAAGACGGCCGGCCAGAATAGCTGCCAGAGGCACTGCGCCCGCCCCCTCTGACAGGAGCTTCTCATTCTCAAGCAGGAGATGTACGGCGCTGGCGATTTCGTCTTCGCTTACGGATACGATGTCGTCAACGTAGCGCTCGATGATGGGGAAGGTGCGATCGCCAACCCGCTTGACGGCAATCCCGTCCGCAATCGTCTCCGACGTCTCGATCTTCACAGGTTTACCGGCCTGCCGCGAAGCCATGGCAGATGCGGCAACGGCCGCCTCGACGCCAAAGATCCTGATGTTTGGCTGACGTTCCTTCAGCGCGATCGCGATTCCCGAGATCAATCCACCACCGCCGATCGGCACGATGACCGCGGTCATCTCGGGGAGCTGCTCGAGCAGCTCGAGTCCGATCGTGCCCTGTCCCGCGATCACACGCTCATCGTCGAACGCGTGCACCATGACGTAGCCGTTCTCCGCCTCGAGACGCCGAGCCTCGACCATCGCGTCGGACAGCGTGGTGCCGCAAAAGTGCACCTCGGCCCCGAATTGTCGCGTGTTCGACACTTTGATCAGCGGCGTGTGCTCAGGCATGACCACCTGCACGGGGATGCCCAGCCGGGATCCATGGTACGCCACAGCCTGCGCGTGATTGCCCGCACTCGCAGTTACAACGCCGCACGCACGTTGCTCAGGCGTCAATGCCAGGAGCCGGTTGAGCGCGCCTCTATCCTTGAACGAGCCCGTCCGCTGGAGACTCTCCAGCTTGATATGGAGCGGACCCGTCAGTCGATCACGAAGTGCAAGTGCGGCAATGACTGGCGTCCGTACGATCGCGGCGGTAATGCGCTCACGCGCCGCAGTGATGTCGCCGAGATCAATCTGCTTCACGTTGCCCGCGGTTCATCCTGAGCCGGAGTCACGACCGTCAGCAGGAAGAGACTACCATGTGTCGACTCGACTGCGTGCGGCACACCGGCATCGAGGGACAACAGAGCGCCGGCAGGGAGCGGCCACGTCTTCTCCCGCGTCACAACCTCCATTGCTCCTTCGAGCACATGAATCGTCACTGGCCCCGGAGAGGTGTGTTCGTGGAGAGAACCGCCCGCGCGAATCCCGACCAGTGTGACCCGCAACGGTCCCATCTTGACCAGGGTGCGCGCGATCCTGGCGGATGCCGTGGCGAGTTCACGTCGAACGAGCTGCATCTCTTCCTCGAGCGTGAACGAGATAGCTGGTCCTGAGACAGCGTGACGAACCGGTGACATGCGAACCTCCGTTACGATGATGGCAATTCAGTTTCTCGAGCCCGGCGAACCGTGCCTCCGATACCCCTAACCAGCGAGGCTGACTGCGACTCAGGGACCGGATCTCTCGTGGAGTGAAGGGGAAGCCACAGCGTGAACGTCGATCCGTGTCCCATCTCACTGTCTACCGAGATGTGCCCTCCCAGCGCCTCGGCGAGCGTCCTGCTGATCGCGAGTCCGAGACCGGCACCTGGCTTGGTGTCACCACCAATCCGGCTGAATTCCTCGAAAATGAACTCCTGCTTCTCTGGCGGTATGCCGGGACCGGTATCGATGAACTCGACGACCTCATAGTCGTCACCATCTCCGGGGCCCGATCGCCGCCGAAGCGCGCGCACAGTCACAGAGCCTTGCTCGGTGTACTTGATGGCGTTGGACAACAGGTTTGAGGCGATCTGCCGGACGCGCGTCCCACTCGTTTGAAGGACCGGGAGGTCGGACTCCGCAGTAACTGACAGCGACAGCCCGCTCGCCCGCGCCGTAGCCTGGTACTCCTCGCCGATCGTGCGCACGAGATCAGCGAGGTCGAGCGCTCCCAATGGAAGCGCAAGGTTTCCGGTTTCGGCGCGCGCCAGCTCGTGTAAGTCGTCGATCAGAGTGAGGGCCCCATGAATGGATCGTCGAATTCGCTTGACGGTCTCATGTTGCTCGGAGGATAGCTCACCGTATATACCGTCGATCAGCAATTCCGCATACCCGTCGGCAGCCCCGATTGGGTTCTTAACGTCGTGACTGAAGCCGCGCATCAGGCGGGAGCGACTCTGGATCACCCGCTCCAATTTCCGGCGACCCTCATAGGCTTCGTCCAATAGTCTTACCTTTTCATACGCCAGCGCGGCGAGGTGGCCAAAAATGGCAGCGCGCTCTACGTCGTCTGAGCGAAAGTGACCGCGCGGGGGGCTCAGGACGAAGAGCGCTCTGGTCGCAGTTCGGGGACCTCCGAGCGGCACCACAATCGCGGCACCAGTGGTTTCCTGCAATGCGCAGACAGTCGCGATGCGCGGTGGGTTTCCGAGATCCGTGATTAGCAAGGGCTCGCCACTCGTCGTCACTTGCTCCGTGTAAGAGCCAGCAAATTCGCAAATACTCTCGAGTGGCGGCACTCCGGCTCCCGACACTGCTCGCACGATGACGGCGTCCGAAGATTCGCCGGGTCGAGCGACAAACTCCTCGATGAAGGTTCCGCGACCCTCCATCGCCTTGAGCGCCGCATGAGCAATCTGCTGAGTTACATCGTCAATCGTGAATGCCCCGGCGAGCGCCTCGGCGGCCTCGCGCAGCGCGCCCTCCTGGCGCGCGCATCGTCGAGCATCTTCGAGCGCCCGGCGTTCGGTCGCCATTCCAGCAACGCGCCGCAGCGTTGCCGATGCGAGATCGCCGATAAGCCGGATCTGCCTTTGCTCATCTTCGCCAAAAGCCGGCGCCGGTCCGTCGCGGATAAGTACGAGCACGCCGAGTGTCTCCTCACCAGAGAAAAGCGGTGCGACGAGACTTGTGCACTCAGGGCAGGAATCGCCGAGACGCGCTGCGAGCCGTACGGCGATTTCTGCGTCCGCCGCCAACGCGATCGGATTGCCGCGGGCAATGATATCCTCAGTCAACGATCCCGAGTACGAGCCGCGTATGCGTAAAGTCGGCGTGTCCGCCCCGACAGTCGCGATGACCTCGACCTCGTGGTCGCGAGGAATCATCCATTCTACGTAGGTGCCAAATGCACCAGTCGTCGCAATTGCTCCCTTTACGGTGCACTGAAGCGCCTCGTCAATTGTCACGGCTGCGCTAAGAGCTCGCGCCAATTGGCGCAGGGCGGATTCCTCCTCCACGCGACGATGGAGCGCCGATGCGAGTCGCCGCTCCCGCAGTGTGAGGATCGTCACCCCGAACAGTGCTGCCAGCGCAGCTAACACCAAACCGGCATTAGAGATGAGGCTAAAATGCTCGAGTACGCGTACTCGGTTATCTCGAGCGGCGGTTCCGGCAGCGAGATCTGCTGACAGATCTGCGATCGCACTCAAGGAGGCGTCGTAGCTGGCCTGCACCGCCGGGATGGCGGCAGCGAAATCCGCCTTGGATCTGGGGTGCTCAACCAGGGAACCGTTGACTTGCCGCCAGTCATTGATCCGACGGCCGACCGTAACGACATGTCCTGCCGAAGTAGCGTCGAGCCTCACGGCCAGAGCGTTGATGGACGCGAGTCGCCGGTCATCTGCCGCCGCGGTCGAGCGGTAACGCTCAAGCAACGCCGAATCATGCGAGAGCGCATAGCCGTTCAGCGCGCCAATTTCCTCCGCGAGCCCGGATTGTAGCCGTGCCACCAATAGACGGGCCGGCGCGAGAACCTCGGTCGTTTCCCGGAGAAGATCTGTGATGACCCACGTTTGGCGAGCGGGGACCGCAACCGAACCAAGTAGCGCAACTACGACGAGTGCGAGCGGGAAAATCCCCCACAAACGCGACCGCGAGCTATCCGACGTCACTGTAGCGGTGATCTGTGTGCCTGGCTTTCGCCGTAACGGGGGGACGCAGGAATTAAGATAGACGTCAGGAGGCCCATGGCTCGGGCGACGTGCACTCCGGGCATTGAATACTAATGAACGTAAGCCACTCAATCACTTCTCCTCTGTTCGCCGGCCAATCATCGTCGCCAGGACCGGAGCATCGCGAAAATCTCGCGATAGCGGTCGGTGATGTAGAGCGCAACTTCGGGCTGGTCCGCATCACCGATGGCAGCGACTTGATGGTGCAGTCATGGTTTGTACGTCGCGACCCGACCCCATAGGCTCGCAGTGCCCCAGATTCCTTCGCGCAGGCACTCGAGCTCCACGATCTGGCTGTGATCGACGAACAGATTCACCTCGGGACCATAGTGTTTGACGTACCACCCAAAGACAGCGGGGTCAGCCGCCTCGAACATCACGTGCTCCAAACCGAGCGCGTCGATGATTCGCGCGGGGACATCCGTTCGCCACGTCCGCACGTTCTCGGTGATGCCCTCGGATTCGATCATGATCTGGTACGCCCCCGCGTCCAGGAACCGCCGTGCGAGTTGAATCATCCACGCGGCATCATGGGTTCCTTCGGTCTCGAGCTCCGCCGCAGATGTCGCACCGCCGGCGCCGAACTGAATGCCAACTTCCGGCTTGGCCTTGAGCCCCAGTTGACGCACGCGCTCGACCAGCCTCAGCCAATCGTTCGCCGGGAGGGTGATGAATCCGCTCGACAGCTCGATGATGTCGAAGCCCGCATCGAGGCACGTGCCCAGGTACCGGTCCACCACGCGTTCTCCTTGAGTCAGGACGCGCTCGATGAACCCGCCCGTGGACACGAGCACGTTGTGCTCATGGCAGAGTGAGATCAACTCCACGAGCTCCGAGAATGGCATCAGAGTGAACGAGCCGCCGGCAAACTTGAGCGTGTCGACATAACGGCCCATGGTGTCCAGAATGTCTGACAAAACGCGCTTGCCGAGCGGCGTGTAGTATGGTCCGCGAATCTCGGTGATGCCGTGCGTGCGCGGCTTTTCCTGCCGCTTGTTTCTCTGCAGGAAATCAAATCCTTCGCTCGCGGGTGCGCTCTCCGCACCCGTCCGCGGCGTGTCCAGGTCGCGGATGGTGGACCGCTCAATCATGATTGTCATTCGTCATCCCTCCATCGTCTGGGGCGCCGTTCAGGCGGCCACCATAGTTGATTGTTGCGCCGGTCCGCGTACCCGCGCCAGAAGCCGTGTGAGATCGCGGACCTTAAGCGTCTCCAGGCTCTCAATGGCTGACGTCAGCTCCGACAGCTCATCAATCGGCGCATGGGGCGATGCGAGCGTCATGAACTTTTTCCGCACGTCGTGCCACGACATCGGATTGGTGCTGAATCCGGGATAGTCCCGCCTTTCCAGGTCGAACTGCAGCCCGTTGCGTAACGTCACCTGAACACGGGACATCATCTCGTCGGGGAATCGGCGCGAATAGCTTCGATTGGGCCGAACGACGACGCGACAGAGGAGCTCCTGCACATCCGGACTCAGTATGCGCGCGGGGTCGTATTGCGCCGGCATCACCGTTCCGTCGAGCAGTGCTACGGCGATGAGGTATGGGAGGCTGTGGTCCGCGTCTTCCTTCGTGGTCACGAGTGTCTTGTCTCCTTCGTCGCCTCCACCAATGATGTTATAGGCGACGTCGAAAACCTCGAGCTCCACGGTCGCGATGTCCTGCGGAGCGAAACCATAATGCAGCTTCAGATCGAGCGCGGCTTGAATTGCCGTCTGCGAGTGGATCTCGGCGTTGAATTCCTTCAGAATGGTCGCCGTGATGCGCTCGAGATCCTCGTGGTCCCAATCGATGTCGAACGGGCCGGCAATGGCTTCGATGAAGCCTTTATTCCCCTCGAACACGCCGAGCGGGCCGGTGATACCGCCGCGCGCAAGTAATGTTGCTTCGAGCGCGGCGGAACCCGCAAATGACGTCGCGAGTCCTTTCCAATGCGACAGCGCACCGGTCCGTGTCACGCGTAGCGCATTGAGTGCCGTGCCACTGATTGCGATAGCGTGAGCCGTGTGCTCGGCATCCATTCCCATGCTTCGCGCCGCGCCCGCCGATGCCGAGTAGGCCAAGTGTGTGGTATGATCGAATCCGCGCGCGCGTACCGGCGCCGCGTCACTCAATCGGCACTGCACCTGATAAGCCACCCCCAGCGCCGTGAGCAGCGTGAGGCCGTCCGCGTCGGCCAGCTCGGCGGCGGCCAGCACCGCCGAAAGGTTGTCCGAGGGATGACAGGTTTCACCTGGAGCCAAATAGCTGTCGTTAAAGTCCAGATAGCGGGCGAGCGCACCATTCAAAAGCGCCGCGCGGTCCGGCGCGCCATTGCCTCCGCCTATGAACGTACATGGCCCATCGGCACACCATGATCGAGCGTACGCCCTTACCCGGCGTACGGGCTCAACGCCGATCGCGCCGATAGCGCAGCCGAGCGTGTCGAGTATCCTGATTTTCAGTTGCAATCGCGCGTTGCGCGAGAGATCCTCATACCCAGCGTGGGCGACAAACGTGGCCAACTGCTCAACGACTGACACGCGGCACCTCCATTCAAATGACTACTATAGGATGCGACGTGTCCAACCCAAGCGGCAATGAAGCGAACGTACCACAGACTACAACGGACGTACGATAGAGCGATCAGACCGAGAAGCTAATCGATGAGTCCGCGTCGCTGCGCGTGGGTCACCGCCTCCAGGCGGTTGTGCGTTCGGAGCTTGCGATTGATGTGATGGAGGTGGTTGCGCAAGGTCTGGGCGGAAATACTGAGCTTGCGGGCAATGGCGGCGGGGTTGCCGCCTTCAGCGAACAGCTTGAGGATGCGACGCTCCTGCTCGGAGAGCGAATCGACAGGTGCCTGATCTGATGTGTCGTCAGTGAGCGAAACCACCTGTCTGGCGACGTCCTGCATGCGGTGCAATAGCTCCTCCTTCCGCCGCCGATGGGTGATGTCGCGCACTATCCGAACAAAGAGTCGACGTCCTGTTCGCCGGTTGTCGAAGACAATCGTAGACACGTTGACCCACATCCTGTCCCCAGACTGAAGACGTACCTCAAGATCGAAGTTTGCGATTCCGCCGGACTCTCCGTCCCAGCGGCGCGTCGCAGCTTCGAGTCCTCCCCCGAGCGCGTCGGTGCCCAACCCATCGCGCGCCTCGAACACTTCGTCGATGTTGCGACGAAGCACTTCGCTCGCCGGGTAGCCAAACAGGCGCTCAGCGGCGCTGTTCCACGAGCAGATCTCGCCGGCATCTGTCACCGTGTATGCGGCGTCAGCAGTATGCTCGAGCAGTGCGAACAGCTCCGATTCCAGCATTGCTCTCCTCGCTACTTCTGGTTCGGAGTTGCAAAAGCCCCAGCGTCCCTCGTGCAAGACCGGCTTGTAGGAGCAGGACGGGCGTATTCCGACACGGTACAAACGCTTCATTGCTGCCCGTTCCCGCTCACCATAATCATACACAACAAAGAGATCCTAGTCATCACCGGCCGCGGTCCGCTCGGCGAGCGCCAAGCAGCAGCAAGGAGATATCCATGTCGACGCACGAACAGCTCTATCCCGAAGCAACTCTGGAGCTCGCCAAGGAGCGCAAGCAACTCGCTCCCGGACCGGCGGACGCGTTCCGGGCCTTTAGTCGGAGCGTGTTCGCTGAAGGTGCGCTCAGCGTAAAGACAAAGCAACTAATTGCTGTGGCTGTCGCGCACGTGACGCAGTGCCCGTATTGCATTCGCTCGCACACTGGCGCAGCTCTGCAACAAGGAGCCACGGGCGAGGAGATCATGGAAGCCATTTGGGTCGCTGCGGAAATGCGCGCGGGCGGCGCCTATGCGCATTCAGCTTTGGCGCTCGACACTATCTCCCACCACGGCGCAGAGAAGGCGACCGAGCTCGAAGAAGGTCGCCATCGCCCGCAACAAACTCTTAACTAAACGCAGTCCAACTGGAGGTTTCGTAATGCAACTACACACCCGAATTCTTACCGCTGCATCCATGGCAGCGCTCATCGCTGCATTTGGATCTATCTGCCCGACGACGACGCTGGCTCAAGCAGTTCTGCCTAAGCTCGACGATCCTACCATCGTTGCGATTTTTGATGCAGCGAACACGTACGACATGGAAACCGGCTCGATCGCGATCCGCAAGGGTCACTCCAAGGCTGTGAGGGACTTTGGGGCGATGCTTGTGCGGGATCATCGGGGTGTCAGAATGCAGGGTCGCGAGCTGGCCAAGTCTCTGAAGGTCATTCCGACGCCGCCAAAGGATTTTGCTTTGGCCAAGGCGCACGTCGCCGCGATGAAATCGCTCAGAAGCGTCAGAGGGGCGGGATTCGATCGCGCTTTTCTGCGCGACGAAATCGACTTCCACAATGCAGTGATCGATGCCATTAACAAAACACTTTTGCCTGCGATCCAGAATGCTCAACTGAAAGATCTAGTGACGAAAGTCGGGCCAGCCTTTGTCGCGCACCGAGATCGCGCACAAAGCCTTCTCAACGATCTGAAATGAGCGAACACGCCAACCTTGACGCCCAGCCGTTCCTAACGGTGAGTTCGAGCCGCTGATTCGTCGCGAGCTCGAGCTCCCTGGTTTGAACCAGGCGGCTTGAATGTTCTTGGCGATGTGTACATCGCCCGTTCGGGAGGGCGGGGTCAGTTTGGGCTTCCGATTCTGCTCTTCGGTGGGATACTGGTGCCGTCTTTTGTTTTTTGGTTGGCGAGCATTGAAGCACTGAAGCACTGAAGCACTGAAGCACTGAAGCACTGAAGCACTGAAGCATTGAAGCACTGAAGCCTAGCGTGTTGACGAAGCCTGGGGTGCCGTCAGGAAAGCTGATACAGAGTTGCAGGCATCGGCTCCTAAACGTGAGATTCGAGCCTACTCCGCCGGACACGCGAACCTCTCATGTTTTTAGTCACGACATCAACCGGAAGCGAAGGGAGTTGTGCTCGCGGTTGGCATTGGCCCGGCTCCGACAAGATTGAGCGGCAGCCAGAGAGTGAACACCGAACCGTGCCCATTTGCGCTATTCTCCAGCGTGAGATCGCCTCCGAGAAGTCGCGAGATGCGGAGGGCGATAGCGAGCCCCAGGCCTGCTCCGGGCTGGTCGCTGTGGATCTTCAGTCGGGTGAATTCCTCGAAGACCGCCGCAGCCTGGTTTTGCGGGATCCCGGGGCCGCTGTCAATCACGTGAATCGCAACCCAGTGCGCATCGTCGGCCGCACCGTCGCGTGATTTCAAAGTGGCGCGCACGGATATGTCGCCACCCGGAGGCGTGTATTTGATCGCGTTGGAGAGAAGATTCCCGAGAATCTGCCGAACGCGCCGCGCATCGGTCGCGATTCTCGGCACGTCAGGGAGAAGCTCTACGTGCAAGCGATGTCCAGCAGCCGCGGCGCTTGCTGCGTACTCCTGCACCGCGTCCTGAATGACGGATGCGATATTCGTTTCCCGCGGAAGAACCTCAAGGCCACCGCTTTCGGAGCGGGACATGTCCAGGAGGTCGCCGATCAGGGCAAGCAGTGATTCAGCGGACCGGTGGATGCGAGTGACGCTTGCAAGCTGTTGGGCGGATAACGGGCCCTTGATTCCTTGCTCCAACAGTTCTGCGTACCCGACAATGGCATTGAGCGGGTTCTTGAGGTCGTGGGTGATTCCACGAATCAGACGTGCGCGCGCTTCCACGGCTTGTTCAAGATCGGCCCGCCCTCGCTCTGCGGCTGCGGCATAAAGACCCAGTCCGCGACCAAGCCAGGCCACGATAAGAAGTGCGCTCAGAGCGATGGTCCCGAGGACCGCGGTGACCCACCTCTGGGCCCGGTTGGTGGCGGCGCTCTCGGCCCATCGCTGTTCAGCCGCGTTGACCAGAGCCTCATCGAGCCGAGCCGCACCTACGAGCAGTTTCTCATATTCAGCTGGATGAAAGGGATCGGTCTCCGCGCGGGCGGCGGGGGCTGTTGAAAGAGATCGTTCTATCGCTGCGTGCCAACTCTTCTGAAGTACCCTCAGCGCATTGAATTCCGTCCTGACGTGTGGACCCAGCCGGGCCACGAGTGGACCGAGCTCGCCGTACGCAGACAATTCGTCCGCGAGAGCCGTCCGATAACCGGCGATCAATAGAGTGTCACGACGTTCGATGAATTCCCGCGCGAGGGCTCCCTCCATGGCGAGCGCAAGATGCATTCGAGTCACAATGCTGCGTGCCGGCTCGATCTCCAAACGCAGATCGTCGTGCAAGGGATCTACCAGACGCGCACGTAAAACAGGAAGAAGAACGAGGGCAACCAATGCGAGCACGAGCGCCAACAAAGGAACCCATGTTCGCCAACCCACTTTCGTCATCGATGCGCTGAATGCTGAGCCGTGTTTGTCGGGTCGCTGTCTGAGCATCACGCTCCGCCGTTGATCGTGCAAGCCTCAGTCATAGCGACTGCATGCCTGACCGTATGCGATTATCAACAGCACCATGACTCCTAACTCGAGATAATGGGAAGATTGCAGTTGTGAAAGTCAAATGGAAGCGGAAACACGAGCGTCATCGAGCCGCCCGCCACGCTCGGTGGTGCTGCACGAGATCGATACGCAAATGCGTCGCAGCGGTTGACGCGCTCATCCTGACGTGAGAGTATGCAATGGCGCTTAAAGCAGTTCCATCGGACCACTCACCGTACACGTGAAGTACCCACTCATTACCCAACACGACCGGCCACTTCATCAAGATAGTTCACAACGGTATCGAGTACGGCATGATGGCGGCGTACTCCGGTGGATTGCCGAAGACGGGACGGCACAAAGAGTCCGCGCTGATTTTGCCGGGTCAGGGCCGCGCGGTGATCAGACCCCATGACGATCCGCCGGAACGTCACCGGCAGCATCGACGACCCGAGCGTGCAGGCCGTCGTCGCGCATGCGCTCGCGCTCATTGAGGATGGCTCCCGGGTGGGGCTTGGCTCGGGTAGAGCCGCCACGGCTTTTATCGTGGCGCTCGGTGCACGCGTGCGACAGGGTCTTCGCGTCGAGGCCGTGCCGACCTCGCGCGCCTCGGCGCGCCACGCCCGCGATGCGGGCATTCCGTTGATCGACCTCGGCGAGGACGTCGAGCTGGACCTGATCGTAGACGGAGCCGACGAGGTCGCCCCCAACCTCGATCTCGTGAAAGGATGGGGTGGCGCACTGGTGCAGGAGCGGATCGTGGCCGCGGCCTCCAAGCGCCAGGTGATCCTCGTCGGGCGAGAGAAGCTGGTCGCCGCGCTCGGCGAGCGGGGCCGCATCCCGGTGGAAGTAATCCCGTTGGCGCGAGGCCCGGCGACGCGCCGGCTCAAGGCGCTCGGCCTCGCGGTCGTGACGCGGACTAACGCACACGGCACGCGGCCGCTCCTCACCGAAAACGGCAACGTTTCGCTCGACTGTTCGCTGACCGAGCCGTTTTGCGACGCGCGCGCCGCGCGCGCTCTCGAGGCCGCGATGCTCGCGATCGCCGGGGTCGTAGACACGGGTCTCTTTCTCGGCTCGGCGCAGAGTGTGCTTGTGGGCTACCCGGATGGCCGGGTGGTGACGCTCGGTCGGAAGGGGAGCTGAATGGTAAGGACGTACTTTACGGTGCTGGAGGCATTCTATGCAGCTGGGCATGATTGGACTTGGGCGCATGGGCGCGAACATGGTGCGTCGCCTCATGCGAGGCGGCCACACGTGCGTGGTGTACGACGCGCAACCGAAGGCGGTGCAGGCGCTCGCGGGCGAGGGCGCGCAGGGTGCGGCGACGCTGGACGACTTCGTCGCCCAGCTATCGACCCCTAGAACGGTTTGGCTGATGGTGCCGGCGGGCGTCGTGGACGACACGCTCGATAAGCTCCTCTCAAAGTTGTCCGCCGGCGATGTCGTGGTGGACGGTGGCAACTCCTACTATCGAGACGACCTGAGCCGTGCAAAGCGGCTCGCCGACGCGGGCCTCCACCACGTCGATTGCGGGACGAGTGGCGGTGTCATGGGTCTCGAGCGAGGGTATTGTCTGATGATCGGCGGCGAGCCCGACATCGTGCAACGACTCAATCCAATCTTCGCCACGCTCGCTCCGGGCGCCGGCTTGTCCGCGAAGACTCCTGGGCGCGAGGGACGGAATCCGACGGCGGAGCAAGGCTATCTCCATTGCGGTCCGAATGGCGCCGGGCATTTCGTGAAGATGGTTCATAACGGAATCGAGTACGGCATGATGGGC
>JBBQFZ010000074.1:0-12751 GCA_038322455.1 Gemmatimonadales bacterium | reverse complement strand
TGGGTGGTGGGGGGGGGGTGGCCGGTCGCCTCCCCCCAGCCCGGCCCCGCTGCCCCCCTCGGCGGCGGGGCCGCTGTGTCGGGTGTTTGGGGCCCCCCCCCTCCTCTCGTCCCCCCCCAACCCCCCCCCCCGCCCCACGACCCGCGCGCGATACCAGAATGCCGAGCAGTCAGAACTTGAAGATCTTGCCCAAGGCTTTGCTGATTTTTTTGCCGAAGTCGTTCGACCAATCTCTCTGATTCTGCCAGTCGGGATTCTGCTGCTGATCGCCGCTGTCGGGCCCGTGATTGGGACACTCGATCCTCGGCTCGGTTCCCGGTTTGTAGTACTCGTTTCTTCGGACCGGACACCAGTCTGTCGCGAGATATCCCGTCGTCGGATCGATGATGCGCATCGACATTCCCGGCGGCGGGTTCCACGCAGTCGGCTGCGCAGTCTCCTTCCAGCCACCTTGATAGAATTCTGCCCATGCCGGCGCGGCGAGACGTCCGCCCGACGCGTCGCGGCTGAGGGGGGCGGGGGCGTCGAAGCCGAACCAGAAGCCCGCGATGATCGTCGGCGTGTATCCGACGAACCACACGTCGGTGCCGCTGTTCGTCGTTCCGGTTTTGCCGGCGACCAATCCGCGCACTCCGTAATCGCGAACGGATCTTCCGGTGCCGTAGGTGACGACAGACTGCAGCATCGACGTCACCTGATACGCGTCCTGCGGCGTCATCGCGGGCGTTCCCTTCCCCTCTTCCTGCGCCCAGATCTGCGTGCCGTCAGCGGTCTCGATGCTGCGCACGAGGCGCGGCTTCACACGGAATCCGCCGTTCGCGAATGGCGCGTACGCCGTGACGAGCTCGATTGGCGTGACTTCGGCGGAGCCGAGTGCCATGGATGGGACGTTGGGGAGCTGGCTGACGATTCCGTTGTTGTGGGCGACCTCGATGATGCGCGGAATTCCGACCGCCTGACTCACACGGACAGTGGCGGCGTTGGCGGAATTGATGAGCGCTTTCCGGAAGGTGATTCTCCCCGCGTACTCGTTGCCGTAGTTCGCCGGAGACCAAACGTCGCGCCCCTGTATGACGTCGATTGGATCGTCGTCGACTTCCGACGATGGTGTGTATCCCGCCGCCATCGCCGCCGCGTACACGAAGGGCTTGAACGCGGAGCCGGGCTGGCGGTGCGCGAGCAGCGCGCGATTGAATGCGCCGCGCTCGTACGAGCGGCCGCCGGTCATGGCGCGCAGGTCGCCGTTCCGCGGATCTATCGCCACCATCGCGCCCTGCACGAGCGCGCGACGCCCCGTCTCGGATTGAATCGCCTGGGCGTGGCGGCGCACCGCCCTATCGGCGGCGATCTGCGCGTTGCGATCGAGCGTCGTACGGACGGTGAGATCGACGATGTCGTTCGTGCCGCCCTGGATGATTGAGTCGACGATCGCGCGCACCGCATCCAGCGCGTACGAGTCGTTCGGATCGCTGGGCCGATATTCGTCGCGCGCAATTTTCAATTTCTCTGCTTGCAATCCCGGCAGTCTGTTGGCGGAGATGAAGCCTTGCTGCACCATGAGGCCGAGCACGAGGTTGCGCCGCGCGAGCGCGCGGTCGGGGTGCCGCCGGGGCGTGTACGCCGATGGCGCCTTCGGAAGTGCGGCGAGGAGTGCCGCCTGCGGCATGTTGACCTGGTTGACGCTGCGGCCGAACAGATCCCTGCTCGCGGCCTCGACCCCGTACACGCCATTCCCCATGTAGATGACGTTGAAGTACAGCTCGAGGATCTGCTGCTTGGTGAGCGAGCGCTCGATGAGACGCGAGAGCCGGAGCTCGGTGAGCTTCTGCCGGAGCGATCGCGGCGGATATTTGCGGACCGCGAAAGTGTTGCGGGCGACCTGCATGGTGATGGTGCTGAAGCCTTCGCGGGTGCGTCCGGCTTTCAGGTTGGTGACGAGCGCTCGAAAGAATCCGCGCCAATCGAGCCCGTTGTGCTGGTAGAATCGCCGGTCTTCGGTGGCGATGAACGCCTGCTGGACGAACTCCGGCACCGCCCTGAGCGGCACGTTGATACGGCGGACGACTTCGAGTCGTCCCATGACGCGGTTGTAGCGATCGAGGATCCTGCCGCCCTGGTCGGGCTGAAAGGTCTGGATGTCCCGTGGGGTCGGGCACGAGTCGAACCCGCAGGTCCCCAACCATGTATCGGTGAAGTAAACTGCGAGAATGCTTATTGCGAGTAAGGCATGCAGGATCAAGCTCTGCCTGCTCTTAAATTTCAACATAGTCGGAAAAATGTATCGTCCTTTCGTAGTGTCAGTCATTCTCGTCGCGCTCGCCTGCAAGGGCGGCACACGATCAGCTTCAGCCGCCGCGGCCTCATCCAGCACTCCGGATCAGAGCTCGCAGGTCGCAGCCAATCAACCATCAAACACCGCCGGCGACCTCGCGGGTCCAACCTCCACTACGCAGGGTTCGAGCGCGAGTTACGCGTCGAATCCCGGTGGAACTTCGGAGACCGCCGGGGGTGCGACCGCGCCCAGTCCGGCGCTTCCCGGCACTCCCAACCCTAACAGGGTTCCGAATGAAATGGGCCGGATCATGGTGCTCGAGTACCACCTGATCACGGATCACAACGGCGACTACGCGCGGGAGCGCGGACAGTACCGGAAGGATCTCGAGCTGCTGTACGCGCGCGGATATCGTCCCGTCAACATGACCGACGTACTCGACAAGAAGCTGAACCTTCCGAAGGGATTGTCGCCCGTCGTGTTCGTGTTCGACGACGCATCGCCCGAACAATTCAGCTACATCGACACCAACGGAAAGCTCGGAATCGATCCCAATAGCGGAATGGGCATCTGGCTCGATTTCAGGAAGACGCATCCGGACTGGAACAACAAGTCGGTGTACTGCCTGCTCTCTGGGGCCGCCGCTGGACACAACTTCTTCGGCGATCGGGGAGTGAAGGGACAGAAATCGAACTGGCGATTCCAGAAGGTGAAATGGCTCGCGGACAATGGATTCGAGCTGTGCAACCACACGCTCTGGCACATGCAGCTGAGCAAGTATCCGGACGCGGCGGTACAGCAGCAGATCGCGCAGTGCGCGCTCGCCATCGACTCGGCGGTACCGGGTTACAAGGTGAGATCGATGGCGCTGCCGCAGGGGTTGTGGCCGAAGAATCGCCCGCTGGCGAGCAGGGGGAGCTGGACGAATCCCAAAACCGGCAAGACCACGAGCTACAACTATGAGGTCGTGTTCGAGGTCGCGGGTGGGCCGATGCGGAGTCCGTACGATCCTTCCTTCAGTCCTGGCACGACTCCTCGTATTCAGGTCATTGGGAACGCGATCGAATCCATGATCACGAAGTTGGAGTCGACGGGGAACGCGTACATCTCTGACGGGAATCCATCGGTCGTGGCGCGGCCGGCGTCTTCGCCGCGTTAGCGTTGGTTCGTCGTTTGGATCTCTGCCGGTCAGTCGGGCGAGGGTATCCGACTCCGGGCGGCTAGCTCGCTTACACGCATCGAGCCTCTGTCAGCCCACTCGCCGCTTGCGCTGGCGAGCGGGCACCCAGCCCGAGTCTCTTGCTACGCGAGCACGCCGCCCTGCGCGGACACCCTCACCCGCCTTCCCACTGGGAGCTCGTTCTACGCAATAGCGCTGGATCGCACGAAGTAGTTGGAGGGCGGCAGTTCCCGCAGCACGTCCGCGCGCCGAATCCCCCATCCGCGTAGAGGTTTCCCGTTCGCCCACTTGGCACGGGCGTCGCGGCTTCGCCGCGTCCGCGCGCTAAGGCGCGCGGAAATTCGATGCGAGTTGGCGAGCGGCGGCGCACTAGTCTCGTGGTGCGCGCCGTCTTTAGATCTCGAGCAGGGAGGCGAGGGGTGTCGTCGCAGGCGACTTAAGCGACCGACCAAGGAGACCCGCGACCGAGCAGAGCGAGGGAGCGCAGTTAGGGGCTCCGAGCGAGGGCGCGTTGTCGCCGGAGACGACGCCCCTCGCCGACCCCGCGCGATGCACTATCCGAAGGCGCACACTATGATGCAAGTGCGCTAAACGCTCAAAGCTCGCGAATTAGAATTTCCAGCCCTTGAGAGTCTTTATGGCCTTCTCCAACGCACTCCGTTGATCCGCGCGCTCGGCCCTCGTGAGCAGATCCTCGTACGTCTCGATCGCCAGATCCACGGAGTGGTAATCATGCTCCGCGCCCGCGAGGCTCGCGGCATTGTCGGCGAGATTTGCTTTCGCGAGATCGTCGTTCGGAAACCGCTGCGACACCTGCTGCCAGCGCGCGACGCGCTCTCTGGGATTCGACTCGGCGAGCGCCCACAGATGCCACGCGGCGCGATTGTCCGGATCAGACGCGATCGCGCGCGACGCGAGATCGCCTACTACTTCGGGACCCGCGCCAATCAGCCAATAGTGATTCGCCAGCGCTACGAGAGCCTTCGCATCTTCGGGTCGTTCGGCAACCGCGCGCTCCAGCTCCGGGAGCGGGTCAGCGAGTTCCTCGCTCGCGCTGGCGGAAGAGTGGGGCTCAGTCATGTTCAGTATATCGAGTCAGAAGAAAGAAGAACCATCAGGAGATTGAGGCGTCCGCCCGCGGCCCTTGGCCGGTCCGCCCACAGCCCCCGGCCGGTAGTGTTCAGTTGAAGCAGTTCACTGGGCCGGTAGTGTTCAATTGAAGCAGTTCATCGGGCGGGTAATGTTCCGTACAAGCCGCTGTAGAAAACTACCCGTACCTTCCTGCTGGACAATCCGCTCGTCTCCCCCTACCATTCACTTGTTGCTGGACAATCATGACTGCAGATAGTACCATTCTTGCACGAGCGCAGCTCCAGTAGCGCGCCCATTCCAAACAGCATTGGGTTCCGGATTTCGCGTGAGTTTTCCCCGCGGTCCCCGTGAGCCATTCAGGCAGCACTTTTCTTCTCAGCCACACCACAACTGCATGAGCGAACCCCGACGTCCATTTCGTCGCGGCCGGCGCAGCCGTCCGTCCGGTAGTCAATCACAACCTCCCGAATCCTTCGGCGAAGTCGATCCGTATCTGGAGCCAATGGATCCCTCCACACCCGCACCCGATGCCGCACAGATTCCTGATGCGCGCGACAATATGACATCACCAGCGCTTCCCTCTCCATCTCCCGCTACAGGCGGCACACCTTCGCCTGAGTCGTCGGCGACGCAAGCTCCCGAATCGAATTCATCTCCGTCCGATCCTCCCAACGGATCCAACGGCGGCGGGGGCGGGAATGGCGGGAATCAACAGCAGCAACAACAGCAACAACAACAGCAGCAGCAGTACAACAATTCGCAGCCACTGGGCGGCGGTCCACAGCAGCGCGATGGCAATCAGAATCCGAATCGCCACCCGGCAGAGCGCGACAACAATCGCCACAACGGACGACGCGGACGCAACCAGCGCGGACGCGGAAGACAGCGTCAGCCGCAGCAGAATGCGCCGCGGCCCGAACAGGCCCAGCGTGATCGCGCGCCCGTAGCGCCCGTCGTTCCGGATGGGGAGACAACGGGTTGGTTCGATCCACAGCGCGAGGGCGGATTCATTCGGCGCGCCGCGAACAGCTACCTCGCAGAGCCCGGCGATGCGTACATGGCGACGAACATCATGCGGCAGTACATGCTCCGCCGCGGCGACCAGATTCTGGCCACCACCGGACACGATCATCGCAGCCGGGTAGTCGTCGTCGACGTCAAGGAGATCAACGGCGCCAGTCCGGATGAAGCGGCTCGGCGCCCCGATTTCGGATCGCTGATAGCGTCGTATCCCGAGCGCAAGCTCAAGCTCGAGACGGGAAAGCCCGCCAAGGGCGGACCCGAGCTGACGCGTAGAGCGATCGATCTCATCGCGCCCATCGGCTATGGCCAGCGCGCACTCATCGTCGCGCCCGCCAGGGCCGGGAAAACCATGCTTCTCCAGGCGATCGTCGAAGGCGTGGCGATCAATCATCCACAGGCCGCGCTCCTCGTTCTGCTGGTAGACGAGCGCCCCGAAGAAGTCAGCGAAATGATCACCTGGGGCTATGGCGAGGTTGTTGCCTCCAGCTTCGACATGCCCGCCGTTCGCCACACCGATGTCACCGAAATGGTGCTGGAAAGGGCGCGCCGACTCGTGGAGCTGGGAAAGGATGTCGTCATCGTTCTGGACTCGATCACCCGCATGGCACGCGCTTACAACACCGTCGAGCGCGGCACTGGCCGCACCCTGTCGGGCGGCCTGGATTCGAGCGCCATGGCGAAACCCAAGGCATTCTTCGGCTCCGCCCGCTCCGTCGCCCCCGAGCACGGCGGCGGATCACTCACGATCATCGCCACTGCCCTCGTCGAGACCGGCTCCCGAATGGACGACGTCATCTTCGAGGAATTCAAGGGCACCGGCAACTGCGAGATCAAGCTCGATCGCTCACTTTCCGAGAAGCGCATCTTCCCCGCAATCGACGTCGCGACCAGCGGCACGCGTCGTGAAGACAAGCTCTTCCGTCCCGACCAGCTAGAGCATGTTTATACACTCAGACGCGGCCTCCAACAGATGCCATCCAGCTCCGCCATGGAATGGCTCATCAAGCGCATCGCCGCGACTCCGGGCAACGACGCCCTGCTCGAGGGCCTGTAGTCCCGCCTATCGGCTGAAAGGATTTCTTTCGCTCCTCGTCGCCGCGCTGCTACTCGCGCCGGCGACGGCGTCCTCGCAGCAAATAGCGACACTCGTCCCGCCCCGGCCCGAAGTGGTCAACGTCACGCTCAAGGGCGTAAAAGGCGTGAAGCAGGCCGAGCTGAGGCAGAACATTTACACTACCGCATCGTACTGCAACAGCTTCATCCTCAAGCCGTTCTGCTGGATCAGCAAGTCGGGCTACTTCTACACCAAGAAATATCTCGACCACAAGGAGCTCCAGCGCGACGTGCTGCGCATCCGCGTGTTCTACTGGAAGCGCGGCTACCGCGAGGCGGAGGTGGACACCGTCGTCGTCACGCGCGGCAAGAACAAGGTGGGCGTCACCTTCACGATCAGCGAAGGATCGCCGACACTCGTCTCTGACATCATCGTCGGCCAGCCAACTCCCACACTCCTCTCCCAGCGCGAGATCAACAAGCGCATGCTCCTCGGCAAAAACGGGCCGCTCAACCTGATCCGACTCGATTCGACGCGCGTATTCCTGCGGGGGAGGCTCTTCGACAAGGGCTACGCCGACGCCGAGGTGGACACCACGGTCGTGATCGACAGCGTGGCGCACAGGGCCGCGGTGACGTTCACGCTCAATCCGAAATACAAGACCACCGTCGAAGACATTGTCGTCACCGGCAACGACGATGTGAGCGAGCGCACGATCAGAAAATCGCTCACCTTCCACGTCGGCGACGTCTTCGTGCGGTCGGAGTTGCTGCGGAGCCAGCGCGCGCTCTACGAGTCCAATCTCTTCCGCCGCGCCGCGATCGAGGCAAGGCCGCCCATCGACATCGCGACGCCTGATTCGGCGAAGGTGATCGTGGTCACCGTGCAGGAGGCACCGCCACGCGATGCGCGTCTGAGCGCCGGCTTCAACACCATCGATTTCTTCCAGGTCGGAGGACGCTTCACCGATTACAACTTTTTCGGGGGCGCGCGCACGCTCGACGTTCAGGGTGCGGTCGGGAATCTTCTCGCCAGCTCGCTCAACGGCCGCGGGATCTTTCACAACGCTTCCGGACCACCGACCAGCGACCTCGCCCGGTATTTCGTTCCCACGTACAACGCCAGCATCGACCTCCGGCAGCCGTGGTTCGGATCGCCGCACAACGAGCTCGCTCTGAGCCTGTTCACGCATCGACGCAGCGCGCCCGGGATTTACATCGATCGGGGCTACGGCACGAGTCTCACGTTCACGCGGGAAGTTGCCGATCGGGCGCCGGCCAGCTTGAACTATCGCTTCGAGATCAGCAAAGTCGACGCGGGCGATGTGTATTTCTGCATCAACTACGGGGTCTGCGATTCCGCAACGCTCAACGCCTTGCGCGGGAATCAGAAGCTGTCGCCGCTCACGATCACGTCGTCGATCGATCGCACCAACGATCCCTTTTCGCCAAACACCGGCTTCCGCGCCGATGGAAGCGTGGAACACGCGTCAGCCTTTACCGCATCCGACTTCCGTTACAATCGCGCGACACTGGACGGCGCTGCCTTCTACAAGCTGAGAAAACGCGGGGCTATCGGCGCTCACTTGCGTATCGGCTGGGTGAATGCGCTCGGCAGCACCGTGCAGGCGGTTGGAGTTTCGCTTGGACGGGATGACGGGATTCTCCATCCGAGAAAACGGTTTTACGCGGGCGGCTCGCACTCGGTGCGCGGCTTCGGTGAGAACCAGCTCGGCCCCCGCGTTCTGACGGTTCCGATCGGCGTGCTACAGAGCCACGACAGTCTGAACGTCGCGTGCACCAGTGGGACGGATGTCACATCCTGCGATCCCAACGCGGGCCTGCTCGATCGCGATTTCGAGCCCCGGCCGCTGGGCGGAAATTTCGTCGTTGAGGGCAGCGTGGAGGCCCGCTTTCCGGTGTGGCAGCAGCTGTCCGGCGCGGTATTCGTGGACGCCGGGCAGGTGAAGCAGAAAACCAGTCCGGACCTTCCGAGGAGCAGGGCCGGTATAACTCCTGGATTCGGGTTCCGCTACCGCTCGCCGGTGGGGCCCATTCGTGCCGATATTGGCATCAATCCGGGGCGTAGCGAGACCCTCCCCGTGGTAACCGAAAACATCGTGAATGGTCAGAGGACGCTCGTGACACTACAACAGCGCCGCGTATACGCGCCCACCCAGGGCGGCGGCATCCTCAACAGGATGATCCTCCACCTGTCGATCGGCGAAGCATTCTAATGCGCAGGTGGTGGGTGCGCCTCCTCGCAGGTCTGGCGGTGGTGGCGCTGCTGCTGGTCGCCGCGGTGTACGTCGTCTCCAACACCGACTGGGGACGCACGCGCATTCGCGGCTATGTCCTGAACAAAATTCAGAGCAGCACTCACGGCATCGTGCACATCGGAAGCATCGGTGGAAATCTTCTCCACGGAATCACGCTCCACGATGTGGTGATCACCGACAGTGCGCGCGCCCCGTTCGTCAAAGCCGACGAGATCTCGGCGAACTACAGCCTGATGACTCTGCGCGGACAAAGGCTCGATCTTTCGCACGTCAAGCTGGTGCGCCCTGTGATCGTGATCGACAGGCAGCCAGGCGGCAAATGGAATTTCGATCGCATCTTTCCCCGCGACACCACACCGTCAACCGGGAAAACGCCGAGCGGCTGGGGCAGCTGGATCCGCTTCAGCGACGTGAGCGTCGTTGACGGAGACCTCGCTGTTCGCTCACCGTGGGCTCCCGACGACAGCCTCACCGCGGTGCAGAAAAACGACGCCATACGCCGCGCGCTTGGTCCCGACGGACGCCTCGCAATAGCGCAGGTCCGCGGTGGATATCAGAAGGTTTCCACCTTCCACAAGATCAACGCTCTCTTTCCACTCGTGCGGCTGGAAGATCCCGCCTACAAGAGCCGGCTCGTCGATGTCGCCGCGCTCAAGATGATCGCGGAGCCGTTCCGTCCGCCCGTCGCTGACGTGCGCGGGCTCACCGGCACCTTCGAGTTCACCGGGGACTCGGTATGGTGGAAGGGAGCGCGCGCCGCTTTCCCCCGGACGAAGCTCTCGGGCGACGGCCGATATTACATCAACAACGGCAACATGCACCTGCGCCTCCATGGCGATCCGGTGGACCCCGCGGATGTCCGGTGGGCGATGGTGAATCTTCCCGAGCAGGGATCCGGCAAGCTCGATTTCGGTCTCGACTGGGTCGACAACAAGAGCACGTACATCCTTCAGAACATGGACGCGACGCTCGTGCGATCGCATATCACCGGGCAGGTCGAGGTGACGGTGACGGACACGCTCGCGTACCGAAACGGCGACCTGCACTTCACCAATCTCGATACGCAGCTGCTGACGAAGATCTTTCCGACGATGAAATTCCCGCGACCTCTCACTCTCACGGGACAGGCGAAATTCACCGGCGGCGAGCACTCGCTCGTCGTGAACGGCGACCTCACGATCGACGACAGGCTCTCCGGCAGAAGCCGTCTCGTCGCGAACGGCGTGATGGGATTGGCGAACGGAATATTCAACGCGCGCGATCTCCACGTGCGGATGCTGCCCCTCCAGATGCTGCTCGCCCGGGCGCTCGCGCCCACGCTGAAGCTCGCCGGCACCATGACCGGCACCGCCACGCTCAACGGCACGACCACCGGCGTCATGACGGCGCAGGGTGACGTCACGCACGTCCAGAACGGTGCGGTGACTCACGCTACCGGCCGCGCCGGCATGCGCGGCGTCGGCATCCCGTGGTACGACGTCGATGCGCGGATGCATCCTCTCGCCCTCGCCACACTCGGCATATACATGCCGACGGTGGGACTGCGTGGAAGCGCGACCGGTCCGCTGCGGCTGAAGGGGCCAGAGAACAATCTCGCCATCAACACCCAGCTCACGTTCTCCGACGGCGGATATCTCGATCTGCGCGGGACGATGGATCTCCTCAGCAAGGCGACCGGCTATGACGTCACCTTCGTCACGAGGCGCCTCAACACCAGCACCGTGATCGCCAACGCGCCAAGGACGTCGATCACCGCGGTGGGATCGGCCCGCGGACGCGGTACTGATCCGGCGACCATGCAGGCACAGATCGTGGCGAATGTCAGCCCATCTTCGATCGACACCGTCGCGCTCGACAGCGCGAACGTGAGAGTTGCGATCGCGAACGGCCTCGCTCGTTTCGACACGCTGGCCGTGGATCTCCCGCAGGGAATCGTCGAAGCGAAGGGATCGTTCGGTCTCGCGCCCGGCCGCACAGGCACGCTCAGCTATCACGTCGCCATCGATTCGCTCTCGCGCATCTCGGGGCTGATCTCGAAGGACACGACGCTGGTGAAGCCGAGGCCGGGCATACTGGCCGCGCGCGTGGCGCAGGCGCGAGCCGACTCGCTGCGAGTGTCGCGCGCCACCGAAGTGGAGCGCGCCGTCACGGGGAGGTCAGTGCCGCGCGTCGTGGTCGATACGCCCCAGGCCGTCGCGAAGAACCAGCTCTCGGGCTCCGCCAAGGCGGACGGCGTCGCCACGGGCAACATCAGGAATTTCAGCCTGAAGGGGACGGCCTCGGGGTCGAACATCGTCGCGCAGGGCAACACCGTCGGGTCTTTCACCGCCGACTACGACTGGATCAACGCGCGCACCCCGCAGTCGCAGGTGAAGGTGAATGCTCAGGCTAGGTCGGTGAACGCCGCCGGCTTCAGCCTCGACAGCGTCGGCGCCAGGCTCACGTACGCCAAGCCGAATGGAACCGCCGAGATCGTCGTCAGCCAGGACAATTCGCGCAATTACACGGCGAACGCGCAGTTCGTTCTCAATAAAGTTCGCAACGAATTGCAGCTGAACAATCTCAGGCTGCAGTTCGACAGCAGCGTCTGGGCGAGCACTCACGCGGCATCGGTGCACTGGGGCCAGGCGGGCGTCGAGGTCGACAAGCTCGAGCTGCGCAACGGCGCCAACGGCCGCATCTACGTGAACGGACTGGTGCCCAAGCAGGGGAGCGCCAATCTCGACATCGCCGTCGACAATCTCAACATCGGCGACGTGACGGCACTTCTCCAGAGCGGCCTCAAGGCCACCGGTCTGGTGTCGCTCAACGTTCATGCGACGGGCACGATGGAGGACCCGCGATTCAAGGGAGCGTTCGGCGCGACGAATCTGGTCTACAACGGCACGACGCTGCCCGAGGTGCACGGCAACGTGGACTACGCGAACCAGACGCTGACCGGGCGCGCAGAGGCAATGCGGGCCGGCCAGGCGCCGTTCCTGGTGGCGGAGGGTGCGGTCCCGATCAATCTCGCCCTCTCGGGCGTGACGGGATCGAGATTCCCGACTAACAGGCAAATCGCGCTCAACATCACGGCGGACAGTCTGCCCTTCGAGCTGATTCCGCAGTTGAGCGAGTACGTGTCCAACGTGCGCGGCAAGGCGAGCGGAGGGTTCAAGGTGGCGGGCAGCCTGAACAAGCCGCAACTCACCGGGCAGTTCGAGCTGCACCAGGGCCAGGCGCACATTGTTCCCGCGGGAATAGATCTCAAGCAGATCGAAGCGTCGATCCGGATGCTGGGCGACAGCGTCGTCATCGATTCCGTCGCGGCGAACAGCAAGGGACGCATTCTTCTCAGCGGCGGCATCGGACTCGGATCGCTGAGCGCACCGAGCTTCGATCTGAAGCTTGTGACGCAGAGCGCGGAGGTGCTGAACACCAAAGAGCGCGGACGGCTCGTCGTCAGCGCGAATCTCGCCATGCTCGGCCCCACCAAGGACCCACACGTTTCGGGCGCCGTGCGTATTCGCGACGGCGTGATCTGGATTCCACCGCCCACCAACAAGAATCTCGTCGGGCAGGACGATCCCGCGTTGTTCAATGTGCTCGACACCGCGGTGCTGTCCGACCGCGAGCTCTTCCCCGGACAATCGCCGCTGCTGGCAAACCTGCGCATGGATGTGGATCTCAGCATCGACAGGAACGTGTTCGTCCGCTCGCGCGAAGCCAATATCGAGATCTACAGCGAGCAGCCTCTGGGCATTCACGTCAATCGCGCCAAGGAGACGCTGGTTCTCGACGGCGTGATCCTGAGCGAGCGCGGCGTTTACACGTTCATGACGCGCCAGTTCACCATCAAGCGCGGATCGGCGA
>JBBQFZ010000073.1:0-12977 GCA_038322455.1 Gemmatimonadales bacterium | reverse complement strand
CCCTTGAGGATGCGGATGTTCTTCATGTCCGGATCGGAGCGGAACCCGACTCCCTCAAGCCTCCGATTCGGCTCGGTCTCGACGAAGGAGCTGTCGCTCGAGATCTCGTTCCGCTGCTGATTGTAAATGAGCTCGGGAGTCGTGAGCCGCCGGCCATCTTCGGTTACGACGACGACGTTCTTCCGGGCGATCATGTTGTTGGTCCGGCTATTGAAAGTGCCGCGCTCTGATGTGAGCACCGCGTTCTTTTCACCGGTGACCGTGAAAAAAGTCGTGTGAACCTTTTCGAGCTCGATGCGGGTGTTGTCGTCGAAGAAGTAAGCGGTGTCCGATTCGAGGTGCGCCCGCTGGAGGCCCTGATCCGTGAGATTGAACCTGGCGTTGTACATCACCTGATCGGCCGAGTCGGCGAGCGGAGAATGGCTGGCTACCGGCGGCTGCGTCTTCGTGCTGCACGCCGCGGAGAGGAGGATGGCGATCATTCCCGAAATCAGGACCTTCATCTAGACCACTCCGGCGCGCATGAGGTCGTGTAGATGGATCACGCCGACGATGCGATTCTGCTCGTTCAGTACGGGCATCGCGATGATGCCGTGGGTCTCCATCCGATAAACGACTGCGCTTCCCAACTCGTCCGCGCGCGCGACTTTGGGTTTTGCGTTCATAACCTTGCTGACCGGAATGGGAAAGACATTCTCCTCGCGCTCCATCAGTCGTGAGAGGTCGCCGGTGGTGATGACGCCGGACACCGTCCCGTCCTTGCCGGAGACAACGGCGATCCCGCGCCGTTCGGCGAGCTGGACTATCGCTTCGCGCATCGTCGCCGATTCAGGCAGCACGGGGAGATTTTCCGTTATCATCACGTCCGCCACCCTGGTAAGGAGTCTCTTTCCAATCGAGCCGCCGGGGTGAAGACGCGCAAAATCGTCAGCGTTGAACCCTTTCTCCTCGAGCAGCGCGATTGCAAGCGCATCGCCGAGTGCGAGCGCGACCGTTGTGCTCGTCGTGGGCGCGAGGTCGTGCGGACATGCTTCCTCTTTCACCCAACCGTCGAGGGCCACGTCGCTGTGACGGGCCAACGTCGATTTAGCATTGCCTGTTAGTGCAATCGTAGATACACCGAGCCGCTTCAAATGGTCGAGCAGGCCCAGTACCTCCGCGGACTCGCCACTCTTCGAGATGAGGATGGCAACGTCGGACTCGCCGACGATTCCGAGATCGCCGTGCACGCTGTCGGCGGGATGCAGAAACGTGGCGGGCGTCCCCGTCGATGTGAGGGTTGCGGCGATTTTGCGTCCCACCAGGCCCGACTTTCCGACTCCCGAGACGATGACGCGTCCCTCCGAGCGCGCGATACACTCGACCGCGCGCGCGAATTCGTCGCCAATGCGGCGCTCGGCTTCCCCGAGCGCTTCGGTCTCCAGCCGGAGAACACGGCGTCCGCGCTCGACAATTTCCTGGCGATTCATCGGTTGATGCGATCCCAGATGTCGATCGCCCGATCCATCAGTGCCGCCATCTCGGAGAGCGGGATCATGTTTGGCCCGTCGCTCGGAGCACAGTCTGGATCAGGATGCGTCTCGAGGAAGAGTCCCTGGGCGCCCGCGGCAATCGCGGACATCGCGAGGATGGGAACGTATTCGCGCGCGCCGCCGCTCGCCCCATCGGGGCCCTGTCCGGGTTTTTGTACACTGTGGGTCGCGTCGAATATCACCGGTGTGCCGCAGGCTTCACGGAGCCGTGTAAACGAACGCATGTCTACCACGAGATCCCCGTAACCGAAAAACGTTCCGCGCTCGGTGACCGCGATGTCCCGGGTACGATCATCCGACTCGTTTTCCGCGCCGCGAATTTTCTGAACGGCGCCGCGCATCCCCTCGGGTTGAAGCCATTGACCTTTCTTGACGTTGACCGGTTTCCCTGTCGCGCCCGCGGCCTCGAGGAGATCTGTCTGTCTACAAAGAAACGCTGGTATCTGGAGGACGTCCACCACCTGGGCCACGGGAGCGCACTGATCCGGGGCGTGGACGTCTGTGAGGACGCGAAGCCCAGTCGCCCTTCTCACGCGGTCCAGCGCGGCCAGTCCCGCGTCGAGACCTGGACCTCGGGCAGCGTTTCGGTTGGAGCGATTCGCTTTGTCGAAGCTCGCCTTGTAGATGATTCCGCCCGGCACCTTTTCCGAGATCCGCGCCAACGTCTCGGCCACGCGCAGGTTGAGCTCATCGCTCTCGAGCACGCACGGCCCGGCGATCAGGAACAGCTTGTCCGCCGGGAACAGTTCCATTGCGCTATTCGGCCGAATCTATCGATGCCCGCTTCCGGCTACCTCGCGCCGGCGACTTCGCCTGCAGCGCAGCGGCGATGAAGCTCGCAAAGAGAGGATGTGGCCGCGTCGGACGAGACTGGAGCTCGGGATGGAACTGACACCCGATGTACCAGGGGTGCGTTTGAAGCTCGACAATCTCTACGAGGGAGCCATCGGGTGACAAGCCACTCAGGTTGAGTCCGTGCTCGATGAACTGATCGCGGTACTTGTTGTTGACCTCGTAACGGTGGCGATGGCGCTCGCTCACCTGCGGCTCGCCATAGATCGCGGCGGCCTGGGTTCCGGGACCAAGCCTGCACGGATAGGCACCGAGCCGCATCGTTCCGCCCATGTCGGTGATGTGCTGCTGCCCCTCCATCAGGGAGATCACCGCGTCGTCGCATTCCGGCGCGAACTCACTCGAATGACTGTCGGAGAGACCCATTACGTTTCGCGCAAATTCGATGATTGCGGTTTGCATTCCGAGGCAGATTCCGAAAAAGGGCACGCCCGCTTCGCGCGCATAACGGATGGCCTCGAGCATTCCTTCCACGCCGCGGACTCCGAACCCGCCGGGGACGAGAACGCCATGGAATTCTCCGAGGAGCTCGCGGGTCTTCTCCCGACTGGTGAAGAGGTCGCTAGCGAGCCAGGATATTTCGACGCCCGCGTCGTTCGCGATTCCGCCGTGAATCAGCGCCTCCTGGACGCTCTTGTAGCTGTCGATGAGTCCGGTGTATTTGCCGATCACGGCAATCTTCACCTTTCCGTGTGGGTGCTGGATGCGATCGACCATCTGGCGCCACTTCGTCAGGTCCGGGGCGCGTCTACCCAGCAGACCGAGCTTGTGCATCACGCGTTCGTCCAGTCCCTGCTCGTGAAAGAGCAAAGGAATCTGGTATATGGTCGGCACGTCCCTGCTTTCGATGACCGCGCCGAATTCCACGTTGCAGAAGAGCGCGATTTTTCGCTTCACCTCTTCGGATAGGGCTCGCTCGGTTCTGCAGATCAGGATGTCAGGCTGGATTCCGATTTCCATCAATTCCCGCACCGAGTGCTGCGTCGGTTTCGTCTTGACCTCACCGGCGGCGGCAATGTATGGCACCAGGGTGAGGTGAATGAAGATCGCATTCTCGCGGCCGATCTCGTGCCTGAACTGACGGATGGCCTCGAGGAACGGAAGTGATTCGATGTCGCCGACGGTGCCTCCGATCTCGACAATCACGACATCGCTCTCGGGCGTCAAACGCTTCATCGCGCCCTTGATCTCATCGGTGACGTGCGGAATCACCTGAACCGTGGAACCGAGGTACTCGCCTCGTCGCTCCTTGGTTATGACGCTGAGGTAGATCCGGCCGGTGGTAATGTTGTTCGCCTGCGCAAGCGAGCGATCGATGAACCTCTCGTAGTGCCCGAGATCCAGATCGGTCTCCGCGCCATCGTCCGTCACGAAAACCTCTCCGTGCTGGAACGGCGACATGGTCCCCGGATCCACGTTCAGGTACGGGTCGAATTTCATGATGGTCACGCGCATTCCCCGTTCGACCAGCAGTCGTCCGAGAGATGCGGCAGCTATTCCCTTCCCGAGCGACGAGACCACGCCGCCCGTGACGAAGATGTAGCGCGTCTGTTGGCTGGAACTAACCGGCATTTTGAACCGCTCCCTTCATAAAGGCGTCCCATCGCGCATTGGCGCGCTCCAGGTCTTCTTCGGTATCAATCCCGCTTGCTGGTGCTTCGTTCGTCACGGCAACTCCTATTGGCAGTCCCGCGGCCAGCGGCCGAAGCTGCTCGAGGCGCTCTATCTCTTCCAATGGGTGCGGCGGAAGCGAGACCCATTTGGCCAGTGCTTCGCGCGAGTAAGCATACACTCCAATGTGCTGCAAAGTACGTTCGGCCAGCCGCCCGGCGTCGGCCGCATCGCGCAGAAATGGAATGGGCGCCCGTGAGAAGTACATCGCACGACCATCGTCGCCGACTACGACCTTCACCAGGCTCGGGGTATCGAGGATTTCAGCGCTCGCCCGCGACGCAGCGGTACCGAGCGGAAATCGTCCCTTTGCCACGAGCTCGGCGGCACCTCGCACAGCGCCTTTGCCGATGAACGGCTCATCGCCCTGGACGTTCACAATGGTCTCAAAACCGCGAAAGCGCCCTTGAGCCGCTACCTCTGCCACGCGCTCGGTACCCGAGTTGTGCTCGGGACTGGTCATGACGCAATCGGCCCCCGCGTCACGAACGGCGGAAGCGACCGTTTCATCATCGGTGGCGACGACAACGCCATCCGCGACGTTCATTTGTGAGATTCTTTGCCAGACCCGGACGATGAGGGGAAGTCCGGAGAGGAGTCGGAGGGGTTTTCGGGGGAGCCGCAGGGCGCCAAGGCGCGCCGGAATCACCACAAGCGTCCCCATCACCCACTCATTTTTGCGCGACACAAGGCAAAAGTCACGCTCAGGAATATACCCAGCCGAACACTCCCGAGCAAACTATTTCCGGACTCAGAGCGGGAGAGAAACGCCTACGGAGAACTCCGACCGCCGAGAGAAGGGAGAGCGGTTGCTGGCGGGATCGATGGTGTAATCGGCCCGTAAGAAGCTGACGCCCGCTCCAATACCGAGGTTCTGGATCAGGGCGGGCAGTGTCCCTTCCCCTGCGTTGCCCGCGGAGTAGCGTAGATCGATGAACGGACTTCCCAGCAATGGCAGAGTGACCTTGTCGATCGGTATAGTGTAGTCGGCGCGGACGAAGAGAAGACGATCACCGCCGAGAGCGAGGAGGTCCACGGTTGCCAGCGTTCCCGAGCCCCCGAGATAGGCAAACCGCTGGGGGGGCGCGACATCCCGCCCCGTCCAGACCGCGTGCGTAAGAAATGAGAACGTCTGAGTTCCGAACGTCGGGAAATGCACCCGGCCGTGTATCGTAAACTGTGTGAACTTCTTCCCGATGGCGCGACACGCCGCATCAGTCGCGAATCCCGAGCAATCTGCGATTAGCGAAGAACTGAGCGCGTGCTCTACGCCAACGTCCAGCTTGGCGTCGACGTCGCCGCTCACAATCTCCAGACCGGACCCGCCGAGGATCGACCCGATTCTTCCCTTCTCCACGCGCGGATTGGGACGACGCATCTTCAGAATCCCTTTCCGTCCGAAGAAGCTCCACGGCGACTTGAGCGGCGCAGTCGACCCCGTCGACCAGTCGCGCTCGATGTTGCCGCCGATGAACGGCGTCAGAGTGAGCGTCTTGGTCGCGATACGCCGCGTGAAGCGCGCGACACCGCGATCGCCGCGATAGTAGTTCCGTGAGTCGCTGCCAACACCAATTGACGTGAGCGAATTGGCTAGGTCCGAATGGATCCACGCATCGTTTGTATACGTCCCCCGACCGGCGGACAGCTTGAGCTCGTTGTTGTCACCCGGCCGCACGGATGCTTCGAGCGAAGGATCCCACTTGCCAAGGTTCGAGCGGTACGTGACCAGCGCGTCGGCCTGAAGTACCTCTTCGCCCACGTTGAGCTGCGGACCCCAGGGCAACGCCAGGCCGTTCACGCGATCGTAAGTTGGGATCCGAAGTCCGACGCCGAGCGGCAATGAAATCGGCGATTCGTGGTAATCGGCGTACGACGTGTCGGGCGCGCTCGATGTCGACTCTTGCGCGCGCAACACAACGGCCGGTGCGGCTAAGGCAAGAAGGAGGAGAATTGACTTCATGTCGTTAGGCTCAGAAAGTTTCGCAGAATCTCCTTCCCGTTTTGCGTGAGAATGGACTCGGGGTGGAACTGCACGCCCCATACCCGGTGCGTCCGGTGGCGCACGGCGTGGATCTCGGTAGAGTCGTCGGTCGCGCGGGCAGTTACCTCAAGTTCGTCCGGGAGTGTTGCCGTCTCGACGATCAGTGAATGATAGCGCATCACCTCGAGGGGGTTCGGCAGGTTTGCGAAAATTCCCTTCCCATCATGCGATATGCGGGAGGTTTTCCCGTGCATCAGAGTACGAGCCCGGACGACTTTGCCGCCATATGCTTCGCCTATCGCCTGATGGCCGAGACATACGCCGAGGATGGGAATTGTCTTTCCCCATCGCCTTATGGCCTCAACTGTGATTCCAGCTTCCGATGGCGTGCACGGTCCCGGGGAGATTACCAGACGCGTCACACCCATCCTTCCAATGTCATCCACGGTGATCTCGTCGTTCCGCTTCACGACGGGGTTCTGCCCGAGCTCGCCGAGGTATTGCACGAGGTTGTAGGTGAACGAATCGTAGTTATCGAGGACGAGGAGCATAGTTTACTGGTTTCAGGCCCGCGGGTGGAACTGCTTGTGAACACTGCGCAGGTATTCCCGATCAATATGCGTATAGATCTGGGTGGTTGAGATATCGACGTGTCCGAGCATCTCCTGAACCGCGCGAAGGTCCGCCCCGCCTTCCAGAAGGTGTGTCGCGAAAGAGTGGCGCAGAGTGTGAGGAGATACCGGCTTGGTGATTCCCGCCTGCAGCACGTACTTGCGGAGGATTTTCCACGCGCCCATCCGCGACAAAGGCTTCCCGCGGGCGTTCAGAAAGAGAATCCCTTTCCCTTCCCCCTTTTCGAGCTTTGGCCTTAGCTCCCTAAGATAGATCGCGGTCGCGCCAATCGCCTTTCGGCCGATCGGAACGAGGCGTTCTTTCGCTCCTTTGCCGAACACGCGGATCAGGTGATCCTGCAGCATCACATCACGAATGCTCAGGGAGATCCATTCCGAAACGCGGAGTCCGGCGCCGTACGCGAGCTCCAGCATCGCGCGGTCCCGAAAGGCGAGCGGCTCGTCGAACGATGGAGCGGTGAGAAGCTTTTCTACTTCGTCCACGCCCAGCACTCCCGGTAGCGTGCGCCATTTCTTCGGGGCCTCCAGGCGCTCACTCGGATCTCTGACGACGTGCCCTTCGCCGAGAAGGAACTTGAAGTACGTGCGAACGCCCGAGACGTTGCGCCTGATCGAGGCCGGGGCGAGCCCCAGGTCCTTGAGGTGGTAGACGTATTCGCGCAGCAGGCGGGCGCCCACCTCGCCGGGGGCCGAGGCCCCTTTGATCGACGCGTAGGTGACGAATCTGGCGATGTCGAGCTTGTATGCCTTGCTCGTCTGGAGCGACGCGCCCTGTTCAAGCGCGAGAAAGTCGTCGAACCGCTCGACGTAGAACGCGCGGGAGATAGCGTCGTCCGGGATGTTGCTACTCACGTTCCTTCGTTTGACGCTTGTAGAGCCAGATCGCGACACCGAGTAATACGATCCCAATCGCGATTGCACCGGCGACCTTCCCCGATCGTATGAGATAATGCTCGACGACATCCCAGTTGTCTCCGGCCCGGAACGCCAGAAACGTAATGAGGGCAAACCACACAGCCGACGCGCTGGCGACGGAGAGCAGGACCTTCAACGCGGGCAGCTTCATCGCGCCGGCCAGTGGCGGGACGATCGCGCGGACGCCGGGCAGGAACCGGCTCACGAACAAACCACCAAGTCCGTAGCGTTTGTGCAGCTGCTTGATGCGCTGTTCCGCCGTCGGCCCCGCGTATTTCTCCAGGCGGTGGAGGAAAGCTTTCGATCCGTAGCGACGTCCGAGCATGTACGTGATGCATGCGCCGAGGAAATTGCCGAGCCACCCTAGTAAAAACACCGTAACAGCGGAGCCGTGTCCCCGGTCGGCCAGAAATGCTCCGAACGCGATTACTGCGTCGGAGGGAAATGGGGGAAAGAAGTTCTCGAACGCGGACAGCACGGCGATCGTCGCGTACAGCGATCCGAGGGGTAGATCACCGAGCCACCCGGATATTGAATGGAGCATCCTCTAGCGTTTCCCGTTCAGCGTGACGACGGCGATGCAGGCGAGCCCCTCTTTGCGCCCGATCCAACCCATTCCCTCGTTGGTCTTCCCTTTGACGCTCACGCTCGTGGAATCGATACCGAGCGCCGTTGCCAGCCGCGCGCAAATTCTATCGCGGTATGGTGCCAGCTTTGGGGTCTCCGCTATCAGGGTCGCATCGACCTGCTCCACCCTGTATCCTGCCTCAGCCACTCGTTTAACCGCGGCCTCGAGGATTACAATCGAATCACGGTCTTTGTTGGCGGGGTCATTGTCAGGAAACATCTCTCCGATATCCCCTAGCCCCGCGGCGCCGAGAATCGCATCGGTGATTGCGTGACAGATCGCGTCGGCATCGGAATGACCTTCGAGGCCGCGTTCCGATGGTATCAAAACGCCGCCGAGTGTTAGGGGGCGGCGCGAAGAGTAGCGGTGGGAGTCGTAGCCGATGCCGACACGCACCGCTGTAGCAGGCGGTATTGTGGGAGGCGGCGTTGACGTGCCGCCCGCCTCACGCGGCATCCGCGTGGATTGCGGGTGCCGGATCGATGAGCGTGTAGTCCTGCTTTCTCCGCGCCGGGGTAAATCCCGCGTCCCTGATCAGGCGCTCCATCTCGGCCGTGGAGGTGCGATTGGTGGTGTTGGCAGCCGATACGACATTCTCCTCGATCATGAGCGAGCCGAAGTCGTTGCACCCGAAGCGGAGAGCGATCTGTCCGATCTTCATTCCCATGGTGACCCAGCTCGACTGAAGATTCGGAACGTTGTCGAGCACCACGCGGGCGAACGCGACCGTCCGCAGATACTCGGCGGCTCCGGTCTTGGGCTGGTGCTGCATCGTGGGTGTGTTCTCAGGCTGAAGCGGCCAGCAGATGAATGCCGTGAAGCCCCCCGTACGGGACTGAACTTCTTTCACTCTCTGAAGGTGCTCCAGACGCTCGGCAAGCGTCTCTCCGAGACCATACATCATGGTGACCGAAGTCTTCATGCCTTCGTTGTGCGCGATCTCCATGATCTCGAGCCAGCGATCGGCGCCCGCCTTCTTGGGTGCGACGATGTCGCGGACGCGCTGGACGAGGATCTCTCCTCCCCCACCAGGAATAGAATCGAGGCCCGCCTTTCTGAGCTCGCGTATCACTTCAACTGCTTCCATCCGGAACAGCTTTGCGAAGAAGTCGATCTCGCTCGGGCTGAACCCGTGAATGTGGATGGGGTGATTGCGCTTGATGTACCGCATCAGGTCCAGGTACCAATCGAATGGGATGTACGGATTGTGCCCGCCCTGGATCAGGATCTGAACGCCACCCAGGGCCTTCAGCTCTTCGATCTTGGCGCCAATCTGCTCGAAGGACAGTGTGTAGCCCTCACCGTGCTTCGGCCGGCGCGCGAAGGCGCAAAACCCGCAATCGGCGACGCAGACATTCGTGTAGTTGATGTTGCGATCGATGATGTAGGTGACCGTATTGCCGGGGTGCTTTTCCTGACGCACGCGATCGGCCGCCGCGCCCAGCTCGAGTAACGGCGCGTTCGTGTAGAAGTCGAGGAGGTCGGAGGTCTCGCTCATGCGGCGGGCAAAAAGGTGAGTGTGCCGTTCGGAATACGACCGCGCTCGACAAGGCGGCGATAGAACTCGGTGAGCCCGGCGAGGTGCGGATAGGACAGCCCGTAGTCGAGTCCCGAAAGGTATTCCGCGCAAACATCTCTCGCGACGCCGGTTGCCTTGTGCGCCTGCTCGGCCAGCTCCGAGAGGTGCGCGAGTCCCCAGTTCCGCGATGTGATCAGGCTCGCGTGAGCGAGGAGTGCTTCCTTCACGTCAGTTGCGCGCTGCGCAACCCAGACCGCGAAGACGAATGGCTGACCCGTCCACTCCTTCCACGTCTGACCGAGATCGTAAACGAAGGGATAACGCTCGCGGTGGTTGGAGCCGAGGACGAGCGCGGCGTCGCCGATGACGAGTCGCGCGTCGGCATCGCTCACGCCGGCGATCACGACGTCCCTGATCTCCGCGTCACCGGGGACGAATCTCGGGCGCGAGTGCCACACGTTCTCGAACAGCAGCTCGAGCAGGGCGACGCTCGTCATCGAGCTCTTGCTTACGATGACGTCGCGCGCGCTGAGCTCGCCGGCCGGACGCTTCGAGAACAGCATCACGCTCCGTACCGGACCATCGCACGAGATGGCGAGGTCGGGAAGCAGCAGATATCGTTCGGAATCGCGCGCGTACTCGACGGCAGAGACGACGCTGATGTCGAGGGAGCCGGCAGCCATTTTTCGGTTGAGATCAGTGGGAACGCCGTCTACCAGATCGGCGTCCAGCTTGACGATTCCGCGATCGATCGCTCCGTAGACCGGGTAGCAGTTGATATAGGGAATCCGGCCGATCTTCATCAGGCCGCCGCCGCGGTGGCGCTGCGATCGAAGACGCGAAGGATGTTGTAGAACGAGTCGCGCTCCGCGGGTGTCTTGCCGGCCGATCGGATCAAGTCGAGGATATCATCGAGACTCAGACCCTGGGCGGTGTGCGCGCCGGCCTCGTGATAGATCTTCTCGCGCACCACGGTTCCCTCTAGATCGTTCACGCCGAAGGCGAGCGATGTCTGCGACAGGAACGGCGTCACCATGATCCAGTGCGTTTTGATATGGTCGAAGTTATCGAGGAAGAGGCGCCCAACGGCGAGGTTGCGAAGGTCGTCAAAGCCGGTGGTCGCTGTTCCCTGCCGGCCAAGCTCGATACCCAGCTCGTTGTTGTCGGGGTGGTAGGCCAGCGGGATGTAAGCGAGGAAGCCGCCCGATTCGTCCTGCAGGTCGCGCAACAAAGAGAGGTGATCCACGCGGTCCTGAGTGGTCTCCACGTGTCCGTAGAGCATCGTGCAGTTTGTGCGGATCCCGAGCTTGTGCGCAGTCCGGTGGACATCGATCCAGTCTTCGGCCGCCAGCTTCTTTTCCGCTATTGCCATGCGAACACCGCGGCCGAATACCTCGGCGCCGCCGCCCGGAAGCGTGTCGAGACCCGCTTCACGCAGGGCGATCAGGACATCCTCAATGGACATCTTGTCTATGCGCGCGATGTGCGCGATCTCGACGGCGGTGAGTCCCTTGATGTGCACGTGCGGGTAGCGCGACTTGAGCCCGCGGAACATGTCCGAGTAGTACTGAAGGCCCGCTTTCATGTCGAGCCCACCGACGATGTGGAACTCCTTCGTCAATCCCGCGGCCGCCGTTTCCGCCTCGGCGAACACCTGGTCGAGACTATAGTGATACGCTCCCTCTTCCTTCGGCAGGCGCGCAAAGGAGCAGAAGACGCAAGTCTTCCGGAGGTAGCACACGTTGGTGGGATTGATGTGCTGATTGGCGGCAAAGGTCACGACGTCGCCATGCTTACGCCGGTTTGCGTAGTCCGCGAGCATCCCCACGCCCAACAAATCATGAGAGGTGAACAGAAGCCCCGCATCCGCATGCGAAAGGCGCGTTCCGGCGGCGACCTTCTCTCCGACCGCCCTGAGCTCGCGATCGAAGATCTTACCGAGATCGAGCGACTGACCGGCGGTTGGCGTCATTTCAGCTCTCGTAGCGTCGGATGGCGAGGGTAGTGTTGTGACCCCCAAAACCGAAGCTGTTGCTGAGTACGGCGTCCACCTTTCGCTCGACACTCTTGTTGGGAGTGTAGTTGAGATCCAGCTCTGGATCCGGGTGGTGGTAATTGATCGTCGGTGGGATGATGCCGTGCTGGACGACCATCGCGCTGACGACCGCTTCCACCGCGCCCGCGGCGCCCAGCATGTGGCCGGTCGCTGACTTTGTGGAGCTAACGTTCACCGTCTTGGCCGACTCGCCGAATACCGCCTTGATTGCTCGCGTCTCGTTGAAGTCGTTCGCGGGCGTCGAAGTACCGTGAGCATTGATGTACTGGATGTCCTTGGGCTCGAGGCCGGCGTCCTTCAGGGCGCGCTTCATCGCCCGCTGAGCGCCCTCACCATCGGGCGCCGGAGCTGTCAGGTGATACGCGTCACCTGTCGCCCCATATCCCACCAGCTCGGCGTAGATCTTCGTCCCCCGGGCGAGCGCATGTTCGAGCTCCTCGAGGATAAGGATGCCCGCGCCTTCCCCCATCACAAACCCATCGCGCGTGGCGTCGAATGGACGCGAAGCGGTTTCCGGGCTGTCGTTCCGTTCGGAAAGGGCCTTCATGTTGGCGAAGCCACCGATGGCCATCGGCGTTACCGTGGCTTCGGCGCCCCCGGTGATCATGACATCGGCGTCGCCATATTGAATGGTCCTGTACGCATCACCTATCGCATGAGCGCTCGTGGCACAAGCCGATACAGTTGCGTAGTTTGGACCTTTCGCGTTGAACTGCATCGAGACGATTCCCGCGGCGATGTCGGCGATGAACATCGGAATGAAAAACGGGGAGATTTTGCCAACTCCACGCTCTCGGTAGACGTCGTGCTGTTCTTCAAAGCTCTTGAGGCCACCGATGCCGCTTCCGATGATCACCCCGATGCGATCCGGGTCCATTCCATTGCGGCCGTCGGCCAAGCCGGCGTTCGTCATCGCCTGACGAGCCGCTGCGACCGCGTACTGGGTGTACGGGTCGGCCCGCCTGGCTTCCTTGCGATCCATGTAGTCGAGCGGGTTGAAACCCTTCAACTCCGCCGCGAACTGCACGGGAAATTTCGACGCATCGAATTTCGTAATGGGCGCGGTGCCCGACTTCCCCGAGATCAAGGCCTGCCAGGTCGTCGCCACATCGTTACCGACGGGGGTTAGAGCCCCCATGCCAGTGACGACGACGCGTCGCTTCATTACGCTCCGACCTTCTGGTTCAGATA
>JBBQFZ010000072.1:0-13036 GCA_038322455.1 Gemmatimonadales bacterium | reverse complement strand
TCACCGGTGGAGCACTGGCACAACTGGCGAGCGCGGTTGAAGCAACCGAAGCCGCGAAGAGCCTTCGAAGTAGCATGATATCGCTTCCTGAGTTCGGGGTGGGGCCACTCGACATTGTGAGGTGGCGGCTTAGCATATACGTACCCTTAGGCCCGGACATTGTCAAACAGCAATTCAAATTTCTACGGCCCCGGCAGATACGCCCTCCTCCTCGGGGTGACACTCGCCGTGCCGCTGCTGATTCTTGGGGGCATCGAAGCGGCGTTTCGTCTGGCAAAACCGGATGACGGACTCTCGCTCTTCACGCGTGCTCCCGCGGCGGAAGGTGATTACCTGATCGCCAATCGATCGGTCGGCGAGCGGTGGTTTTCAGGCATCGAAAACCCACCCGCACCAGCGCGCGAACCCTTTGCGACTGAGAAGCCCAGGCGGGGCTTCCGAATTTTTGTAATGGGAGAATCTGCCGCCGCTGGTTTTCCTTACCCGCGCAACGTGGAATTCTCGCGGCTGCTCAGGGACGCGCTTCGCGACGTGCTTCCAGGTGACTCAGTGGAGGTCATCAACCTCGCCATCGCGGCAACTAACAGCTTTGCGCTGCTGGACATGGCAAACGAAGTCGAAGCACAGCATCCCGACGCGGTCATCATTTATGCAGGGCACAACGAATACTACGGTGCGCTCGGCGCCGCGTCGCGCGTTGCAGTTCCGGGCGGGGTGGTGGCAGTCCGTTTGTACATGCGGCTCCTCCGTCTCCGGTCTGTTCTTGCGCTGCGGAATGGGATTGCGAGCGCGTTTTCGCGCAGGTCGGAGAATGTGGGGGCGGCAAGCCTCATGGAGATACTTGCCCGCGACCGGCAAATCCCCCTCGGCGGCAGCCGCTATGAGGCTGGTGCGCGCCAGTTCGAGAGTAATCTGGACGCCCTTTGCCGGAGCTTTAGGCGCCAGGGGATTTCGGTTTTTGTGGGGAGTCTCGCGAGCAATCTTCGGGACCAGCCCCCGTTCGCGGCAGATGCCAACACGGCTTCCGGCGCCGATAGCGCATTCGCGGCGGGCCGTTCCGCTTTCTTAGCGGGGGACAGCACGACTGCAGACAGCTTCTTCGTCCGGGCAAGAGATCTGGACGTCGTGAGGTTTCGGGCCCCGAGCGAATTCAACCGCATAATCCGGCGAGTAACAACCAGCACCGGAGCGATCTACGTCCCCGTAGCAGAGGCTTTTGCCGCCGCGTCTCCCGCGGGAATCCCGGGCGCGAACATTTTTCTCGAGCACGTTCATCCCACCCGCGTCGGCCAGGCCTTGATCGGTCGTGTATTCTTCGAGTCACTGCTCCGAGCGGGAATTCTGCGCGCGGTCGATACGACGCGGCTGCGTTCATGGGACGACTACTATCGCGGCACTGACCTCACCCCGTTCGACGAACGAGTCGCATTTCATGTCGTCCGTACTCTGACATCCCGCTGGCCCTTTGTTACGGCTGCGCAACAACTCGACTACCGCGGCCAATACACGCCGGTCAGTCTCCTCGATACCCTGGCGTTTGGCGTGTCCGCTGGAGCCCGGTGGGAGATAGCGAAACTTCAGCTGGGCGCCGACTACGCGCGCAGAAAACAATTCGATTCTGCCGCCGCCGAGTACGCGGGGCTCGCGCGCGATGCTCCGCTGCAAAACGAGCCATGGCTACTGATTGCGAGCTCATTGGGGCAGGCCGGACGCGCTGACGATGCCGAAGCCGCGCTTCGCCGAGCCGTCGCGATCCGTCCAACGGCTTCCGCGTTGACGATCCTCGGGACTCGCGCTGCGCAGCGTCGCGACATTCCTCAGGCTATCTCGCTCTTCAACCAGTCGCTGTCGCTCCAACCCGCACAACCAAGCGTGCTGTACCAGCTCTGCCTGGCTTACGGGATCTCGCGGGATCTGCCCCACGCACGGGATGCGGCGCTACGTCTCGCCCGGATCGCGCCGCGTTATCCGGGCTTGTCAGGCCTCCTGAGCGCTCTGGGGATCGCCCAATAGTAATCGGGCCGTTGGTCCGGCGGCCTTCAGTAGACGCAACTTGTCAAAAGATTGAATAAATGAACGGCGCCAGTGCGGTACCCTGGGCGATGAAAAGAAGTCCTCCGACCAAAACCAGAATCACGATAATCGGCGCCAGCCAGAGTTTTTTTCTCTCCCGCATGAACGCCCACAGCTCACTTATCACTGACAACACTGCCTGGCCTCCACTAGAATTGCCGCTCCATGCGCGCCGCTTCCGGGAGCGGCGGGCGACGATACCAATGTGAGATCGTTGCCCTTCGCGAGCCGGAAGTCAGCCGCCTCGCGAATCCGATCGGCGTCACAACTCCGTAATAGACGATCGCCATGACAATCGGTGTGGTGACGTTGCCGATGACTTCTCCCAGTTTCATCCAGACGGCCCTCGCGGGGCCGAGCCGACCGGGAATGAGAAGCGCGGCGAGGAGAGACAGCAGCGACAAGGCGATGGCTGCTGCCACGACGTCGCTATGGCCCTTCCGGCTACCCACCAGACCGGCGAGGAGAAAACCGCCTGCAAGCGTCAATGCGAAATTCCGTCCCTCGCGAATGTTTCGTCCGGCGGTCGCCGGATCTGAATCCTCGCTCCATCGAAGAGGCCATCGATCGAGGGCGCTCGCCGAGGCGCCGGCTGCCGCGAGGGAGGGTTGCGCCTGTTTGTCCCGCAGCATTACAAACGGACCGATTACTAGAGCATCAATCGTGGTCCGCGCGAAACACGCGAACGCGTCGACTGGAGTGCAGACGATTGGCTCGCCACGCACGTTGAACGACGTGTTGACAACTACCGGACACCCAGTCAGATCGGCGAAGGAGGAGATGAGCCGGTGAAACTCAGGGTTCTGCAGCCGACTGACGGTTTGAATACGCGCTGAGTAGTCGAGATGCGTCACGGCGGGAATCTCGGAGCGCACGTCAAAGACCCGCTCCAGGCCCGCCTTTTCAGCACTCACGTCGGACCGTCGGCGTGACTCGGTGACGGGCACGACGAATGTCATGTATGGCGATTCGCGATCGAGCTGAAAGTATTCGTCTGCGCGTTCGCTTAGGACGCTGGGAGCAAAAGGGCGAAACCCCTCGCGAAACTTGATTTTCTGATTGAGCCGCGATTGCATGCCTGGGTCTCTCGCGTCCGCGAGAATGCTGCGCGCGCCCAGAGCGCGCGGACCGAACTCCATGCGCCCCTGAAACCAGCCGATCACCTTTCCATCGTTTATGAGGCTTGCCGTTCGATCAGCCAGGCTCGAAGGGTCGAGCTCCTCATATTGGGCACCGGTCTCGTCGAGACTCTTGCGAATATCATCGGCCTGGAAGCACGGGCCGAGAAGCGCGCCTTGCATCGAATCAATCCCGGCGTGCTTGCTCCGCTCCTGTCCAAAGTATTTGTGCGCGGCGGCGTAGGCCGCACCGAGCGCCCCACCCGCATCGCCCGCGGCGGGCTGCACCCAGATATCGGAAAACGGTCCTTCGCGTAAAAGCCTGCCGTTGGCGACGGCATTCAGCGAAACTCCCCCGGCCATGCACAGATTGTCGAGTCCGGTTCGCTCGTGGGCGTAGCGCGCCATACGCAGAACGACATCCTCAGAGACCTGTTGTATGGAAGATGCCAGGTCCATCTCCCGCTGCGTAATCGGGCCTTCCTGCCGCCTCGGGGGCCCGTCGAACAATCGGTCAAAGTTGCGATTGGTCATTCGAAGGCCGCCGCGGTAGTCGAAGTACCGCTGATCAAGCTCGAACGAGCCATCATCACTCAACTTGAGGAGATGGGAATAGATGCGCTCGACATAACGAGGGATTCCAAAGGGGGCGAGCCCCATCAACTTGTATTCACCGCCGTTCACCTTGAACCCGGCCTGATAAGTAAACGCCGAATACAGGAGACCAAGCGAATCCGGAAAGCGCGTTTCCTCGAGCAACTCCAGGTTTGCGCCGCGCCCAACGCCGATGGTGGCCGTGGCCCACTCGCCAACGCCGTCGATGGTCAGTATCGCAGCCTCGTCGAATGGAGACGGAAAGTATGCGCTCGCGGCGTGGGCTTCGTGGTGCTCGGTGTACAACAGCTTTCCTTCATAGCCGCCAAGTCCGGATCGGATTTCTTTTTGCAAATAGAGGCGCTCTTTCATCCAGAGCGGCGCGGCGCGCCGAAAGGAGGTCAGTCCGCGCGGAGCAATGTCCAGGTACGTCTCGACGAGGCGCTCGAATTTGAGCAGCGGCTTCTCGTAGAAGACGACGGCGTCGAGATCCGACGCCGCGATGCCAGCTTCGGCGAGACAATACCGCGCCGCGAGCTGAGGGAATCGCGCGTCACCTTTCACGCGCGTAAAACGCTCTTCCTGTGCGGCCGCCACGATGCTCTCGCCGGAGAGCAGACACGCCGCGCTGTCGTGATAAAAAGCGGATATCCCCAGTACGTGACCGCTAGGCATCTGTGAGTCCTACGATCAGGCCATCGCTGGTAAACTGGCTGATATCCGCCTCACTCTACTCCGCCCGGGTACGAAAGCCTAGTATTACCAAAGATACCGGGCAGGTTCCCGAGATTACAGGAGGCTCGCTGTCACGCATCGCCAATCGGCGCATGTTTGCCTTAACCGCACTCGCTGTGCTTGCCAGCGCGGGTTGTGATCGATTGAATCGCAGATATCCGCTTGGAAAGTTGTCCGTTCGCGTGATCGACGCGAACGGTACACCTGTTCGCGGCGCGGCCGCGGACCTGTACAGACTGACACCAACGGGCAAGGTGTATTGGAGAGCGAGCTCGACCGATAGTCTTGGAATCGCCGTCTTCGGAGCAGCCAATGGCGGAGTGATTCATGGCGACTATCTGATCCACGTCAGTTTTATCAGCTGGCGCTATCTCGCGCCCGGCGAGGCGAACGATCGACCTGTGACGGTTAAAGAAGGCGCCGACACAGTGATCACTTTTCGATCAGTGCAGAGGCATCCGTGAGGTCCCGCAATCCAGAGCTTCGACGGTGACTGCATTTCCGACGAGAAGCTGCCGTCCGCCGAAGGCTACATGAGCGCGACGCGCCTCCGAGTCTCGTGCTGGCCCATTAAGGCGACTTAGAATAAGATGCAGGAACCCCAACCCCGTCCTTGAGGTGAATCATGCTTTCAGCTCGTTCACGCGCTACCTCGGTCGCGATTCTCGCGATAGTCCTTGGCGTATCTGGCTGCAACAGCTCCACCGGGGATTTTGCGCTAGGCAAACTTTCCGCCCACGTCGTCGACGCGAATAACGCCGGTGTGTCCGTCGTGAAGGCAGATCTGTATAAAGTTCTTGAGGGGGGGTCGATACTTTGGCGGGCGACCGTAACTAGCAGCGACGGTGTCGCCGTGTTCGGGGCAAGCGATGGCGGTGTAGTCGCGGGGAACTACTATATACACCTCACATTCACAACGCCGTACGATCTGGCCGCCGGCGAAACGAACGACCGCGCGGTCACGGTCCGCGGGGGCGACGATCTCGTCGTCACCTTTCATGTTGTTGCCAAACTTCCAGGCGGGCACGTATGAACCAGATTCCCGGCGGGAATTGAGAGTTCACCGGTGTGCGCTGCGTCCCGCGCAGTGCCGGCGCTACCAGACGCCGACGCTCGACCGGTTGAGGCTGCTCTCGATAGTGAACCTGACTTCGGAGTTGCCGCGGAGCGAGATCGCCTGCGAGACGAAGCTGTCCGTGCCTCCGATCCGCCGCACCGCGAGACGGATGACGCCCATCTGGCCCTGAAGCGTAGGCGGAATATCGATGGAGACGTCGTGGGCCACTGCGATCTGTGTTAAGCGCGTCTGTATCCCGTCGTGCACGATGTAGAGGACGATGTCGGCCCAGTTGTGGTTCTCCACCTGGAGCTTGACCGGATCCGGCGGCATCGCGGGTGGATCGGCGAAAGCTACCGGATGTTGGCGGGCACATGCCGCCAGAAGCACTGCAACCGCGAAATACGAGGCGACGATAGTCCGGGAGACCATCATTGTTTCCTCCCACGCGAGCGTCGCGGCCCCATGTCGCGGCGGTTGACAGAATGTGGTGCAGGGACCGCGCTGCGTCGAGAGTAAATGCGCTGAACGGCGGCGCCGGCGGGTCGAGCGCAGGTGTAAGGCGCTGAGTTGACACAAACTCCTGTCCCGTCTAACTTTATAGGCTAGTCTAGCCCAGGAATCGGGCGACCGTAGAATCACGTTCAGGATTTAATGCCGACAATCAATCAGTTAGTCCGTCAGAGCCGCCGCGACGTCCAGAAGAAGGAAAAAGCTCCCGCGCTCAAGTCCAATCCCCAGAAGCGGGGTGTCTGCACCCGTGTCTACACTACGACACCAAAGAAGCCGAACTCCGCGCTTCGCAAAGTGGCTCGCGTGCGTTTGACCAACGGGTTCGAAGTCACGGCGTACATTCCGGGAGAAGGGCACAACCTGCAGGAGCATTCGATCGTGCTCATTCGTGGTGGCCGCGTGAAAGATCTGCCGGGCGTCCGCTACCACATCGTGCGCGGCTCCCTCGATGCCTCGGGCGTCAACGGCCGTAACAAGAGCCGCTCGAAGTACGGCACCAAGAAACCAAAGGCCGGTGGCGGAGCCGCCGGAGGCAAAAAGAAATGAGCCGCCGTAAAAAGTCCATCAAGCGTCCGATTCTTCCCGACGCGCGCTACGATAGCCAGACCGTCTCGAAGTTCATTAACGCCATCATGTACCAGGGCAAGAAGTCGACTGCCGAAAGAATTTTCTACGGCGCGATGGATATCGTCGAGAACAAGACTAGTCAGCCCGGCGTCACGATCTTCAAGCAGGCGCTGACAAACCTCAAGCCGGCCGTCGAGGTGAAGAGCCGCCGAGTCGGTGGCGCGACTTACCAGGTGCCTGTCGAAGTTCGTCCCGACCGCCGCACTGCGCTTGCGATGCGCTGGCTGATCACCTTCTCGCGCGGTCGCAACGAGAAGTCCATGTCCGAAAAGCTCGCCGCCGAAGTCATTTCCGCGAGCAAGGGCGAGGGCAACGCGGTCAAGAAGAAGGAAGACACCCACAGGATGGCGGAAGCGAATAAGGCTTTCGCGCACTATCGCTGGTAGCAGCCCAAACGCCAGACAAAATCCCGTCCCGCGACCTCCGCGAGACGGGTTTTTTTTCAGATCGTCTTGCGGCGGTAGACGGCCTCGACCACCGCGGGCCTTCCGTTGTCGTCGATGATATCCAGAAAGGGTGACTAACCGGGTGGCAACGTAATTGAATAGAAGAGAGGCCAGGTGCATTGGGAGGTGACAACGATCCAATAGGGAGTCTCGATTGACTGCAGGTACTGCCTCGTCGGCGGGTAAATCTGGTAGGTGGAGAACGATTGCTTCGATTTTGCTCCGCGTTGCGCTTCTCGCGATTGCCATTCTGCTCCTTCGCCGCGAGCTCGATGGCGTCGGCCTTGACGGCCTCCTCACAAGCATCCGCCGCTACGACGCGTCGCGCGTTTTGCTCGAGTGTCGATCCCGTTTCATCGATCGGCACGCTGTGCGAGGATCGAGGCGTGTGGCTGCACGTCGACGCGGCGTACGGCGGCGCGATCGGTGCTCTTCCCGAAGGACGCTGGGCTATGGACGGCGTCGAGCGGGCCGATTCGCTCGTGGTCAACCCGCATAAGTGGTTGTTCGTGCCGCTCGATTTTAGCGCGCTCTACGTTCGACGGCCCGAGATTCTGCGTTCGGTGTTCTCCCTGGTGCCCGACTATCTACGCGGCGATGCAGCCAGCGCCGGCTCGCTCGACTACATGGATTTTGGAATTCAACTGGGAAGGAGGTTCCGCGCGCTCAAGGCATGGATGGTGTTCCGGGCATTTGGTCGCGCCGGAATTGTGGCTCGCATCCGGGAGCATTGCCGTCTGGCGGAGCTTCTCGCGTCGTGGGTCCGCTCCGAGGCGAGTTTCGCAATGGCCGCACCGGTCACCATGGCTGTCGTTTGCTTTCGTTGCCAGCCGGAAGGCGTCAGCGAAAAGGAGACCGACGACTTGAACGAAGCAATCGTCGCGACGGTGAATGCGGGTGCACGAGCTTACGTGACGCATACGCGTCTAAATGGCAGGGTCGCCATACGTGTAGGCATCGGAAATATTCTCACGACCGAGCAGCATGTCGCCGATGCGTGGACGAGAATGAGAGCAGTAGCGAAAGAGCTATTGCGTTGAGTACTGATCGGTCGGAGAACGAGGGGGACCGACTCGGGTCGAAAAAGCCAAGGCTAATGGGGCGTGGGCTTTCTGGCCCGCGCACCCGTCCGTCTCTCGGAGACCGTGCGGGCCTGTCTCCTGCGCTCCGCCGTGGTCGCGATCACCGCCAGCGCCAGCTCGATCAGTCCGTACGCCATCGCGACCAATGAGAGCAGCGCGACGACCGCCAGGAGACGCGTCATTCCGGCGGAGAGCGCACCCCGTATTACTTCGTAAGTTGCTCCTGCAACGAGGATTGCCGATATCGCGGCAATCGTCGACGCGATTCTGACGGACATGCCAAGATCGACATGGGGGAGGGCTTCTTGCGGCTGCTCAGCAGCCGCTGTAGGATCGTTCATTGCGATTCCGGATAGCAGTTCGGGGTGTGACATCCAGATATAAGCATCATGCTTCGTGCCGTTTCGACAAACAAGGCGGTCCGCGGATGTTTTGGCGTCGTCGGTTTCGCGTTACTAGGCTGCGGCGGAGCTGACTCATCCGTTGCGCCGCCGCCCCCACCGCCGCTTGTTCCGCCGCACCTCACGATCGACATCCGATACCTCTCGGTACTGACGACCGGGCAGAAGAACGTCGTCTCAGCAGCGGCCGATCGGTGGACCCACGCCCTCCTGACGGACATGGGGAGCTTCCAGCTGAGCTTCGCGTCCAACGACTGCTTCATCGGCGAGCCGGCCGTCAATGAGCTGCACGGAAAAGAAAGGGCCTTATCAGCGGCGACCAGGCGGATCCGTACTTCACCGGGTTGTCCGCCCAGACGGAGTTTGCGCGACGCGTGCCTTCTTATATGGGAAAGCCCGTTCCGCTCGAGGATATCGGGCAGCTTGGCGACAAGAGCAGCCATTGGCGGTGGACGGTTTTCGGTGACGAGCTGATGATCGGAGCTCTCGTGCCGGGCTATCACTATCCTTTGAGCTCCGTGACACTCGGCCTGTTCAGGGACATCGGCTACGATGTGGACATGGCGGCGGCCGAACCATATCCGGTCCTGTCTCTCAGGTCGGCTCAGCCGACAGCAGTCGGGACGATGCTGGATGGGGATGTCGTGCCGCCGAGAAGGGTCAGAGTGTTCCGCCCGGTTGCCCTTCCGTAGCACCGTAACCATCTTCGAACTACCTGATGTGATGCCCATCCCTCGGCCGCCCGTCGAGGGATTTCCGTCGCGCTACGACGCGCTTCCGAATGTGGGGGAAGCATGAAGTACCCTGAAGTAAAGAACTATCTGGCAGGCTCATTCATCGGCAGCGATCGGTCCTACCTCGAAGTCCACAATCCGAGCGATGGGAGCGTAATCTCCCGCGTGCCACTTTCGACACAGGACGATGTCGACGCCGCAGTAAAAAGCGCGAGCAAGGCCTTTCCCGCCTGGGCTGCAACGCCCATCAAGGAGCGCGTGCAGGTCTTTTATCGCTACAAGACGCTCCTCGAGAAGAACATCGATTCGCTGGCAGCGCTGATCACGGAAGAGAATGGAAAGATCGCGAGCGAGGCACGGGCCGAAGTGCAGAAATCGGCCGAGCTGTGCGAATTCGCATGCTCCCTTCCACAGATTGCGCCGGGCGAAGTTCTGGAGGTCAGTCGAGGGGTGGAGTGTCGGATCGAGCGGTATCCGCTGGGAGTCGTCGCCGCGATCACGCCATTCAACTTTCCGAATATGGTGCCCAACTGGTCGCTTCCCAACGCGATCGCGCTTGGCAACTGTCTGATCCTCAAGCCATCGGAGCTCGTGCCTTTGAGCGCGGGCCGGATCGCCGAGCTGTTGAAGGAAGCCGGGCTGCCGGAGGGAGTGTTGCAGATCGTAAATGGCGGAAAGGAAGCGGTCGAGGCGATTTGCGACCATCCGGGGATTGCGGCGATCAGCTTTGTCGGCTCGACGAAGATCGCAAAGGTGGTGTACCGCCGCTCAACCGCGACGCTGAAGCGGTGTCTCGCGCTGGGCGGCGCCAAGAATCACCTGCTAGTGATGCCGGACGCAGACAAGGAGATGACGTCGAGCAATGTCGTCGCGTCGATGTCCGGATGCGCCGGCCAGCGCTGCATGGCGGCGTCGGTGATGGTGGCGATATCGAACACTGACCACATCATCGAGCGAATGGTGGAGCACGCCAGCAAGCTGGTGCCGGGAAAAGACATCGGACCCGTGATCTCCGCCGCCGCAAAGGAGCGCATTGAGAAGTACATCGCCGAGGCGGAAGCCGCGGGCGCGAAGGTGCTCGTCGATGGAAGGCGCGCGATTGTACAGGGAAAGGAGAGCGGCTACTTCATCGGACCCACAATCATCGATCACGTTACTCCTGACATGAAGATCGCGCAGGATGAGGTGTTCGGTCCGGTACTCGTGATCATTCGCGCGAAGAACATCGACGAAGCATTGAAGGTCGAGAACGCGTCGCCATACGGAAATGCGGCGTCGGTTTTCACCGAGAGCGGCGGTACGGCGCGCTACGTCATGGAGCACGCGAGTGCGGGCATGGTGGGAGTGAACGTCGGCGTTCCAGTTCCGCGTGAGCCATTCTCGTTTGGTGGGTGGAACGACTCGAAGTTCGGCGTGGGGGACATTACGGGCCGCGGGTCAATCGAGTTCTGGACCCAAGCGAAGAAGATGACGACGAAATGGAACAAGGAAGCCGGCACGAACTGGATGTCCTGACGAGGAGGCTGTATGGGTGTGGATAGATCGGTGACGTTTACTGGGATCAGGTTCGAGAATCCCTTCCTGCTTTCGTCGGCGCCGCCAACGGAGTCCGAGTCGAATATCCAGCGAGCCTTCGAAGGCGGCTGGGGCGGCGTGGTGACGAAGACGATCGGGCTCCATCCGGTGGTCAACGTCTACGGAGCCAAGGCCAAGTTCATGCGCACCGGCGCGGATGACGCGCAGGTTTCGATGAAGAAGCGCCCCGGCGCTGCGCTCCACTCCTCGTGGAACTGGGAGCTCATCTCCGACAAAACGCTCGAATGGTGGGGGCCGAGAATCCGACGGATCAAGGAAGCATTTCCGAACAGGGTTCTCATCGCCTCGATCATGGCCGGATCGGGCAATGACAAGGAGCTGAGACATTGGCAGGAGCTCGCCGAAACGGTGCAGGGCGAGGGAGCCGACGGTCTGGAGCTCAATTTCTCCTGTCCGCACATGGATCGTCGCGACATGGGGAGCAACATCGGTAAGGATCAGGGTCTTTGTTCTGTCGTAACAGAGGCAGTGAAGGAAGTCGCGAAGGTGCCCGTGTGGTGCAAGCTCACTCCGGCGACGGCTGATATCGTCGTCGAAGCGGCAGCCTGCTTTCGCGGTGGCGCGGACGCGATCGTGTCGTCGAACACGTTTCCGTCGATTCCCCTCATCGATCCCGAGACCCTTGAATTCGAGATCAACGTCGATGGCCTGGTCTCCAGCGGAGGACTGGGAGGTCCAGCCATCCTTCCGCTTTCGCTCGCCAAGATGGCGCAGCTGACGAAGGCTTTTCCTGAAAAGAGCTTCTCGGGAATTGGCGGGATCTCCGACTTCAATCAGGCGCTCTCGTACTTCCTGCTTGGCTGTGGCACCGTTCAGGTGTGCACCGCGGCGATGCTCGACCAGGCCGTCGGTCCCAACGTCATAAAGAGATTGCTATCGGGGCTCGACAAGTTTCTCGAAGGCCATGCGAAAGATGGCTGGAAGCGCGTTGAGGATTTCCGCGGGATCCGGCGCGACAGGATCGTGCTCCAGTCGGAAATCAGGCGCCCCGATACGGCCGACTATCACTCCGGCTATGAGAATGTCGAAGGGTACGCCGCACCCCAGGCAGACGAACAAACGGCGAGGGCTTGACCGTGGCTATCGCTTCCACCACACCTGCACGCGCGGCATCCAGGCCGGGCGCGCCGACATCGAAGGCCTCCGTGCGTCCGCCGATGCCTCCCTCCGACCACAGGCCGAAGCCCTACCATGGACCATCGCGCGAAGAGCTCATCGCGATGCGGAAGCAGTACACGAATCCTGCGATCTTTACTCTCTACGGCGAGCCCCTGCTCATCGTCGAGGGTTACATGCAATGGCTGTTCGACGAGACGGGCCGTCGGTATCTGGACATGTTTGCCGGTATCGTCACGGTCTCGTGTGGCCATTGCCACCCGAAGATCGTGGCGGCGATAGAGAAGCAAGTGGAGACACTCCAGCACACGACCACCATCTACCTCCATCCCAACTTTCCCTTGCTGGCGAAAAAGCTCGCGTCGAAGATGCCGAAGGGGCTCGACGTCACCTATTTCGTAAACGATGGAAGCGAAGCGAACGATCTCGCTGTCACCATGGCGAGGCTTTTCACCGGCAACACCGACGTAGTGGCGCTGCGCAATGGGTACCACGGTGGATCGCCGAGCGCGATGGGACTCACGTCGCACAACACCTGGAAGTTTCCGGTCCCTGGTGCGGTTGGCATTCACCACGCGGTGTCTCCGGATCCGTACCGCAGCCAGTTCACGGGTTCGCCCGAGGAGATCGCGTCGAAGAGCGCCGAAGACATTCTTGGCATCATCCGCTATTCCACGCCGGGGAAGATCGCGGCTTTCATCGCCGAGCCCATTCAGGGCGTCGGCGGAGCGACGCACGGGGCCCGCAACTATCTGAAGGAGGCGTACATGATCGCCCGGGACAACGGGGGACTGTGTATTGCCGACGAAGTGCAGACCGGATTCGGCAGAACCGGCGATCACTACTGGGGATTCGAGAACTTCGACGTCGTCCCCGATTTCGTCACCATGGCCAAGGGCTTTGGCAATGGCGTTCCGCTCGGGGCCGTCACGACGCGGATGGAT
>JBBQFZ010000071.1:0-13208 GCA_038322455.1 Gemmatimonadales bacterium | reverse complement strand
TAGCTACCCCACGGATTTAGCTTGCGCCATGCCGCTCCCGCAACTGCTCTCAATCGTCGAATCGCTTGGGGAGTTCAGAGAGCTTCTCGCCGACATGCCCTCAGCCTCCACCCGGCGAGAGCTAGGTGGACTTCACGGTTCCAGCGATGCCCTAGTCATCGCAGCTCTATCCGAATACGTCCCGCAGAGGTTTTTTGTTGTCGTAAATGACGACGTCGCGGGCGCCGAGCGGTGGCTCGCCGACTTGACGACGCTGGTGCCCTCCGAGGCGGTGGCCTTCTACCCTCCGCGCGAGAGTTTCGGGGAGGCCGAGGCCCACGCGGAAGTCGCCGGAGAGCGCGTGGAAACCCTGGAGCGCATCGGTCAGGGCGGCCTCCGAATTCTCATCACCACCAGTCGCGCTCTGCTCGAGAGAACCCAGCTCCCCAGAGCCCTCGCATCCGCGCGACTCGAGCTGAGAAAGGGTGACACACGCCGGCCGGAGGATCTCGCCTCGCACCTGGAGGCGATCGGCTTCGAGCGAGTGCCGATGGTCGAGGACGTCGCGCAGTTCAGTGTGCGCGGCGGAATCTTCGACATCTACAGCTTCGGAATGGCCGAGCCGGTGCGCCTCGAGTTCTGGGGCGACGAAATCTCCGAGCTGCGTCACTTTGATCTGCTGACACAACGATCGATTCGCGACGCCGAAGTCGCGTTGATATTGCCCGTCGATGGACAGATCAGCGCCGGAGATGTCGAGCCGGAGCGCACATCCATCCGGGCCATTTTCCCACCGGACACTCTGCTTGTCGTCCCGCGGGGAACGCATCTAAAGCCGGAGCTGGAGCGAACGTGGACGGAGGCGCAACACCACATCGATCTCGCGAGGAGACGGGGTGAAGACGCGCCGAGCCGGGACGAGCTCTTCGAGGCCCCCGAGACGTCCATCAGCGCTATTTCCGCTTTCGGAACGATCGGCCTTTCAGGCGACGACGCGCAGCTCGTCTTCCCCTTTCGCGAGCCGGAAGAGATTCAGCGCGATATCAAGCGTCTCAAGCACATCGTCGCCGACGGAATTCCGACGATAATTCTGTGCGATAACGCGGGCCAGGCGGAGCGGCTCGACGAGCTGTTGAACGACGATCGGGTGTCGGCCGCCAGCCTCGCCATCGGCGTGCTCGACGGCGGATTTCTGCTCCCGCCACGCGGCGAGAGCTTCGCCGGCTACCGGGTGCTGACGGACCACGAGATCTTTCGCCGCGAGCGCCGCTTTCGGAGAGCGAGACGATACGTCACAGGGACGGCACTCGAGAGCCTCACCGCGCTCAAGCCGGGCGATTATGTGGTGCACCTGGAGCACGGCGTCGGGATCTATCGCGGAATCGAAAGAATGTTCGTCCGCGAGAGCACGGTGGAAGTCGCCGTCATCGAGTACGAAGGGGGCGACCGGCTCAACGTTCCTCTATATCGCATCGACCAGATAGAGCGTTACCGGTCGGCCGCGGACATAGGCGCCGACGCTCCGCCGCCGAGGCTTCACTCACTGGGTGGAAAACGATGGGCGACACAACGGGACAAGACACGCGCCGCAATTCAGGAGATGACCGTCGAGCTCCTCGACCTGTATGCGCGGCGCAAGGTGGCAACCCGGCCACCGCACCTGCCCGACACCGTGTGGCAACGCCAGCTCGAGTCGTCTTTCCTCTTCGAGGACACGCCGGACCAGCGGACGGCGACCTCCGACGTCAAAAGCGATATGGAGAGGCCCCGGCCCATGGACCGCCTTCTGGTCGGCGATGTCGGCTACGGCAAGACGGAGATTGCGGTGCGCGCAGCCTTCAAGGCGGTGCAGTCGGGCAAGCAGGTAGTAGTTCTCGTCCCGACGACCATTCTAGCCGACCAGCACGCAAGAACATTCGGTGAGCGGCTTGCTGATTTCCCGATCAATGTGCAGACGATGAGTCGCTTCCAGTCGACCAGGGAGCAGGCGGAGGTTCTCGCCGGCCTCAAGGCGGGGAAGGTAGACGTGGTGATCGGCACCCACCGTCTCCTCAGTCCCGACGTCGCTTTCTCCCAGCTGGGCCTGATCGTCGTTGACGAGGAGCACCGTTTCGGTGTCAAACACAAGGAACGCCTCAAGCGACTGCGACTGGACACCGACGTGCTCACTCTCACGGCCACACCTATCCCGCGCACGCTTCACCTCTCGCTCGCGGGATTGCGCGACATGACTCTCATGCAGACGCCGCCGCGCGACCGGTCGCCCGTGCTCACGTACGTGGAGCCGTGGGACGACGGACTGATAGACGAGGGCATTTCGCGCGAGCTGGATCGCGGTGGGCAGGTCTTCTTCGTTCACAACCGGATCGAGACCATCGATGGGATGGCCGAGCACATTCGGCGAGTGGTGCCCCGCGCGCGCATCGGAGTCGGGCACGGACAGATGCGCGAGCGCGAGCTCGAGGAAGTGATGCGGCAGTTTGTCGACGGCGACATCGACGTGCTCGTGTCCACGATGATCGTCGAATCGGGTCTCGACGTCCCGAATGCCAACACGATGTTCGTCAACCGCGCCGATACGTTCGGATTGGCCCAGCTCTACCAGCTCCGAGGGCGCGTGGGGCGCTCCCATCGGCGCGCCAGCTGCTATCTCCTTGTGCCCGACTCCATCGACGAAGATGCGAATCGCCGCCTCACCATCCTCGAGCACCACACTCAGCTCGGCTCCGGCTACCAGATCGCGCTCAAGGACCTCGAGCTGCGGGGCGCCGGAAATATTCTCGGTCCCGAGCAATCGGGGTTCGTCCACGCCGTCGGGTTCGACATGTACCTGCGAATGCTGGACGAGACGGTAAAACGGCTCATGCGCGGCGACGATGCGCCCCGCCTGCAGCCGTCGGAAATCGCGCTCGATGTCCCAGCGTACATCCCGGACGACTACATCACGTCGCAGGACGCGAAGCTCGATGTCTATCGCCGGCTTACCCACATGACCGACACCTCCGAGATAGACGGCCTTCGGGAAGAAGTGCGCGATCGATTTGGAGGGCTTCCAGATGCGGCTCGCGCGTTCTTCGCGATGGCTGTGCTCCGCATACTTGGCGGAGCATCCGACATCGAGTCCGTGCTGGTGCGCGGGAACGAGGCCCGCATTACATTTCGCGAGCACGCAGTGCCCCGGATGAAGGGGATATCGGCGGCGTTCCACGAGGTACAGTTCCAGGCGGAGGTGCGACGCGCGCATCCGCTTTCCCTCAAGCTCACCCGTCTTGGAGGAGCTGAGATGCTCGATGGACTTGTCCGCGCCTTGACGACGCTGCGCCCCACCTGACGACAGTTAACCCGTACACGGAAATATGAAACGCACTTTCGCTATTGCCGCCGCGGCGGCTTTGACACTTTCGGCGTGTTCCGGCTTGAAGGACGCGCTCAACGCACATACTGATTGGGTTGCTCGTGCCGGAAGCGCTGACCTGTCCGTTACTCGCCTGGCGACACTGCTTGGAAAATCCCGCGCTCCGATCCGGAAGGACATTGCCAAGTCGATCGCCAGCGTTTGGGCCGACTACCAGCTGGTTGGCGTCGCCGCGGCGCACAATGACTCGCTCAGCGATCCCAAGCTTGTCGACGAAGCGATGTGGCCGGCGCTCGCAAACCTGAAAGCGCGCAAGTGGTACGACATCGTCTCGAAAAACTGGGGTGTCGAGGACACGGCAGCGGCCCAGCGCCAGTGGGCGTCGGGCGAGATGCTCGCGGCGGATCATATCCTCCTTCTGACCCAGAACATGAACGACGCTCAGAAGGCGGAAGTGAAAAAGCGGATCGACGGGATCCGAGCGACCGTGACTCCCGCGAACTTCGGGGCAGTCGCCACGAAAAACAGCCAGGACACTCAAAGCGCCCGTCAGAACGGCTCGCTCGGAATCTTTCCGAAAGGCACGATGGTCCCTGAGTTCGAGAAGGCGCTGCTCGCACTCAAGCCAGGCGAGATCTCGCCCGTCATTCAGACCGCTTACGGATATCATATCATTCGCCGTCCCACCTACGACCAGATCAAGGGGCAGCTCATAACCGCATCGAAGGGTCGCAGCGTCGCCGTCGCGGAAAGCACGTATCTCTCGAACGTCGAAAAGGCCGGCAAGATCGAAGTGAAAAAAGACGCGGTCTCCACGGTCAGAGCCATTGGCAACGACCCAGACGCGTACCGTCGCGACAATACCGTGATTGCGACATCGCTGGCTGGAAAGTTCACCGCCGCGCGACTCGTGGGCTGGCTCGAAACCCTGCCTCCCAACGCGAGGATCCTCGATCAGATCAAGCAGGCGCCGGATTCGATGATCATCTCCCTCGTGCGCAGGTTCGCCAACAACGAGCTCGTCCTCAGGCAGGCCGACAGCGCCAAGGTGCAAGTCGATCCGGCCGAGATCGCGCAGATGCACGCGAGCTTCATCAATGCGGTCAGACAGGCGTGGTCGCAGCTTGGTGTCACGCCGGCTTCCCTGGCGGACAGCGCGAAGACCGAGGGCGACCGGGAGAAGCTCGCCGCGAAGCGAATTGACGACTACTTCACCAAAATGGTGGGTGAGGCGGCGCCATTCGTCTCGGTGCCGACGCCGCTCGCGAACGTGCTTCGCCAGAAGTACAGCTATTCGTTCAACGACGCGGGCTTCGATCGAGCAGTCGAGCAGGCGGCCAGGATTCGCAACTCCGCCGACTCCGCGCGTTCGGCACGGCAGCCGGCGACGGCAGTTCCCTTGAATCCGTCGCTTGGCCCGGCAAGTTCATCCACTCCCTCCAAGCGGTAATAAGTGAGCGAACTACCGTCCTCCGTCGGTGTACGACTTGCCATGATCAAATATTTGGTCGGCGCCGTGGCGCTGGTTCCATTCGCGTTGAGTGGACAGACGCCTGCAACGGCCGCGCGAAGCATTCCTCCCGCGCTCCCGGTTGACCGGATCGTCGCCATTGTTGGGGACCAACCGCTTCTCTGGACAGACGTGCTCACCACGATCAACCAGAGGCGGGCGCAGGGGCTTCAGCTTCCCACCGACTCCGTCGCGCAGTCGGCGCTCGCGCGCACGGTGCTCGGCGAGCTAATTGACGAAGAGATCCTCGTTCAAAAAGCGAAGGAGATGAAGCTCGAGGTGACCGAATCCGAGATTGCGTCTTCCGCCGATCGCCAGATCAAGCAGATCCGCTCGCAATTCAAATCCGACGAAGAATACCGGACCGAGCTGCGGAACGCGGGTCTTGGCTCGCCCGATGAGTATCGGAAGTCGCTCACTGAGCAGTTCCGCCGCCAGAATCTCCAGCAGAAAGCGTTCGCCGAGCTTCGCAAGAAGGCCAAGCCGGTGAACGTCTCCGACGAGGACGTTACAAAGGCGTTCGAGCAGAGCAAGTCAGAGCTGCAGAAGCGGCCGCCGACAGTCACCTTCAGGCAGATCATCGTCGCGCCACACGCTTCTCCGGAAGCGAAAGCAAAGGCGAAAGCCCGCGCGGATTCGTTGCTGGTCGAGATCCGCAAGGGCGGCGACTTCGAGCAGATCGCCAAACGGGAATCGATGGATCCCGGCACGAAGGCGCTTGGCGGAGATCTTGGGTGGAATCGTCGCGGCAGCGGACTCGTGCCCCAGTTCGAGGCAGTGATGTTCGCGCTCCGTCCCGGCGACGTGAGTCCTGTGATCGAGACGCCGTTCGGCTACCACATCATTCGCGTTGACCGTGCGCAGTCGGCGGAGGTCAAGGCACGCCACATCCTCATAGCGCCGGTCATCGATTCTTCCGACGTCGCGCGCGCAAAGGTCGAAGCAGACACTGTCGCTGCCCAGTGGACGCGCGGCGTGCCCTACGACTCGCTCCTCGCGAAGCACCACGACAAGACGGAGGAGAAGGGAGTTCTCCAGCCGTTCAACCGTGACTCGCTGCCGGCATCGTATCAGGCCGCGCTCACTGGCGCCAAGGCCGGTTCGATCACGGCCCCGTTCCAGCTGGCCAACCCGCGCGGGATGCCGAAGTATGCGGTCCTTCAGGTTGTCACTGCCACTGACGCTGGTGAGTACAATCCGGGAGAGATTCGCGAGCAGATCCGCGCCCAGCTTTCGGACGAGCGCTCCATCCGCCAGCTGCTCGACGACCTCCGAAAGCAGACTTATGTGTCCGTCAGGATGTAGCCGGTGAAGGTTCGTCTTGCCATGACCGTAGGCGATCCCCGCGGAATTGGTCCCGAGATCGTCGCCAAAGCGCTCGCCGACCCTGAGGTCAGCGAGCGCTGTGACGTTGTGGTCATCGGTCCCGAGGGAATCGACGTTCCCGTCAACGAGCGAGTCGGGAAGTGGCTGCCCGAGTCGGCGGCGGCGCTCGCGGGAAGGCTGAGCGGGATGGCAATCGAGAAAGCGGTCGGCATGGCCAAGGCCGGAGTCGTCGATGGGATCGTGACCGCGCCAATCGACAAGTTCGCGCTTCACGCGGGGGGCTACGATTTTCCCGGGCACACCGAGATGCTGGCGAGCCTCACCGGCTCACGCGTCGCGATGATGCTCGCGTCCGATAGACTCCGGGTCGTGCTGGCGACGACTCATATCGCGCTACGAAAAGTGATCGAGCAGCTCAGCGCCGACGCGATCGTCGAGACTGCGCGGATAACGCGCAGGGGACTCGAGGAGTGGTTTGGCATCGCCTCGCCGCGAATCGCGTTGTGCGCTGTCAATCCACACGCCGGTGACGGAGGAAGATTCGGCGCCGAAGATACGGAGCTCCTGGCGCCCGCGGCGCGCAAGGCGGGCATCGATGGCCCGTTCTCCGCAGACACCGTTTTCGTTCGGGCCATGCGTGGCGAGTTCGACGCCGTGATAGCACCCTATCACGATGTCGGCATGACCGCGATCAAGGTCGCGTCGTTCGGAAGCGCGGTGAACATCACCCTTGGTCTGCCATTTCCGCGAACTTCACCGGATCACGGTACCGCGCTCGACATCGCTGGTGAGGATCGCGCGGATCCTTCCAGCATGATCGCCGCTACCCTTCTGTGTGCGTCGATTGCGTCTCGCGCTCGCCGGTCCGCCGATCGCCAATCGTATGAAGATCGACCGCCAGGGTCTCGATCCGGCGTCCGTCCATCTCGCGCACAGTAAAGATCGCGCCGCCGGCGATCACGCGATCGCCTACGATTGGCAGACGCCCCAGCACGCCGAAGACGTAGCCACCGATAGTAGTGTAGTCTTCGTCCGGAACGGTGAGGCTGAAGTGCTCGTTCAGCTCGCCGATGTGGGTGCTCCCCGGAACGAGCGTCTCTCCGGCGCGCGTGTGCAGCGGGGCTTCTTCGTCTTCGATCGTGTCATACTCGTCGAGGATCTCGCCGACGATCTCCTCCAGCAGGTCCTCCATCGTAACGACTCCGGCGGTGCCGCCGTACTCGTCGAGCACGATCGCCATGTGCTCCTTGAGCCGCTTGAAGTCGGCGAGAACTTCCTCTACCTCACGCGAACCCGGGATCACGTGCACGGGTCGCATGATAGATGGGAGATCGAACGCTTCGGTGTTGGCGCGCGGGGCCAGCAGCTTCAGGAGATCCTTCGCCAGCACCACGCCGATGATGTTGTCGATCGACTCGTCGTACACGGGATAGCGCGACAGCCCGCTTTCCTGAACGACCCCCAGGACCTCCGATAGCGTCGCTTCAACTGGCAACGCCACCAGCTCGGTTCGAGGTGTCATCACCTCGCGCGCATTCTTTTCGGAGAACTCGAAGACGGCGTCGATGAGGTCGGCATCGTGCGCCTGCATCTGTCCGCTCTCCTGCGACTGCTCGACGAGGAGGCGAATCTCTTCCGGTGAATGGACGGCGTCTTCCGACCCTGCCTTTTCCTGGCCTAGCGCGCGCAGGATCACCTGCGACGACTTGTTCAGAAAGTAGGTGAATGGCGTGGTGAGCCATGCAAAGAAGAGAAGCGGCGGGGCCAGCCAGCGGGCCAACGCTTCGGGATGGTTGAGCGCGGCCGCCTTGGGGGTCAGCTCGCCGAACACCACGTGCAGATAGGTGACGACGACCATGGCAAGCGCCGCCCCGAGCGTGAGCCGTAGCGAAAGCTCGATCGCGAACGGCAGACGCCCAAACATGTTCGCGAATACGTCGCCGACGGTCGACTCGGCGACCCAGCCCAGTCCGAGGCTCGCGAGCGTTACGCCAAGCTGGCTCGCGGAGAGGATGCGACTGATATTTGACGAGGCTTTAACAGCGAAGCGCGCGAGACGGTCACCACTCCGCGTCATTGCCTCGAGACGCGTCCGCCGGGAGCGGACAAGAGCGAACTCGGCGCCAACGAAAAACGCGTTGAGGAGCACCAGCAGAATTATGGCGAGCAGCCGACCGAGCACGGATACAACTTACCACAACCCCGGTCCGGGGCACCAGCACGGCGCCCCGCACACTCACGGGATTGGGCATTCCCACGCCGGCGATGCGCCCGTGCGCAGCTTGCGAATCGCGCTCGTTCTCACGGCGCTGCTTCTCGTAGCGGAAGTCGTCGGCGGATTGTTGTCGAATTCCATCGCGCTGCTCGCCGATGCGGGGCACATGCTCACCGACGTCGCGGCGCTCGGCCTCGCGCTCTTCGTCGCCTGGTTCAGCAAGCAGCCGGAAACGCCCGAGCGGACGTTTGGGTTCCTGCGGGCCGAGATACTGGCCGCGTTCGTCAACGGGGCGACGCTGCTACTGATCTCCGCGTGGATCCTGTGGGAGGCGGTGACGAGGCTGGGCGCGCCTGAGCCCGTCCATGGCGGGCTGATGCTAGCGGTGGCCGCTGCCGGACTGGTCGTCAATATCATTGCCGCGCGGCTGTTGGCAGGGGGATCGTCAGAGAGTCTGAACGCCCGCGGGGCGTACCTGCACGTGCTCGGCGATCTGCTCGCAAGCGTGGGAACTCTGGCCGCGGCGGTGGCGATACGCTACACGGGATGGCTGATGGCGGATCCTCTTGCTTCGATACTCACGACAGTCCTCATCATGAGGGGCGCGTGGCGTCTGGTGAAGGAATCGGTGGACATTCTGCTCGAGTCGACGCCGTCCCACATTCCGTTATTGGCGGTGAGGGCGCAGCTGGAGGCGATTCCCGGGATCGAGTCCGTGCACGACCTGCACGTGTGGTCGGTCACGCCCGCCGTGGTTGCGATGAGCGCGCACTGTGTCGTACCCAAACCCGAGCAGCAGCAGCACGCGCTGGAGCACATCCACGATGCCATGCAGCTTTTCGGAATCCAGCATGTAACGATTCAGCTGGAGCGGGAGCATATGCTCGACCGGGAGCAGCACTTGCACGCCTAGCTAACTTATAAGGCTATGGCAAAGCAGGAATTTCGTAACATCGCGATTATCGCGCACGTCGATCACGGCAAGACTACGCTCGTTGACAAGATGCTCCGGCAGGCCGGCGCGTTTCGCGAGAATCAGGTCGTAATGGAGCGCGTCATGGACTCCAACCCGCTCGAGCGCGAGCGCGGTATCACCATTCTGGCGAAGAACACTTCGATTCGCTGGAAGGGTACGAAAATCAACATCGTCGATACTCCCGGCCACGCCGATTTCGGGGGCGAGGTCGAGCGCATTCTGCGCATGGTGGACGGAGTGCTGCTGGTTGTGGATGCGTTCGATGGACCGATGCCGCAGACGCGCTTCGTGCTGCGCAAGGCGCTCGCGCTGCACCGCACGCCAATCGTGGTCATCAACAAGATCGATCGGCCTGGCTGCGATCCGATGCGCGTGCACGACGAGGTGCTCGATCTCCTCATCGAACTCGAGGCGAACGATGCGCAGCTCGATGCGACGGTGGTGTACGCCTCCGCGCGTGAGGGCGTCGCGACGATGGACATGGAAGTCACACCCGTCGATCTCTCGCCGCTCTTCGATGCCATCATCGAGCACGTTCCGGCGCCGCCACACGATGACGCCGGCCCGTTTCAGATGCTGATCTCCACGATTGATCACTCACCTTATCTCGGGCGCCTGGGGATCGGACGCATCGAGAGGGGTACCGTACACGTCGGAGATGCCGTGGCGCTCTTGCCGCTCGACCAGTCGCAGAAGGCCGAGCAGTCACGCGTGACCAAATTGTTCGCCTACGAAGGACTCGATCGCCTGGAGGTTGCGCAGGCGTCGGCGGGCGAGATCGTCGCGCTTGCCGGACTCGAAGGCGTGGAGATCGGCCTCACGGTGACGGACCTCGAGCACCCGGAGCGTCTCGCCGGCATATCGGTTGAAGAGCCGACGATCTCGGTTGACTATCTGGTCAACAACTCACCGTTCGCGGGCAGGGATGGGAAGTTCGTCACCTCCCGCCAGATCCGCGAACGGCTCTTCAAGGAGCTCGAGCGAAACGTCGCGTTGCGGGTCGAGGACACCGACTCGACCGACACCTGGACCGTGTCGGGCCGAGGCGAGCTGCACCTTACGATCCTGATGGAGACGATGCGTCGCGAGGGGTACGAGTTTCAGGTGTCCCGTCCCCGCGTCATCACGCGCGAGGGACCGAACGGCGAGCGGCTCGAGCCCTATGAAGAGCTCGCGATCGACGTTCCCGAGGAATTCCTCGGCGTCGTGATCGAGAAGCTGGGGCCGCGCCGGGCCGCGATGCTGGAGATGAAGAACCCGGGGCAGGGAATGGTGCGTCTGTTGTACAAGATTCCGGCGCGCGGGCTCTTCGGATATAGGTCCGAGTTCCTCACCGACACCCGGGGAACGGGCATCATGCACCACCGCTTTCTCGAGTACGGGCCGTGGGCGGGACCCTTGGCCGGCCGCATGCGGGGTACCCTCGTCTCGATGGAGGGTGGAGTCATAGTCGCTTTCGCGCTTGCAAATCTGGCGGAGCGCGCTACCCTTTTTGTGGCACCAGGTGACGCGGTTTATGAAGGGATGCTGGTTGGCGAGAACTCGAGGCCGGGCGACATGGATGTGAATCCGACACGCGAGAAGAAGCTCACCAACATGCGCTCGAAGTCGAGCGACGAGAACATCCAGCTCGAGCCGCCCCGGGAGTTGACGCTGGAAGGGGCGCTGGAGTATATCGAGGAAGACGAGCTGATCGAGGTTACGCCCCAGTCCATTCGGCTGCGGAAACGCTTCCTCGATGCGAACGATAGAAAGAAGTTGTCACGCGAGGCGAAGCGCGAGCGCGCTTCGGTCTAACCACCAGGAGATTACGGTAATGTGCGCCATGCTGGAGTCCGCGGGGAGTTTCCCGAACGACGGGGAGACGGAAGCGTGGCTGGCGAAGAGGGCACCAGATGAAGACCCCGAGGACGAGGATCTCGAGGACGATCTGGATGATGATGATGAAGAGGAAGATGGCGACGACGTCGAGAGCGAGTGGGAAGACGACGGCGAGGATCTGGAGGGCGAGGACATCGACGACGAGGATCTGGAAGACGACGATGACGACAACCTCGACGACGACCTGGACGACGATCTCATAGATCTCGACGACGAGTTCGACACCGAGGACGAGGAGAAGCCGCACCCGGCGCACCCGCGCAAATACGAGGACTGAGACGGCCGCACTCTCGCGTCGGAAAAAGCAGAATGCCCCGCAATCGCGGGGCATTTTTTTTTATGGAGGCGAGCCGGGGACAGGAATCAGTTCAGCAGGAGTATTCCCGTTGTCAGATCGTCCTCGGTGGTGCATGTGATGATCCCGCCGCGCATCTCGCACGATTCGGGCGACTGCGCGTGCCTGGCGGTAGCTGTCCATTCCGATAATTGGGTTCCGAGAATGTTGGCCGCAACCAGCCTTACCGTGACATCCTTGGACGCTCTGAACCCTTCGACAGGAACGCTGGCCGTTGCGATGCCGGAGAAATACTGGCCGTGGTGTTCGGCGGAGTATTGCTCCTCGTAGATGGCCGCGCTCACGAGGTCAGCCTTCATCGATGCGAGGTACGCTTTTTCTTTGCTGCCGGAGTAGCGTGGGATGGCAATCGCAGCGAGGATGCCGATTACGAGCGTGACCACGACCAGCTCGACGAGCGTGAATCCGCGTCGGGTGACGAGGGAGGCGTGTGTGCGTCGTGACGAGTCGAGACCGCGTGCGGGGTGCCGGGGCATGAGGAAATACTCACCATTTCGCGTGACGGATTCGTGAAAATAGACTGACGACTCATTCACGATCGGGAGCCAGCGGCGATTGACCCCCCTCCAGCAAGGGGCTAACTTGCAAAACTCTGCGTCACAGGCGTTTAGCCAGTGGCGAGGGGCCTGTAGCTCAGGTGGTTAGAGCGCACGCCTGATAAGCGTGAGGTCGGAGGTTCAACTCCTCCCAGGCCCATATATGAGCGCTGCAAGGACTTAACTGCCTTGCGGCGTTTGCGTTTTTGGGCCTTACTGTCCGTTCCTACTGTCCGTTGGCCGCGAGCCTTGCCAGCGCCGTTCACTGCGCCTGCTCGTCCGGCCGTAGATACACAGCGATGACCGTTCGCTCACTCTTCCAGCCGCCAAGGTCCTTCAACTCTCGGAGCGGTACGTCGCGCAGAGCGTTGGCAAATGCACGCCGGAAAGAATGCCAACCGTACCGCTTGCCGCTTGGAATCCCCGCTGCGTCACGCAGCTCCGTCCACAGCTTCTTGACGAAATACTCACGGCTGCACGGTTGGGCTGGGCTGGTCTCGCTGGGGAACAGCCAAGCCGCCCCAATGCCCCCTGTGCGTGCGCGTTCACGCTTCAGGAACGTCACCAGCTCCGGGTGGAGAGGGTTCCGGTGCTCGTAGCCGACCTTGTCTGTCTCCGCACGCCAACGAATGGAGCCGGCGTCAAGATCAATGTCCGACCACTTCAATTGCCGAATTGCGCCAGCGCGGTGGCCTGTGAACCAAGCGAGCATCACAGCCCGTTCCGCGAACGGTGAATGCTTCTCAGCAGCGTTGCGTAACGCGACGCACTGCTTAGGGGTGAACATTGGCCGCCGTGGACTTTCCTCCTTTGGCAGCTTGAGCCCGCGAAGTGGGTTCCGCTCGAGTAAATAGCCCGAACCGTCCGCGCGAGCACGCTCAGCCCAGTTGAATACCGCGAGTAACAGCTTGAGATCTTGTTCAATCGCTCTCGCTCGCACTGGGGTCAGGACAATTTTGCCATCCTTGCCGCGTCGCACCTGTGGCGCGAGTTCCCCGGACTGCCGCCGCCGAATGTAGCTCTGCCAGTCGCGCACGTTCAGCGTCTCCGGGCTGCGGTCGGCTCCAAACGCTTT
>JBBQFZ010000070.1:0-13620 GCA_038322455.1 Gemmatimonadales bacterium | reverse complement strand
GTTGCGCAGCGCCTGATCAGGCGCCTTTGCCCGTCGTGCAAGCAGGTCGCAAACGCGGGAGTGCCGCGCAGTCTCATTGGTTCGATCCCTGAAGACTCGATGATCTACATGCCGATCGGATGTCGAGGTTGCGCGATGACTGGATATTCGGGTCGAGTCGCGGTCACCGAAGTTCTCGTCACGACGCCAGAGATCGAGCGCGCAATCGCGAACAACGAGCCAACCGACCGATTGATCGCAGCGGCGAGGAAATCCGGAACCCGCTCGCTCTGGAGCTGCGGCGCGGCGCAGCTTCTTGGCGGCTACACCAGCGCCCAGGAGCTCGTGCGAGTCGTCGAGCCCGAATCGGCGCGAAGCCCTGCGCGCGTGACGCGCGCTGGATATGATTCACCGAAGCCACTCGTCTACGAGAGACCTAAACCGCCACCCATGACTACGATCGTGCCGGGCGTCGTCGAAGTGTATGTGATCCGCCATAACGCGGGGGACTGGCGTGTTCTCGCTCTCAAGCGCGCAAAGAATACAAGGCGGCCAGGGTCATGGGAGACGGTCTACGGAAAGATCGACAAGGGAGAGCGGCCGGAGCGCGGTGCTGTACGCGAGATGCGTGAAGAAACGGGACTCGACGCCAGCGCTCTTTACAACCTGACAGTGACGAGCTTCTACCTGCACCCGAGTCAGAGTATACAGATGTGCATTGCCTTCGTCGCGTTCGTTGACGAAGAATCGGCAGTAGTACTAAGCGAAGAGCACGAACAGTTCGACTGGCTATCGGTGGACGACGCAAAGGAGCGCTTCACCTGGCCGCGCTCGGCGCAGGCTCTTGCCGACGCGCGCCGCCTTCTCGCCAACGGAAACGCTGGACCCGTGGAGGATGCTCTCCGCGTTATCTAGCGGCGCTTGACGCTGGTGAGATTGTCGGGGTTAGGGGGGCAATTCGGCTTCACCCGCACGCTCTTCGCCGGGATGCCCACGTACACGTGGTAGGGCCGAACATCCTTCGTCGCGACGGCCATCGCGCCCACCATCGCCTGTTCGGCAACGTGAACTCCCGCGAGCACCGTGGCGTGATAAGTAATCCGTACTCCGTCATCGAGACGCGTGAGCGCGTCAGTGACATCACGCTGATCTACGATGCTGTGCGTGTGACTGTAGATGTTTGCGTAGTCGCTGATGGAAACGCTGTTTCCGAGTGAGATCCCGCCGCGATCGTCGAGGAGGACGTGCCTGTGTACAACCACGTTGTCGCCGACTTCCATGTTGTAGCCAAATGAGAACTCGACGTTCTGGAACGCCTTGAAATTCTCGCCGCAGCGCTTGAAGATGCGCGGCGCCAGCAACCGTCGCAGCTGAACACCGAGCTCGACGTTCTGTCCGCCCAGTACGGTACGGTCGAATGAATACCAGAGCCAGAGAAGGGGCTTCACCCTCTGGAAGCGCGCGTCGTCGCATTCCGCGTAGTACTCGGGCTCCAGCGTGATGTTGCGCGGATCGAGCGACGAGAGCGCTAATCTCGTGGCGAGTGGAACCTTCGAATCCACAACCGCAGTATCCCAGTTCGCGGCGTACTCCGGGTAGGCGATCTCGCACAGAGTTCGACGGCAAAGAAGTGCCTGGTCCGATCCCGATTGCAGGTCGGCGCCCAATCTCTCGAGCCACTGGGATTCGATGCCGGCTGTGGGAAGCGCCGGAAGCTTGCGGAGCGGAAGGATGGTCATTCGTGCTGCTCTGATTACGGGTTTGTCGGTCGTGATGCCCTGGCGCGCACCAGAGCTCTTTCTCGCTCGACGCGCGTCAATATCTGTTCCCAGTCCCCGTTCCGCACGTTCTGAAACGTGACGCTCAGCGGCTGGTCGAGGTCTATTGCGTCGTCGAAAAGATAGATCGCGCTCTGCGTCTCCCGTTGCGTGAGGCGCTGCTCGCCAAATCCGGTGCTCAGAGGAAGCACTTCCAGGGGCCGGAAATCGCGCCCGCTGCTCGTGATGATGAGCTCCATCGGACTGAAGTGCACGTCGGGCTCGACGCCGTAAAACGAGACATACCAGAGATCAGGCGAGCGACCGCCGGTGCGGCGCGTCACCGCGGCGATCGCCTTCTTGTTGCTCTCCTGCAGGTCGCGCAGCGCGTGATACGAGTCGGGAGTGAGCAGGCGAATGAGATTCTCGTCCAGCGGAATCGCGCGAACTATGAGGCCTTGAAGCTCGATCCTGATTGCGATGTCGTCCTGTCTCAGCGTGCCGAATCCGGCGGGTACGTTTGCGCGACCGATCGTATCGTCGGATATGGGCGCCAGTGATCCCTCCTGCGCCGCCGTCGCCGTCCCCCCCGCCGTGCACGCCACCGCAATCGCAATGGCTCCCACGATCGAAGCACGACCCCGCGCCGAGCGCGCACGTCGTGAAAGCGAGTCGGGGAGAATCCGCATCACTCGGCGTCCATCTCGGGAACCGCCTGAACAAGATCCGTAATCGCCTCCAGAAGCTCCACGCGTCCCTCTCCGGAATGAGCGCTGAACTGAATCACCTGATCGGGCTCCAACGTCAGCAACCGGGACACCTCGGCCACCCGCGCGCGCGCCCCCGCCTTGCTAAGCTTGTCAGCTTTCGTCAACGCGACAATCGTGGGGACCTCCAGCTCCGCCAGAAAATCCAGCATCGCCCGGTCATCTTCGCTCGGTTCGCGCCGGATGTCCAGCAAGAGAACTATACCCCGCAGCTGCGACGTCCTCCGCAGATAGCTCTCGATCATCGGCCGCCACTCAGCCTTTTTCGCCTTCGAGATGCGCGCGTAGCCGTATCCAGGGAGATCAACCATCAGAAAGCTGTTGTTGATCCTGAAGAAGTTGATCTCGCGCGTGCGGCCCGGTGTGCGACTCACCCGCGCGAACGATTTGCGGCGGACAAGAATGTTGAGCAGGGAGGACTTGCCTACGTTGGAGCGCCCCGCGAACGCCACCTCTGGAAGCGTTGAATCCGGACGCCAGCCGTGCTTCTCCGCCATCCCGCCGAGGAACTCAACGTTCCGGATGACGAGTCGATCGGCACCCGGGTCCGTCGGCATCTAGTGCGTTACGGAATCGTAGAGCTCTTGTCCAGATGACGCCGAGCCGGATGGTTGTATCTGCGTGCGGAGTGCAAGTGCAAGCACTTCGTCCATGGTCTTCACGGGGTGGAAGCGGACGGACGCACGGACTTCTTCGGGAAGCTCTTCGATGTCCCTGGCGTTGCCATACGGAATGATCACGTCGCTGACCTTGTTCCGGTGCGCCGCAACCGATTTTTCCTTGAGCCCGCCAATCGGGAGGACGCGTCCGCGCAGGGTGATCTCACCGGTCATTGCGACATCGCCTCGCACCGGAACCCCAGTGAGAGCGCTGATCACCGCTGTTGCGATGGCGATGCCGGCCGAGGGCCCATCCTTTGGAGTCGCGCCCGCCGGCATGTGGATGTGGATGTCCCTCGTGCGATAGAACTCCGACTCGATTCCAAGCGCCCGTGCGCGCGCGCGCGCGTACGAGAGCGCGGCACTTGCTGACTCTTTCATCACATCACCGAGCGTGCCGGTGAGCTGAACCTTTCCTCGTCCTTTCACGACGCTCACTTCGATCTCGAGTACTTCTCCGCCCGCCGAGGTGTACGCGAGGCCCGATGCGACCCCGACCTTGTCCTCGAGAGAGGTATCGTCGGGATCGAAAGGCGGCGTGCCGAGGAGCTCCTTCAGATCCTCTACGCGAACGGTTTGGATCGTAGTGACTCCCGCAACTTCCGCTCGCTTGCGCGCCAGCTTGCGCGACACTCGCGCAATCCGGCGCTCGAGCTCTCGTACGCCCGCTTCGCGAGTGTAGCCGCGCATGATCGCCGAGAGTACGTCCGGCTCGAGCACCACCTCTTCCTTCTTCAGCCCGTTGGCCTCGATCTGCCTGGGCAGCAGGTACTGCCGCGCGATTGCAAGCTTTTCGTGATCGAGATACCCGGCGATGCGAAGAATCTCCATCCTGTCGCGCAACGGCTCGGGAATTCCAGCGAGACTGTTGGCCGTGGTTATGAACAGCACCTGGGAGAGATCGTAGTCGACCTCCAGATAGTTGTCGTTGAACGTGGTGTTCTGTTCTGGGTCCAGCACCTCGAGGAGTGCCGCGGCCGGATCGCCGCGGAAATCCTGCCCGAGCTTGTCCACTTCGTCGAGGAGAATCACGGGGTTCACGACCTCGGCGCGCCTCATTGCCTGAATGATCCGGCCGGGCATCGAGCCGATGTACGTGCGTCGGTGGCCACGGATCTCCGCCTCGTCGCGTACCCCGCCGAGTGCCATTCGGACGAACTTTCGGCCGAGCGCGCGGGCAATTGAACGTCCCAGTGAAGTCTTGCCGACCCCCGGAGGTCCGACCAGGCAAAGAATCTGTCCGTCGAGACGACCGACGAGCGACAGCACGGCGATGAAATCGAGGATGCGATCCTTCACCTCGTCGAGGCCGTAGTGATCGGCGTCGAGGATTCCGCGCGCGTACGCGACATCGAGCATCTCGTCGGTGCGCTCGGTCCATGGAATCGAAACGATCCAGTCGACGAAGTTGCGCGCCACGGTAAATTCGGGCGACATCGGCGGCATCCGGCGCAGCTTTCGGAGCTCCCGGAGAGTTCTCTCCTCGACTACAGGCGGAAGCGTTTTTTTCTTGACCTGCGCCTCGAGCTCCGCGAAATCATCTCCATCCTCCTCTCCCAGCTCGCGATGAATTACTCGCAGCTGCTCCTGGAGATAAAACTCGCGCTGGTTCTGGAACATCGCGCCACGAACGTCGTCATCGATCTTCCGTTCCAGCCGCAGCAGCTCGATCTCGCCGGAAAGGAGCTCGGCCAGCAGATCGAGCAGCTGGCGCAACGTGCCGGCCTCGAGAAGCGACTGGCGCAGCTCGAACCTCACGGCGACGTGCGCGGCAATTCCGAACGCCTGTCGCTCCGCCGACTCCGTGCTCTGGATGATCGTGACGATCTCGGGCGGAATGCGGCGGTGGAGGCCGACGTATTCCTCGAAGGCGTTCATGACGCGCCGGCTGATTGCTTCGGTCTCCGGGTCCTGTGCGCCGCCTTCGAACGGGAACGGAGCCGCAGCCGCTCGGAGCACGTTTCCCGCCGGTATGTAGCGTGTGACACGCGCGCGCGCGATTCCTTCGACGAGAACTCGCGTGGTGCCGGTTGGGAGCCGTGACACCTGAACGATGCGCCCTATCACGCCCGTTCGATGCAGGTCAGCGGCGGCTGGCTCCTGCTTCTCCCCGTCGCGCTGCGCGACGAGCAGGACGATCTTGTCCTCCGCCATCGCCGCTTCGATTGCGGCAAGCGACGCCGGGCGCCCCACGAGGAGCGGAATTACTACATAGGGGAAAATGACAACATCCCGAAGCGGAAGGACCGGAATCCGGTCCGACGTCGGGATGGTCTCGTTGTCGCGCTGAAAAGTTTGCGGCAAGGCTGATTCGATTCTATCTGCGGCGAGTTTTTGAATGTTTCGGGAAGCTTTACGCCTCCTTCTTGCGCCTGACCGGCGAAATCTCCAGCAGCGGCTGGGTGCCATTGGTGATGCACGACTCGGTCACCTTGACCTCGACTACATCCTCTCTGCCCGGAAGGTCGAACATCACTTCCATGAGCACTTCTTCGAGGATCGCGCGCAGCCCGCGCGCGCCGGTGCCACGCTTCAATGCCTTGCTCGCGATCGCCACGAGTGCCGCTTCGTCAAAGGTGATCTTGACGTCCTCGAGCCCGAAGAGCTTGGCGTACTGCTTGGTGAGCGCGTTCTTCGGCTCCTTGAGGATCCGCACCAGTGACTCTTCGTCCAGGCCTTCGAGCGCAACGGTGACAGGAAGGCGTCCCACCAACTCGGGAATCAAACCATAGCGGAGGAGATCGTCCGGCTCGACTTCACTGAACATCTTGGTCTGAGCGAGCTTCTTGTCACGCGCCGCGGTGCCGTTGAAGCCGATCTGACGGCGCCCGGTGCGGGCCTCGATGATCTTCTCCAAACCGTCGAATGCGCCGCCGCAGATGAAAAGAATGTCCTTCGTATTGAGCTGGATGTACTCCTGTTGCGGGTGCTTGCGGCCGCCCTGCGGAGGAACCGAGGCCACGGTGCCCTCGATGATCTTGAGCAGCGCCTGCTGGACGCCTTCGCCGGACACATCGCGCGTGATGCTCGGATTCTCGGACTTGCGCGCAATCTTGTCGATCTCGTCGATGTACACGATCCCGCGCTCGCATTCGGCGACGTTGAAGTCACCGGCCTGGAGTAGACGCACGAGAATGTTCTCGACGTCCTCACCTACGTATCCAGCCTCGGTAAGCGTGGTCGCATCGGCGATCGTGAATGGAACGTCGAGAATGCGGGCCAGCGTGCGCGCCAGCAGCGTTTTGCCGACTCCGGTGGGGCCGATGAGCAGAATGTTGGATTTGTCGAGCTCGACGTCGTCTTCCTTGAGCGACGTGGAGTTGATCCGCTTGTAATGGTTGTACACCGAGACGGCGAGAGCTTTCTTGGCCTGCTCCTGCCCGATAACGTACTGGTCGAGAACATCTTTGATTTCCTGCGGGGCCGGTACCTGGGTTATGGCCTCCGCTACTTCCCGCTCCTCATCTTCCGCCAGAATCTCGTTGCAGAGGGCGATGCACTCGTTGCAGATGTAAACGGACGGTCCGGAAATGAACTTCCGAACAGAATCCTTCGATTTTCCACAGAAGGAGCAACGGAGATGTTTCTCTTGGGACATAGATTCAGGGGAACGAGTGATGCCGGCTCTGAAATCCGGGCACCGAAGCCTGCTTAAAGATACCTAACAGCCACGGCGAAAACGGTCAAGCAAATGAATCCCTGGCAGGGACTTGTGAAGAATTTCACAAGTAACAGTCCCTGGAATTAACCCTTCTTGAGTGCCTCCTCCATTTCGCCACGGTAAGAGATCACATTGTCGATCATTCCGTACGATTTTGCTTCCTCTGCCGACATGAAGCGGTCGCGATCTGTGTCGCGCTCGATCCTCTCCACGGGCTGGCCGGTGTGCTTGGCCATCAGCTTGTTCATCTCTGAGCGAAGGTGCAGGATCTCTTTCGCCTGGATCTCGATATCCGAGGCAGTGCCGCCTCCGCCGCCCTGCGACGGCTGGTGGATCATGATCCGCGAGTGGGGAAGGGCCGAGCGCTTCCCGGGACGCCCAGCCGCAAGGAGAAAGGCTCCCATGCTGGCAGCCAGGCCCATGCAGTTGGTGTTAACCGGTGATTTCAGGAATTGCATCGTATCGTAGATTGCGAGTCCGGCCGATACGCTGCCGCCCGGCGAATTGATATAGATGTGAATGTCCCGCTCGGGATTGTCGGACTCCAGAAACAGGAGCTGGGCGATCACAATGTTGGCGACATCATCATTAATTGGAGTTCCAAGAAAGATGATCCGGTCCATGAGAAGCCGGGAGAAAACATCGTAGGTGCGCTCGCCGCGGCTCGAGCGTTCGATGACGTACGGAGTGTAGATCGTCGGCATGGGCTCTTCGTCTTCCTGGTTAGGCATTTGTCAGAACATCGTTTCGGTCGAGCAGCCACTTGAACACCTTGTCTTCGGTGATGCTGCGCTCCATTTCTTTGAGTCGTCCACTCTTTTCCAGCTGTGCGTAGATTTGCCCGGGGTTGGCTCCGCGCTTCTCGGCCTGCTCGGCGATACGATCATCGAGGTCCTTCTCGCTCGCGGCCAGCCCCTCTTTTTCGGCGATCGTCTCGATCACAAGATCCCGCCTGATCTGACGCTCGGCCATCGCTCGGAACTCGCCTTCGAACTGTTCGCGCTGGTCCTTCGGGACCTGATAGGCTTCAGCATAGTTCTCAACGAACTGATGCACCCAGCTCTTCGGCACATCAAAGGCGTTGGCGGAGATGATCTGATCGATGAGCTGCTGCCTCACGTTGGCTTCCATTTCGTGCGCGGCGTGCCGTTCCAAGTCCCCCCGGACGGTCTTGGTCAGCGCGTCGAGGGACTCGAAGTCGCCGACTTCCCGGGCGAATGCGTCATCCAGCGGCGCCGCCGATTTGCGCTTTACTTCGTTGACGGTGATGCGGACGGTCTTGGTTTGTCCTCGCTGGGCCTCGTCGGGGAAATCGTCCGGCCACTTGACCGGACGCTCTACGGTGTCACCAGGTCCAGCTGTCATGATCAGCTCTTCGATCCCCGGGATCGCCTGGCCAGTTCCCAGAACGAGGGGGTAACTCTTGCCCTCGACGGCCTCCGCCCCGGATGCCGACGTCGCGATCTGGACATTAACCATGTCGCCAGGCATCGGCTTCTCTGTCACCGGAGTCCAGGTGGCCTTCTCGTCGCGGATCTGCTCCAGCTGCTCCTTCACCTGCTCTTCGGTTACCTGGGGCGTCTGACGCTCGATTTTGAAGCCGTTGGTGCGCGCCAGCTCGACCGTGGGCCGCAATTCCAGGTGTAGCTCGAAGGTGAGCGGCTTGCCCTCCTCGAACTTCAAATCGTGGACGTGGGGCTGGGCCGCGACTTTGAGGCTTTCCCTCTCCACGAACTCCTGGTAGGCCTCCCGAACCAGCGTTTCGAGCGCTTCCTGGCGAATTGCCTCGCCGAATTTCTTCCGGACTACCGTTGCTGGGGCCTTTCCTGGGCGGAACCCGGGAAGACGCACGGTAGAGGCGTAACGCCGTGCCGCTCTATCCTCCGCATCCTTCACCACATCCGCGGGGACGGACACCTGGATATGGCGCTCGACCCCTTCGGAAGCGCGAGGCGTGAACTCGATTTTCATGTCCGGAATATAACAGAGGGTCAAAGCGCCAGACCGCGTCAACGGCACTGCACTTGCTTTTTGTCTGCGCAAGAAACGACTGGCACAAACCAATTAATACTGTGGAGAATGACGATGGAACTCGACACCCTCAAGGATCTCTACGTTGAAGAACTCAAAGACCTTTACAGCGCAGAGAAGCAATTGGTGAAGGCGCTTCCCAAAATGGCCAAGGCGGCAAACTCTCCCGAGCTGCAGAAGGCGTTCAAGACCCACCTGCGGCAGACGGCGGAGCACGCCTCGCGTCTGGAGAAGATATGCGGGGAGCTTGGCGTCAGCCCGCGCGGTAAGAAGTGCGTCGGCATGGAAGGACTGATCGAGGAAGGCAGCGACCTCATCAAGGAAGAGCCCGATGCCGATGTGCTGGACGCGGGCTTGATCTCGGCCGCGCAGCACGTTGAGCATTACGAGATGGCTGGATACGGAACCGTACGTACGTACGCACGTCAGCTCGGATTTGAAGCACAGGCCGATCTGCTCCAGCAGACTCTGGACGAAGAGGGTGAGACCGACCACCTGCTTACCGCGCTTGCGGAGTCCGGGATCAACCTGGCGGCCGAAGTCTAGATAGTTTTTCCATCTTAGCTTCTGGGACGATCGGGATGCAAAAAAGGCCTGCCTCAATCGAGGCAGGCCTTTTTCTTGTCGCGCCTCTACTCGCTGCCAGGAGACAAAGAGTTGACAACTCGGCTCAGTAGCGTTTTCAGCGGCTCCGCATCTGCCGAACTCAACTTGCCTGAGCGCACCATCCCATCGATATCATCAATCAGCTTCGAGAGTTGATGCACTACCTGCTTGGAGTGGTCCTTGTCCCACTGGCGTTGCGCGTCCTCGAGCCTTGAAGCCAGAGATTTGGCGCTCTTGGGATCGAGCTTACCATTGCTGGCAAGCTGCTGGATCATTGCTGCCGCCGCGTCCATCGCCTGATCTTGCGAAATGACGGTGACGAACTGCTGGCGGCTACTCGTCACGTCGTCGTCCGACACCCGCACCTCCACCTGGTACGTTGCCGGGACGGTGTAAACGTGCACCAGCGTAAAATTCTTGCCAGAGAGGGGAAGGGTGCTCGAGCCCGAGCCGTCTCCATAGTTGACGGTTGCGCTCCACGGGTCACTGCCGGGATCCGTGAATGAGCCTTCCGCGCTATACGCCTCGCCAGGAAGAAGCGTGGCTGCGGGAAGGGTCGATATCACAGGAGACACATTGGATACGCTTGCGGTCGTGAAGCTTGTGTCCGCGATTCCAAGGTTGTCCGTCACTATGAGCCGCACCGCGTAAGATCCATCCTGCGCGAATGTGTGCGACAAGCCTTGTCCAGACCCGCTTTGACCGTCGCCGAACGTCCAGAGATAACTCGTGATCGTTCCGCCACCATCGAAGGAGCCCGCGCCGCTGAGGGCTACTGTGGATCCTTCCGTCGACGTGTAAGGTCCATCGGCTACTGCTACCGGCGGCTTGGTGTTGCTCTCCACGGCATGCTCGGTCTTGTCGGGAAGAAGGGCAAGCAGATCGTAGCCACTGATTTTCTCGATTTCATCGACCGTGGTTCTGTAGGTCGTCCAGTCGCTGTTCACCACCGGCTCATTTGGCATTATCACCGCCTCGACGATCTCGATATCGCGGTAGTCGTGAACGTCTGCGAGCTTGTGATCGCGCGGGAGCACCAGCGCGACTTTCCATACGAACGCGGGAATGACGATCTTGCCCTCGTTCTTCACCGTGCCTTTGCTGCCGGCCACGCCGTCGATGACGTAGACCTCTTTGTTGCTGTTTCGCGCGAGATTGCCGAGGTAGGTCTCCATGACCGCCCAGGGACCTTGATTGAGATTGGAGGCCTGGGGGATCAGGTTCGAGAGGTAGTAGGATCTGGCATTGTCGAGCGCGCCCGAGGTGAAGTCGAACGAGCGCGCCAGGTGGCCGCGGTCGATTCCGTATCCCGCGAATGCGCCGGCGCCGGTGTAGTCGGACGTGCTTAGATGCGTAAAGGTCGCTGGCAGTGCCGGGTCGTGCGTGAAGCAGTCGCAGCGATCGACGTTGTTACCGAAGTGTGTCGCATCGAATTCATAGCTCACCCAGTTCGGCGTATTGCGGTTCTTGCTATAGGAGATCGTGTACTGGTCGCGAGTAATGATGAAATCGTCGCTCGCGTCGCCGTCGGTGGGGATGCCGAACTCCGTGTTGCCGGAATAGTCAGCTGTGCCACCGAGGGCCGCCACGATCGTGGGTAGCGAGTAGGTAGCCGTCGCGCCGTTGGCGCCGGTCGCGCGGAACGTCGCTTGTCCTTCACTGAGAGCACGCATGACGCCGAGTTGATCGATGTTCGCAATCGCGGGCGTCTCGGACGTCCAGGTAATCGGAGTGGAAACGTTAGAGTTGGCAGCATCAGTGACCGTTGCAAAGAGCTGATCCTCGAACCCGACCGGTAGGGCGGGGTCGCTGAGTGGCAGCCGCCCGCTGAACGTGATGTCGAATGGTGGCGGCCCATCCGCATTGCAGCGTCCAAAGCTCCGTCGCGTGGGGCCGACCCACCTGCCGCTCGTCGCATCCAGCTGGAGCGAGGAGATTGCCGACGAAGTCGACGGCTCCGCGACGCCAATGTCAACGGATGTCTTCCCGGCTGCCGGGCCGTCGCTAGCTGTGAAGGCGCCCTCGTATGACAGGAACTGCACGACCTCGCCGTCGTGGACCAGCGCAAAACCATCGGGACTGCCATTCTGAATCGTGAAGAACGGGACAACCACCACGCCGCGCGTTCCGCAGGTCGCCGGGATCGTCAAGCCGGTGAGGGCCTTCGTGTCGTAGGCGGTGGTCTTCGTGCCGTCGTAAAGAACGACGCTCCATTGGGAGAGATCGGTTTGTGCCGGTCCCTCGATCTCGATCTGCTCGCTGACGTCGTCGCTCGAGTTGTCGTAATGAATTTCCGAGAATCGCGTCTCGGGAAGCTGAATGGCCGGATCGACATGGAATGCCGCCGTGTCCGCCTTTCCCTGGGCCGTTACTACGATTCCAACATCGCCCTCGGCAAGAGCCGTGACGATGCCGTTGGCGGAGACGCTCGCCACTGTGCTGCTAGCGGGATCCAATGTCCAGGCAAACGTCGCGTCGGTCACCGGTTGGTTCGACGCGTCGAACGCCGCGGCGGTGAATGCCTGCGTCGCTCCCGCGGGCGCGCTCGCGCTTGTGGGAGAGATCGTGACGTGGTCGACGGTGCCGGGAGGCTGAATGTGGCACTCGATCGGACTGCTAGCCGAGTTGTGAGGAACGGGAGGAGTAACGACGGCGAAGTCGCTCACGTTGTCGTTGGTGTCCGAGCAACCGTTCACCAGCCTGATGGCGGCCTTTGCGTTGGCGAGAGCGGGTGTCGCCGCGCTTCCCTCGTAGACGTTGGCGCCTCCGAACCCGACCAGATCGATGAGGGCGGGCGAAGTGCAGTTTGGAGCCGTCCCTGTGCAAGTGAAAACAGCCGAGGTCTTTACCAGCGCGATCTTTCCGTCGGTCGCGGACATTGGTATCGCCCCTGTGAAATCCGGGGTCGGAAGATCCACAGTGCCGCCGGACCCCTTCGCCTCCTGGATCAACACGTATCCGCCAGCGGGAATCGTTCCGCTTAGTACAGTGGGCACGTTGCTGCCCGACGAGAAGGCGCCAGCCGCCGATCCGTATTGGACTGACCAGCCGGCGATCGAGACCGGAGCGGCGCCGCGGTTGTGGAGCTCGATAAAATCATTCTTGAACAGCGAGCCGGAATTCCCACCCCCCCCGTACACCTGGCTGATGACCACGCTCGACCCGGCGTCAGCGCTTACGGCCGAGACGCGGAATACCGCCTGGATCGGGGGCCCCGCAGGGTTATTCTCTGAGCAGGAGGATGCAACCAGGGCCAGTGCAGCTAACGCGGCGCTCAGGGTACGAATTCGCATTGGTCTGTGCGGGTAAAGGAGGGAGCCGGAGCCTGAGATCGACGGCGGGACAGGGAAGGAAGGCAAACTACGCACGTTTCCCTCCGAAAGAAAGAAAAGTTTCTTTGAAATCCGGCCATATGGGTCGGCACCGACCCAAAATGTCGAGGCCGCCGCAAGCTCCGCGGCTACGACCCTCGGCGCCCCGATTTCATCGAAGTGGCCGGAGGTTTTCCCGTTCGCGCGGGAGGATTTGGCACATGCTGCTGAACGGCGTTGGGATCAGGCACGCCGTGCGGCTGGGAGTCTTTTTTCTTCTTCTTGGAAAAATCCGGGATTTCGTTCTTGCGCTTCATGTCATCTCCGTTCGATCCGGGGTTGGCGCGACGTGCGAAAGGGGCGACTCGAACCCCCACGGATTGCTCCACTGGATCCTAAGTCCATTCGCTGCTCTGAATTTATCCTGTCGGCAGGCGAGGCCATAGGAGGATAGCCGGCGGAGGAGCCATCGGTCAGAGGATAGTCTGCTTTCCAGAACCTTCCAACAAAATCGAAAGTCTTGCAAGACGACCTACCTCACCCGTTTTTTTCATTATTGCAGTCCGTACACAACGACCCGGTTGGAAAAAGTCGGCAGGTACACGTGTCCGTTGGCAATCGTCGGAGCGGCGAATTTCGCATAATTGCCCGACGCGTCGCGGGCGCTATTTTGCCGATTGTTCCAAAGCTCCTTGCTGATGTCGTTCGCGTCGAACGCCCTCAGTATGCCCGGGCTGACGGCATGTTCGGCATCACCGCTCGATGCGTAGGAGGCCCAGAGAATACCGGTCCCGTCTGTGGCCCCGTTGGACGAAACCGACAGAACCGCCCCACTTTGCCCGGTCGGTC
>JBBQFZ010000069.1:0-13633 GCA_038322455.1 Gemmatimonadales bacterium | reverse complement strand
GGCCTGGTCGGCTTTGCTGAGCCGTAGGTAGAGGTCGCCGACCCGGTTATAAACCGTGACGTCGCGATCCTCCTTGTCCTCGGAGGCAGCAATTATCTGCAGATAGACCTCGAGAGCACGGTCGAACTGCTTCTTCTGCTCGAATTCGGCAGCCTTTTTTTTGAGCTTTTCGACTGGTGCTGACATTAATTCGGCGGCCCGGCTGGGTGGCTACCCCGGAACAGAACCCACCGGGGGACGATGGTTCAAGTTACTTCCTGTTTCGTAGGCGTGACAGGGCGCGCCAGCCTTCCACGTCCCGACACAAAGACGTGCGCCGTACCAGTATGGCAACTCGCGTGCGTCCCCGATCTGGTAAAGAGCAAGGTCGGCTTTAAAGCCCGGTGCGATCTGTCCAGTCTCGGACGCGAGCCCGAGTGCCGCGGCGCCGTTCACGGTTGCCGCGACAAGAACCTCCGCTACGCTCATCCTCAGCTGACTGACGCCAAGGCTGAGCATCAACGGAAAGTTAACGGTCGGGGACGTTCCCGGATTGAAATCGGAGGAGAGCGCGACTGCCGCGCCGGCTTCGATAAGCCCTCGCGCCGGCGCCTGCTTCGCCTTGCCCAGAAAGAGCATGGTGCCCGGCAAGAGGGTGGCAACCGTTCCGGACTTTGCGAGGGCAGCTATTCCCTGAGGCGAGATGGCGGCGAGATGATCCGCTGAAGTCGCGTCGAGGGACGCCGCCAGCTCGGCGCCTCCGCAGGGCTCGAGCTCGTCCGCGTGGATCTTGAGGCCCAGGCCAGCTTCGCGCGCGGCCACTAGAATGCGGCGCGTCTCCTCGATCGTGAACACGCCCGGCTCGCAGAAGACGTCGGCAAATCGCGCGACTCCCTGCTCACGCACCTTTGGGAGAAGGTCGTCGATGAGAACGCGGATGAACTCCTTCCGGCGTTCGCTGCTCGATCGGTATTCGTGGGGGATCTCGTGGGCGCCGAGCCAGGTCGCGACGATGCGCATGGGCAGCGCGTCGGCGAGGCGTCGGATGACGGCGAGGGCCTTCAGCTCATCGTCCACCGACAGCCCGTAACCGCTCTTGATCTCCACGGTCGTCGTCCCGTACGACGCCAGCGCGCGTAGACGCGGCACGGCGAGGTCGTACAGCTCGTCCTCGCTGCGCGTCCGGAAATCGCGCACCGAAGAGTGAATCCCGCCACCGGCTGCCGCGATGGCCATGTAATCCTGTCCTGACGCGCGCATCTCCTGCTCGTCGAATCGGGGCTTACCGAACACTGCGTGAGTGTGCGAATCGACGAGTCCAGGCGCCAGGACTCCCCGACGACAATCGATCACTTCCGCCTCGGCGTATGCACGCGCGAGATCGCGCGCGGTACCGATCGCGGCGATGCGCCCGTCCGCCACTGCGACGGCCGCCTCTTTCAGGATGCCCGCGTCGTGCATCTCACTTCCCTTCCGCGCGCGAGCGGGTCCGGCGCAGGTCACCACCTGCGCCGCATTGACGAAGAGAATATCCCTCAAGTTTTTTCGCTCATGCGTGCGGTGGCCTCGCCGGAACGACTGGATGCGGAGAGGCCATCACATCGCGAACCCGTGAGAATCTCATCGGAGCTTGCGCCTCGCCGCGGCAGGCGTAGAAACACGCGTTGCAGGCAATCGGCTCGTACTTCTTGAATTCGGTCCAGTGAAAATCCGTCGGAAAATCGGGGCAGCGCTTTACGCGTCCCATCGGATCCACGTGGATAGTACGCATTCCCGACTGGCATGGCTCGGTGATTTCGCCGCGCACATATTTTGGAATTTGCTCCAGGTAATGGTCAGAGTTGGTGATGATGCCGCGCTTTCTCCTCTTGAAATCGAGTAGCTCACGAATCACTTCCTCCAGCTCCCGCGAGTGCCCGGCTTCGATGGTTCCTTCGGCATTCCCATTCTTGTTGGCGGTATAGCAGCTGAAGTTCACCCCGCATCCCAGCTCTTGCGCTCTGGCGACGATCGGCAGCAGCTGGTCGAGGTTGTCGCGCTTGATCACGGTATTGAAGCGAATTCCGGTAATGCCTGTTTCCCGCATGCGCGGGATGGTGCGCATGATCTTCGCTCCCAGGCCGGGGATGCCACGCGCGACGTCGTGCCGCTCGTCGAGATAGTCGAGTGAGATGTTGAATTGATTGACTCCCGCCTTCCACAGCAAACGGGCGCGCTCCGGTGTGAGCATCCCGCCGTGCGTAATCAGGGTCATGTACTTGAGCGTCACCGCCTTGTCGACGGCCGAGACGATGTCCTCGAGGTCTCGCCGCAGTGTGGGCTCACCGCCCGTGAACGTGATCACCATTGGATTGAAATAGCGCGCGGCGTCCGCAAAACTACTGAGCTCGCTGGCTTTGGCGGACGCGTCGGTTTTCCAGTAGTCGCAGAAGCCGCACCGCGCGTTGCAGCGCATGGTGACTTCGAAATGCACCAGGACGGGACGCTTTGTGACGGTGAGATACGCGTACTTCATCAGAAACACCGGCACGTGCCACGGCTTGAATTCTCGCGTCAACATTCAGTCGACCATGGGAAGGTGCAGCCCGTGGTCGCGTGCGGTCTTCACCGCTTCCTGGTAGCCGGCGTCGGCGTGCCTCGCGACGCCGGTGCCGGGATCGTTGGTGAGTACGCGCTCGAGACGGACGCGCATCTCGGCAGTTCCATCGGCGACGATCACCTGACCCGCGTGAAGTGAGTTCCCGATTCCAACTCCGCCGCCATGGTGGAATGAGACCCAGGACGCGCCGCTCGCGACGTTGAGCATGGCGTTGAGAAGCGGCCAGTCGGCCACGGCATCCGTTCCATCGCGCATGCCCTCCGTCTCCCTGAAGGGCGACGCGACGCTGCCCGTATCGAGGTGGTCGCGGCCGATCGCGATTGGCGCGGAGATCTCGCCCTCGGCGACCAGATCGTTGATCGCGACGCCGAACTTCGCGCGGTCGGATTGGCCGAGCCAGCAGATGCGCGCGGGCAGTCCCTGGAACTTTATCTTCTTCTGCGCGAGCGAGATCCAGCGCCGCAAATGATCGTCGTTCGGAAACAGCTCGAGCGCGAGATCGTCGGTGCGCTTGATGTCCTTCGGATCGCCGGAGAGCGCCACCCACCTGAAGGGTCCCTTTCCCTCGCAGAAGAGCGGTCTGATGTACTCCGGAACGAAGCCGGGAATGTCGAAGGCGTTTTTTAAGCCGGCGTCGAACGCTACCGTCCGAATGTTGTTGCCGTAATCGAAGGTGACTGCGCCGAGCCGTTGCAGCTCCAGCATGGCCGTGACGTGGCGCACCGCCGATTCGGTCGATCGACGCACGTACTCATCGGGATCCGCCTCGCGCAGCTTCAACGCATCCGCGAGCGTCATTCCCGCCGGGACATAGCCGTTCAGCATGTCGTGCGCGCTCGTCTGATCCGTGACCACGTCGGGAATGACGCCACGCGTGACCAGCTCGGGGAGCACATCCGCGGCATTGCCGAGCAGACCGATGGACGTCGCTTCACCAGCGCGCGTGGCGCGCGTTATCAGATCCAGAGCTTCGTCCAGATCCCGCGCCTTTCGGTCGAGATATCGCGTCTCGAGGCGCTTCTCGATTCTTGAATCGTCGACCTCGACGATCAGCGCGGCCGCGCCCTGCATTGTGGCCGCCAGTGGTTGCGCGCCACCCATACCGCCCAGTCCCGCCGTAAGAACGAAGCGGCCGCGCAGCGTGCCGCCGAAATGCCGCCGTCCCACAGAGCCAAGGGTTTCGTACGTGCCCTGCACGATTCCCTGCGAGCCGATGTAGATCCAGGAGCCTGCCGTCATCTGTCCGTACATCATCAGCCCCTTCCTCTCGAGCTCGCGGAAGTGCTCCCACGTCGCCCAGCGTCCAACGAGGTTGCTGTTGGCGATCAGCACACGCGGCGCGCCGGGATGAGTGCGGAACACGCCGACCGGCTTTCCGCTTTGCACCAACAGCGTTTCGTCGTTGCCGAGCACCTTGAGCTCCCGGACGATGGCGTCGAAGCATTCCCAGTTGCGCGCCGCCTTGCCCGTTCCACCGTAAACCACGAGATCCTCGGGCCTTTCGGCGACGTCGGGGTCGAGATTGTTCATTAGCATTCGGAGCGCGGCTTCCTGGTGCCAGCCGAGGCACGAGATGGTTGAACCGCGCGGGGCGTGGATCGGGCCGCGCGCTTCGGCGGGTTTTCCCGGCGCTTTTCGCCCCGTCTCTGCTTTCACCTTCGTCATGCGACGGTCCCGATGTCGGCGAAGACCTGATCCGAGACCGCGGCCATCAACGCGGAGATGTCTCCGCTGAGTACGCGGTCCTGCTCGAGTCGGGGAACGATGGCGCGAACGCGCTCGTGCGCGGTGCGGACACCACGTCCTGGTTTGAGTGGCGCGCGGAAGTCTATTCCCTGCGCAGCGCACATGAGCTCGATCGCGAGAATGTTCGCGAGGTTGCGAACGACGCGCCGCGCCTTCCATGCGGCACCCATCGCCATCGGAACCACGTCCTCCTTGCTGCCGTCGGTGGGAATCGTGTCGACGCTGGCGGGATGCGACAGCACCTTGCACTCGCTTGCCAGGGCCGCCGCGGTAACCTGCGCCATCATGAAACCGGAATTCACGCCCGCGTCCGGGGAGAGGAAGGGCGGCAGCCCCTGATTCAGGTCAGGGTGCACCAGCCGGTCAATTCTCCTCTCGGCGATCGTGGCCATGTGCGTGAGGACGATCGCGAGGAAATCGAGCGCCATCGCCACACGAAGGCCATGAAAGTTCCCGCCGCTGAGTGTCTCGCCGTTCTCGAACACGAGCGGGTTGTCCGTGGCTGCGTTCAGCTCTCTCGATACCGCGTCGTCTATCCAGTCGAGCGCGTCGAGAACGGGACCGTGCACCTGCGGCATACATCGGAGCGCATAAGGATCCTGCACGCGTGGGTCGCCATGACGGTGCGACTCGCGCAGCTCGCTGTCGGCGAGCAGGTCGCGGAGAAGCGCAGCCGACCGAATCTGTCCCTTCTGGCCACGAGCGTCGTGGATGCGCTGGTCGAATGCCACTGGCGTTCCCAGCAGAGCCTCGAGCGACATCGCGCCCGCTACGTGCGCGGTACGCCATAGAGACCGCGCGTCCACGAGAGCGATCAGCGCGACGGCCGTATGCGTCTGCGTGCCGTTGATGAGCGTGATGCCTTCCTTCGGGGCGAGCACCACCGGCTTCGTACCGATCTGCTCGAGAACGTGACGGGCCGGCGCTTCCTTGCCGCCTCTGATCAGCGTCCCTTCGCCAATGAGCGAGAGCGCGAGATGCGCGAGCGGGGCAAGGTCTCCGCTGGCGCCGACGCTCCCCTGCTCCGGGATCGGCGGATAGACGTCCGCGTTCAGCATGTCGAGCAGCAGGTCGACCAGCACGGGACGAGCGCCCGAGAATCCCTTCGCAATGACGTTGGCGCGCAGAAGCATCATCGCGCGCACCTCCGGCTCCGGCAGCGAGTCACCCACGCCCGACGCGTGGCTCCGCACAAGATTGACCTGCAGCTCGGCCAGCCTGTTGGGCGGTATCGCAATGTCGGAGAGCTTTCCGAAGCCGGTGGTCACTCCGTACACCACGGCCTCTTTGCTGACGATGTCGTCCACGACGGCGCGTGTCCTGAGCATTCGCTCGCGCGCTTTTGACGATAGGCCAACACGTAATCGCTCCACCGCAACAGCGTAGGCTTCATCGACGGTGAGCGAGTCGCCATCGATGATGAGCTTGTCCGTCATTTCTTCCTGCGTGGGGAGTGCTTCTTCGCCGCGCGGGCGGGTTTCCGCTTGATTGTCGTGCTGGAAGTTTTCTTCGTCGTGCGGGAAGATCTCTTCGTCGTGCGGGAAGTTTTCTTCTTTCGCGTCGATTTTCCCTGTTTGGGCTTCGCGGCCTTCGGCATCCTTCGGAGAGCGCCCGTTCGGACCAGCGTCCGCTGCCCCTCATCCCAGCGCCATCCTTTTCCGCTTGGCGCAATCTGAACACCGCCGAGCCAGCGCGGCGCGGGATTTAGAGTTTGCCAGTCCCGCCTGGCGGCGAGAACCTCTCGACCGAGCGGAGTGAGCTTCAATTCCCGCTTCACGAATTCGCGCGACGTGTCTCCTGTTGGCGCAACGATCGCGCCGCCGTCGCTCCACATCACGAGGGCGTTCTTGTTCCCGCTCAGTCTTTCGAGATACCAGTAAAAAACCACGTCACCAAGGAAGATGCTCTCCTGGCGTGTGGCCACCTCGAGAAACGCGGCGACCGGTGTCGTATGCCCTTCGTTGATCGCGGAGAGCGCCTCGTACTCCGATCGCGACAGTCCATTCCCGATGGACGGGAACTCCTCGAGGTGCCGCTTCAGTGCGGCCGCCAGGTATCGCAGCGCCGAAGTGTCTCCCGCCAAAAGCGCGAGGATCGCGAGAGGGTTGTCTGAGCCAAACGCCTGCCACGATCTCTTTGCGAGGTCGAACTGCGCGGGCGTAACTTCGGTGCGTGCTTCGTCCAGCTCCTTCAACTTTGCCGGCGACAACGGCGGAATGTAGCCATCTACTACCACGAGGCTGATCTTCCTTCCCTTGGCCGGTGCACGAGCGAAAAAATCGAGGGCCTGTATGAGCTGGAGCTGATCGTACAGATCGTCCTCAAACCACAGCACCACCTCATCGAAGGATTCCAGATTCTGGATCACTCGATCACGCTCGGCGAAGCCGCCGCTGACGTGCGTGAAGTCGGCCCACCCGCGCTCGGAGATGAACCGCGCCCGCTGCTCACTCAGCGCGTCGAGCGAAAGCGACGAATCAACGGGCCCCTCGTGGAGCACATCGCGCCAGGCGATGATCGTCCCGGGGATGCCGGCCTTGCCGAGAGTTCCGGCGGCGCTGTCGCCATTGGTGATGTTGAGGCGTTGCATCACGTCACCGGCTTACGGGACGGTAGGTCTGCTTGTCATAGTTGAATTTTAGGTCCGGCTCCGCCGTGAGGGCAATGAAGAAGGAGAAGGCAAAGTTGCCGTTGGGAGCCTGAGTGAACGAGAAAATCGCTCTCCAGTCGTGCAGCTCTCTCTGCAATGAGACCACCTGGCTCCCGAACTTGTGGGCTTGGAAGTCGTAGTTCGTTCCCCAGCTGCCCGACCATTTCGGTGTGAGGTGGAAAGCCAGCTGCGAGTTGAGATTGTCGCGGGGCTGCGTCAGAATGAAGGGCGCTCCCGGAATCAAGCTGTTCGTGGACTGGCCGTTGGAAGACGCGGTCGCGGCGACCTCTTCCAGGCAACGCTGGTATCCCACCGGATTAATTTGCTGCAAAGGCGCGCATTGAATCGCAAAATCCTCAGCCTTGATCACGATGCCGTTGCCCGTCGGCGGGCGCTGGCGGGATGAGGTGTACTGGAGCGTAGCCTGCCACCCCTGCGTCTGCGGAACAGTGTACTGCTGATTGCGCGCGGTTATCCCGGCGATCGGCGTCGACGATACCTGATTCGCGAGGGCGTCATCCGGCTTCTTCTCGGCGCTCTCGATCTGTGGGTTGGTCTGTGGAATCGCCCGCCCGAAGATGCGCGTGATCGCGCCGAAAATCCCGGATTGGCCGTTCAGCGTGAACGAGGCGTTGACGTTCTCGCGAAATGGCTTGAAGCGCGCCGTGTCGCTCAGCACGTCACCCTGATACAGCGAGTAGCCCATCGACGCCCGGAACCCCGGAATCAGGTCCGACGTCAGATCGGTGTTGAGATTCGGAGTGACAAAGCCCGACCGGTGCGTTTTGCGCGCTCGCTCGATGTCGTAGCCGAGGGACGAGAAAGTCATCGAAAGCACTTTGATCTTCCTCGGCTCGGCGGTGCTGCTCGTGTCGGTGCTCTTCATCTTTGCCTCGAGCACGTGTGAAAGGCCGAGACTGATCTGATTCCGCGCGAGCGAGCCGAGAAAGTCGGAGCGACTGCGGTTGGTCGCCTGGAGAAATTCGTCGCTGATGTGCCCGGCGGGCGCGTAGGAGAAGGAGATTATCGGCGTGATCGAGTGTCTGAAGCGCGCCACGTTTCCGAATCCAGGAAATAGCGCGAATAGGGTGGGTGACGCGCCCAGGCTAGCGGTTACGCGCTTCGACTGATGGACGAACCGGCCTCCGCTCAGCTCGGACCGCGCCCAGAATCCGTATGACCCGTCGACGTTTTCCAGCGTGACCGATGGCGCGAGGTTCAGGCTTCCGTGCAGCAGGCTGGGCAGGCTGAATCCCGTCTGCCAGTCGAGGTTCGTTCCGTAGGACTTCGCGAACACTCTTGGCGTTCTTATGGAGGAGTCGTTGGGATCGTGGATGATTATTGTCTGCGGCGCATCGACGTCGGCATCGCTCAGCGTGAAAGAATTCGTCCAGTTGAATCCACCGATCCTCAGCGGCGTCGAGAATCCGGACGTGGTCTGGCGGCTATTGCGATTCAGCTTGCTGCTGTCCGGTTGCCCCAGCGCGTTGCGGAAAAAGCTGTAGGTGAACTCTCCCGGCTGATCGAGCTTGAGCTGCTGGTTCGTCTGGAAGTTGAACGACGGCGTCCAATCGAGCCACTTGGTGACGGCAATCGTCGGCGAGCTGAGACTGAATACTGGAAATGTCTGGTCTACCTCGCCGCGTCCGGGGTGCTGCGAGCGGTTCCCACCCAGGCTCAGCGACGCCGGGCCCATCTTGGTCTGATAGTTCGCCTGTGAGGATATCGTCGCCAGCACGGCCGCCGGATTGAATGTCGTCGTCCGCTGGATGAAGGTGTTGGTGACGTAGTTGATGTTGGCGTTGAAATGCGTGTCCTGCGAGAAGTCCTGGCTGTGCTGCCAGCTGAGCGCAGTGTTGGAGGAGCCGTCGTTTTGTGCCTGACGGAACATCGCGATCCGGCCGCTCAGAAACCGGTCGAGCCACCGGTACTGGAACTCGCCGTTGAGACGCACCCAACCCGGATCTCCCACCGTCGATCGAGCTCCGCTGCGCCAATCCAGCGCGAATTGCGCGTCCATGTAGTCGCTGATCGCGAAGTAGTAGCCGAGGTTCTCGAGGTGCCGGCGGTAGGTGGGGCTGTTGCGGAAAAGCTCGCTCACACCAAGGCGGGGGGTGAGCACGCCGCTGCGCCTGCCCGAGCGCATGTCCTGGAAGATGAACGGCAGCCACATCACCGGCACCTCCCCGATGTAGAGCACCGCGGGGCGCGCCACCATGATGTTCTTGGAGACCATCTTCACTTCCTTCGCCTGGAAGTGGTAATCCGGAATCGAGTCGTCGCAGCTGGTGATGGATGCGTTCCGGGCGTAGAAAGCGGTTTCACGGCCGCGCGTCGTGTCGCTGACGAATGCGGCCCGGTTGCCGCAGACGATCCAGTTCTGCCCCTGCTCTATTGATGTGCACACGTCCGTGACCAATCCGCGGTGCGTGTCGACGTTGTACTCCATGACGCCGCGCGCGACGACATCGGCCGATTGATGCGTCGGATCGCGCAGAATGACCGTGTCTCCCTGCGCGACGATCACCTTCGTCGAGTCGTTGAAGCTGATGCTGTCGCCCACCAGGACTGTCTGGTCGCGTGACACACCCGCCTTCTTTCCGGTCAGGTGGAGCGTCCGGGTGCGTGCGTCGTAGACCACCTGGTCGCCCTGATAGCGTGTCGCGCTGTAGCCAGTGCGCAGCATCAGCGCTTTCATCACGGAGTCCGGCTCGTTCCATTTGATCAGATCTTTCGTGCCGGTGGAGTCCCGCCTCGTGGAGTCGCGCGCGAGGGAATCCGGACGCGGCCGTACGGTGTCTCGCCGCGCCACGGGAACCGGGCGGCCTTGGGCCGCCACAGTCAAGGCGGGGACGGCAAGCAGGGTCGCGACAAGCAGAAAATGCGAACCGGACATCACGCCGGGGCTCCCGCTTGCTCCTGCGATGCCGCGTCATCCGCATCGCGCCGCTCCTGCCGCTTGATCCGCTTCCGGTAGGCGAAGATCGCCACGAATACGCTGAGCTCGTAGAGGATATAAAGTGGAATCGCCAGCGCAAACAGAGAATACGGGTCCGCACCTGGCGTGATGAATGCCGCGGCCGTCAGGCAGATGATCACCGCATGGCGTCTGTACTTCGAAAGAAACTGGGGCGTGACGATTCCGAGCGCGGTGAGCGCCAGGATGGCGATCGGCACCTCGAACACCAGCCCGAATGCCAGGCACATGCTGATCGCAAAGTCGAAATACTCCGTCGCCGAGATCATCGGCGTCAGCGCGGTCGACTCGATGCCCATGAGGAACGTGAGCGTCAGCGGCAGCACCACGAAGTAGCTGAGCGAGACTCCGGCGAGGAAGAGCGCCACCATCGCCACGAGCACCGGGATCACCACCCGCTTCTCATGCGTGTAGAGCGCCGGCGCGAGAAAGCCCCATATCTGCCCGACTATGACTGGCGATGCGAGAATGAGCCCGAGAGCTAGCGACGCATTCAAGAGGATGTGAAACGAGGTGCCCGGATGCGTGTAGATCAGCTTCTGTCCGTGCAGCAGCGGCAGGATTGGGCGTTCCAGCAGTCGGATGATGTCGAGCTTCGAGAGCAGCATGAAAGCTACGACTACTCCGAGCAGGATCGCGCCCGCCACCCAGAAGAGCCGCTTACGCAGCTCCTCGAGGTGATCGAGAAATGGCATCTCGTGGCCAGGAGCTTCGCTCATACCTCGGCCTCGATATTACCGTAAAGCTTGTAGGCGCTCGTCTGCGAGAGCAGCCTCGTCAGAGCGCGGAAAGCGCTTGATGATGTCCTGGTAGAGCTTCTTCGCTTCGGCCGTCTTCTTCGTCGCCTGGAGCTGGAGGGCGCGCTTGTACATGGCTGTCGGCACGCGAGGAGAATTTGGATACCGCGTGATCAGCTGCGAGTACTGGGCGTCAGCCGCATCCATGTTCCGCTCGGCGGCGTACGCCTGCGCTGTGTAGAACATCGCCTCCGGCACGTACTCGGAAGTCGGATATTTCGTTATCAGCTCCTTGAACGCCGAGCGCGCCGAGACGTTGCCGCCCTTGAGAAGCTGGTCGCGCCCCGCCTGCAGGAGCTGTAGGGGACCAGGACCCGAGCTCGGAGCGCCAACGGCTCCGGCTGAAGTATCCACGGCGGCCGCATTGGCCTGTCGCTTCTCCTCGAGCGTGGCGCGCATGTCGCGCAGACGCTGCTCGCTCTGGCCGCTCAAATCCTGGAGCTGCGAGATGTCTTCGCGCATCGCCGTCATTTCGCTCTCGGACGCGGTGCGCATCGCAGCAAGGCGCTTGCTCATCGATGCAATCGAGTCGTCCAGAGTCCTCACGCTGCGGCTGACCTCGATGAGCTGTGCCCGCTGGACCGAATCAACCGCGTTCGAGGTAGCCCGCGTGCCGACGATGTCCTGCTGGAGCCGGTCGATGTCCTGCTTGGTCGCGAAAAAGCAGCCGTTGACCGCGAGTGTCGTCAATCCAAGAAACCAGGCTGAATATTTTGTCATTGTGAGTAGCTTCCCACTTCCGGATTGGCGAGCACCGGCGACCATGCCGCCAGCCTCGCTCCCTTGTTGTGCGTGAGCTGCCGCGCGCGGCCACTCTCGCAATCGAGAATCCACAACTGCTTGTCGCCGCTCCGGGTGGAGCTGAAGACGATGTGCCGCCCATCAGGTGCCCACGACGGATCTTCGTTCTCCCCTTCACTCGTGAGCTGTTTCGGGGTGCGATCCCGTAAATCGATCGTCCAGATCTGGAAATTCCCGTTCTGCTGCTCGTATGCGACGGCCTGACCGTCGGGTGACCAGTCCGGGCTTGCCCGATAGCTGCGCGTTCCCGCCCGGTAGGGCGTCAGCAGCTGAACGTTGGAGCCATCTGCATCCATAATATACACCTGGGGCTGCCCCGACTTGCCCGAGATGAACGCGATTTGACGCCCGTCCGGACTGTACGACGGGGAGGTGTTGTCGGTGCCCTTTCCCGCGGTGATTTTATGGGCTCCGCTCGAGTCGAGATTTGCGAGCACCAGGTCCGTTCCGTTCCCGGTTCCCTGCGCGTACAAGATCGCGTTTCCACCCGGCTGGTACACGGGCGTAATGTTGAGCCCCGCGCGAATCTGGCTGATCCGCCGAGTCCGGCCCGTGCGCACGTCGAGCTCTTCGACCTGGGTCCCGGCGTTCCCGAGCACCGTGTACACTACGGATTCGCCGGTCGGCGACCACGCGGGCGACAGGGCGCCGCGACCAGTCGTGATCTTGCGGGTCTCAGCGCCATCGCTGTCCACGATGTGCAGCATCCCATCGTCCACGTACGCGATGCGCGTTTGTGAAATTCCTCTCTTTCCAAAAACCCAGTTCTCGATCTGATCAGACACTCCGTGCAGCGCGAATCGCCAATCCCTGTCGCGGCGATCGAAGAGAAACTGATCAGACTGGAGGAGCTCGCCCTTGGCGACGTCATACGCCGCCACGTGCAACCCTGTGGACGTCGGCGTCATCCTGATCAGAAGCGCGGCACCGAATTTCGCCACGAGCGGGAAGTTGATCTTCCCTCCAAGCGCCGGAGCCAACCCCTTGACAGTGCGCTCGTCCAGAGCAATCACGGTCAACCGGTCGCTGAAGTCGAAGTCGCGCTGCACGATGATTCTCAGCGAATCGTCACCGTACTCGTCCTGGGCCGGCAGTACGATCACGCCCGGCTTCGTTCCCGCTTGATAGTTGAGACCGAGTCTTACTCCAGGCGCCACGGTGGTGTCCTGCGCCTGCGCGAGCGACGGAATGGAGATCACGCCGGCCGCGACGAGAAACGCGATCGCCCGCGCCGCGCATCTCATTTCAGGAATGCGGGATCGAAGCTGAATACGACGGGGAGAACGTCGTCCGTAAAGCCGTCCGGGAGTGGACCAAAACCACGCGCGCTGGCAGCGGCGTCCACCGCGCCCTGCGCTTCGAGGTCGAAGGAGTAATTGCCGGAATGCCTGATGAATTCGATGTTCGATACGGAGCCATCGCGGTGGATGAGAAACCTGACTTCCGCCTTGAGACGGGCGTCGGGATTTCGTGGTCTGAAGTTGAGCGCAATCTGTCGAACGATGTTGTTGAGGTACCCGGGAAAGGGGAACTCGATCCCGTCGCTGCGGATCGTCGCCACATCGCTCCCCTTCCCGCCTATCGGACCTCCACCCGCCTTCGGCGCATCTGTCTTTGTTTTGTCAACCTTCGCCCCCGCTGCTGCTCCAGCAGTCGCATTTGCAATGGGCTTGGCTGGCACAACGGCGCGATCGGCCGGCTTGGCGACGCTCGGGGTCACACGTGCTGGTGATTTCGGCGCAGCCTTCGCGGTCGGTAACGGCATCTCTTTCACCGATGACTGCGCTACGCTCGGCTGCGTAACAGCAGGCGCCGCTTTGGGTTGACCGCTCGTCACCTCGCCGATTGCCCTCTCTCCCGCCGGCGCGGCGACTATCGAGACGCGATACATCGACGGTAGCGCGACGGGCTTACGCTCCTTAAGCGTGTTGAAGAGAAGTGTCGCGACTGCCGCGTGGAGAATCGCCGAGAGCGTAAAGGGAGCAACGTTTCGTGTCCCACCCACTCGGCTCGCCATCCTTTTATTTCACCGCGGGAGGCTCGGCGACCAGGCCAATGTCGCCGACACCGCTCGCTCGCATGAT
>JBBQFZ010000068.1:0-14040 GCA_038322455.1 Gemmatimonadales bacterium | reverse complement strand
CGTGTTCGGGAACGATCGTCTGCGGCAGATAGGAATTCTCGCCGCGTCCGAAGCGGAGATTCCCACGGCGATGGCGCAGATCGAGACAACGCTGCGCCGCGCTCACCGACTGCGCGTCGGAATCCCCGACGATTTCCAGATCAGAAATCAGGCGGACTTCCTCAACACTCTCGGCGAGACAACTCAGGTCTTCACTTTCCTGCTGTCCGGAATTGCCACAGTGAGTCTGCTGGTGGGCGGAATTGGAATCATGAACATCATGCTGGTGTCGGTGACGGAGCGCACCCGGGAAATCGGAGTGCGAAAGGCGCTCGGAGCCACGCCAAAGATGATTCTCCTTCAGTTTCTGATCGAGGCCGTCGTGTTGTGTCTCCTCGGCGGGGTCGGAGGCATCGTATTCGGGTGGCTCGGAGCAATCCTGCTCGCGAAGTTCGGCAACTTCAATACGTCGGTGGCGCCATCGTCGATTCTGCTGGCGTTCTTTTTCTCCGGGTTAGTCGGGATTCTCTTAGGCGTGTGGCCGGCAAGAAGAGCCGCCAACCTGGACCCAATCCAGTCGCTCCGCTACGAGTAGTGCCCGGATTTGACAGAGGAGCGGGAATCGTCATCCCCTTCTTTCGCATTGCGCCGCTTGTTCCTACTTTAGTGGTCCCTCCGGCAGCTCCCGTCCAGCTGCCGGCACCCAAGTAATTCATGGAGGCATAATGAGACTCCGCGACCTTGCGGTCTCTCTCCTGTTGGTTGCTGCCGGAACCGCCGGCGCGCAGGCGGGCAAAAGCCCCGAGCTGCGAATCGATTTCACCAGGGAGACTCTGCCCAACGGTCTGACCGTTGTCTATCACGTGGATCATTCCACGCCGGTCGCGGCGGTTCTTCTGTGGTACAACGTTGGCTCGAAGATGGAGCAGCCCGGCAAGACCGGCTTCGCGCACCTGTTCGAGCATATGATGTTCAAGGGCTCGAAGAACGTCGCCGATGGCCAACACTTCGCGCTGCTCGAAGCCGCCGGTGGACGAGCGGGCGCGGACATCAATGGTACCACCAACTGGGACCGGACGAACTACTTCGAGCAGATCCCGTCCAATCAGCTCGAGCTGGCGCTCTGGCTGGAATCGGACCGGATGGGAACGCTCACCCAGACGCTGACCCAGGAGAAGCTCGACAACCAGCGCGAAGTCGTAAAAAACGAGCGGCGCCAGAGCGTGGACAACCAGCCTTATGGTACTTGGGTCGAGAAAACCGGAGAGGCGTTGTTCCCGGACGATCACCCATATCATCACTCCGTGATCGGCTCGATGACGGATCTCTCGAATGCATCCGTCACCGACGTCAGAAATTTCTTCAGCACGTACTACGCGCCGAACAACGCCGTGCTCGTGGTTGCCGGCGACATAGATGTGCCGCAGGCGCAGGTGATGGTGCGCAAGTATTTCGCGCCGATACCCCGCGGCCCGACCGCACCACCCCTCGCGCGGATGTCGTTGCCGGCGACGGTCGGACGTGAACAGCGCATCGTGGTGCAGGATCAGCAGGCGCCGGCCCCAGCGGTCTACGTCGCGTATCGTGTTCCGTCCGCGAAAGACCTCCGTTCGCCGATCGTCAGCCTACTCGGTGACATCATCGGCGGTGGCCGGTCGTCGCGGCTTTACGACGCTCTCGTGCGCAGACAGCAGGTGGCCACCAACGTCGCCGGATTCAATTTCGGGCTCGCCGATGGCGCCGACATGCTGATCTTTCAGGCGACCGGAAAACCGGGCAGCAACCCGGACTCCCTCGAGCGGGCGCTGCTCGTCGAGCTGGCTGGGGCGTCGTCGTTCACGCAGGTCGAGCTGGAGCGTGCGCGCGCATCGGAGCGCTTTGCATTCGTCGACGGACTACAGACCACTGGCGGGTTTGGCGGAAGGGCGGATCGTCTGGCGGAAGGATGGACGTTCTTCCACGATCCCAACCACGTAAACAAGGTGCTCGGCGAATTCGACCGGGTCACGCTCGCCGATCTCAATGCGCTTGCGCACGAGCGTCTCGTGCCGACCAACCGCGCGATACTGGTGTATGTCCCCGCCAAAAAAGTTGCCTCCCAGACATCTTCGACGAGGACGCCGTAATGCACATCTCAATGATCGCACGCCGAGGGCTGGCCGCAGCTGCCGTGCTCGCCCTCGCTCTCTCCGCGCATGAGACGCGCGCGCAAACCGTTCCGCCTCCGCCACCGGGGCCGCTACGCCCCTACGTTTTTCCTGCCGTCGAGCAGTTCCAGCTGGCCAACGGCCTCAAGGTCATTCTCGTCGAGAAACACACGTTGCCGGTGGTGGAAGGCAGGCTGATCGTCGACGCGGGAGCCATGCGCGAGCCCGCGGCCAAGAATGGTCTCGCATCACTTACGGGACGCCTGCTCTCCGAAGGTACCGGCACGATGACGGGCGCCGAGATCGCCCGCGCAATGGACGCGCTCGGCGCGCAGTACAGCGCCGGGGCGGGGTACAGCACGTCGTTCGCCGATGTGGTCGCGCTCAAGAACGTGTTCCCGCAGGCGATGGCGCTCGCGGCGAAGACGATCGTCGCACCCAGCTTTCCGGCGAGCGAATTCGGTCGCGTGAAGAATCAGGCGCTGGCGGCGTATCAGCAGACGCATGCGCGCACATCCGGACTTGCAAGCGATGCGTTCATCCGTGCCGCCTTCGACAGCACCGCGCCATTTTCACGGCCCGCCAGCGGCAATATGACCACCATCGGAGCGCTGACGCGCGACGATGTCGTCGCATGGCACAAATCAATGTTCGCTCCGTCAGCCGCGACGTTTCTGATCGTAGGGGACATATCACCGGCTGATGCGAGATCTATCGCGGAGCAGGCGTTCGGTGGATGGACGGCGACTCGGGCACCCCTGCCCGCCGTCGTTAACCCGCTGCGGCCGAGCGCGGGAACGAGAGTGATTCTCGTGGATAGACCGGGCTCGGTGCAGTCGACGATCGTTGTCGGGCAGCCGGGATTCCAGGCGACCGATACGGACTACATCCCTATGGTTGCGCTCAACCACGTGCTCGGCGGCGGCTTCAGCTCGCGAATGAACATGAACCTCCGTGAGAAGCACGGATATACCTACGGCGCGTTCAGCGGACTCGATCTGCGACCGGGCGCGGGGGCATTTCGCGTCAATTCAGAGGTGCGGACGAGCGCCACGGATTCGGCGTTGGTCGAAGCTCTGGGCGAGTATCGGAGAATCGCGACCGAGGCCGTGTCGCCGACGGAGCTTCAGGGGATGGTGAACAATCTCGTTTCGGGATTCCCGAATTCGGTGCAGAGCGTTCAGGGTCTTTCCGGCAGTCTCCAGAGCCTCATCGTCTGGGGTCTTCCGCTTGATTTCTACAAGACCTATCGTGAACGCCTGTCAGCGGTGACCCCCGCGGACCTGCAGCGTGTCGGGTCGAGCAAGCTCACTCCGAACAACGTCATCGTCGTCGTTGCGGGCGACCTCTCCAAGATCGAAGCGCCGATTCGGGCACGAAATTTCGGAGCGGTGGAAGTGTGGGACCTGAACGGCAATAAGCTCAGGTAGCTGGTCACCCGGGCAGTGAGGAGGCCGCCCCGTTCGCGGGGCGGCCTTTTTCATTTCAAGGTGATAGCTTGCGCATCCAATGAAAGCGGTCGTCATCACGAAGCCCGGCGGGCCGGAAGTTCTGCGGCTCGAGGACCGGCCCAAACCCCAACCCGGAATCGGGCAGATCCGTGTGCGCGTCCGGACGTCGGCGCTCAATCGCGCGGATCTCATGCAGCGCGAGGGCAACTATCCCGTACCGCCGGGCGCGCCTGCTGACATCAGCGGGATGGAGTATGCTGGCGAGGTAGACACGCTGGGCAACGCTGCGAACCTGTGGAGTGTCGGCGACAGAGTCATGGGAATCGTAGGCGGTGGCGGTCACGCCGAGTATCTGTGCGTGCACGAGCGAGAGGCGATTCCGGTTCCCCGGTCGATGCCGTGGGAGGACGCGGGCGCAATTCCCGAAGCCTTTCTCACCGGGTACGACGCGCTCTTCAACCGTCTCGGGCTAAAGCTTGGCGAGACTTTGTTGATTCACGCCGTGGGGAGCGGGGTCGGGACAGCGGCGATGCAGATCGCGCGCTGTGCGGGAGCAACCGTTATCGGGACCGCGCGCTCCGCGACCAAGCTCGAACGCGCGAAAGGGCTGGGCCTGGAAGTCGCCAGCGACGCGTCGAGCGGCGAGTGGGTTGAGAGCATCGAGAAGGCGGTGGGAGCAGGGCGAGTGAACGCGGTGGTGGATTTGGTGGGCGGGAACTACTTAGAGGGAAATCTGCGCGTCCTCGCCCCGCGGGGGCGCATCGTCGTAGTGGGCCTGACAGCGGGAGCAACCGCTCAACTCAACATGGAATTGCTCCTGAGAAAACGACTTACCATAGTCGGAACCGTCTTGCGCTCGAGGCCGCTCGAAGAAAAGTTCGCGCTGGCTCGGGATTTCGCGACACACGCGATCCCACTTTTCGAAGCGGGCCGGCTCAAGCCCGTGATCGATTGCGTTGTGCCCTTTGCGGAGATCCGCGCTGCTCACGAGCTGATGGAATCGAACGGGACGTTCGGAAAGATCGTCCTGCGCTGGGACTAGGACTTTCCCTTGCGGCGCCTGCTCCGCCGGTCCTGAATGAGAATCGTAAAGACCATCCACAGGCCCAGAGCGCCGGCGAGCAGAAATCCGAACATCCCCAGGCTTTGCTGATACTGCATGAGCAGTCCGCTCGCCACGAGCAGTCCGCCGAGCACGAGCCCGGTGAAGATGCGGTTCGCAACCTTTTCGAGTCCGAGGAGCAGCGAACCGAGCTGCGGGGTATCCACGCGAACCGCGAAGTCATCCGAGACCAGCTTCTGCGTGAGAACATCCAAACGGTGGGGCAGGGCGCGAAACAGATCCGACGTCTCGGCCGCGATCTGGAAAAGGCGTCGTGGCGACATGTCGCGCTGTGCTCTCTTGTTGGCGATCTCCGACGTGTACTCCCGAATCGATTGGGTGGGATTGAAGTTGGGATCGAGCGCTCTCGTCACCGCATCGAGATTGAACAGCGCTTTGGCGAGAAGGGTCAGCTCCGCCGGCAGCTTCAGCCCTTCGCGGAAAGCAATCGATATCATCTCGTACAGGATGATGCCCGCGGGAGTGTCCTCGACGGTCTGGTTGGCGTGCTTGGCGATCAGCGCCGCCACGTCGCGCGTGTAAGCCGAGCGATTGAACTCTTCAGGCTCCTCTCCGATCTCGATCAACGTCTCAGCCGCGGCGTCCCCGTTGTTCTCGGCCATCGCGAGGAGCAGCCGCACTACGTGGTCGCGCATGGTGCCGGTGAGATGCGCCGTCATGCCGAAGTCGATCAGGGCCAGCTTGGGATCATTCGGGCCGGCGGCGACCAGGGCCAGCGCCTTCGCCTCATTCTCGGATTGGGTGATCGGTGTCGCACCTGGTCTCACCTCCTGCCGACGATCGTCTGCCGCGGCTTCCGCGGGAGTGCGCGGATTCTCGCGGCCGGGAAGCACGATGAACACATTGCCGGGATGCGGATCGGCGTGAAAGTGTCCCGCGTCGGTGATCTGCTGCAGGTATGCGCGCGCGAACTCGTCAGCCAGATCCGAGAAGTCGTAGTCGATGCGACTGATGGGCGGGATCTCGTCGATCTTCACTCCCCTGATGCGCTCGGAGGTGAGGACTTTGTGGGTCGTATAAGCGTCGATCACGCGCGGAATCAGGATGTGCGGGAACGTCGCCAGCGTCTTTCTGAAGGACGCGGCGTTGCGCGCTTCCGTGCGGTAGTCGAGCTCGTCGATGAGCGCGCGCTCTACCTGCTGTACGACGCCTATCAGGTCGATTCGCGATCCGGCGGACGTGTGCTCCGTCAGAAAGGTTGCGAGCTCACGGAAATATTCGATGTCTTCACTCAGCTGCTCGCGCAGGCCCGGTCGCTGTACCTTGACGACCACGCTGCGTCCGTCGCGCAGCTCCGCGGCGTGTACCTGACCGAGGCTGGCGCTGCCGAGGGGCTCCTGATCGAATGACGCGAAGAGTTTGCTGATGCGAGCGTGCAGCTCTTCCTCGACCGTCTGCTCGACCTGCTCGTAGGACATCGGCGACACATCATCCTGGAGGTGTTCCAGCTCGTCGATGTACGTCTTGGGTAGAAGGTCCGGCCTGGTCGAGAGCACTTGACCAAGCTTGATGTAGGCGGGTCCGAGCTCGACCAGTCTCTTGCGAAACGCCTTGGCCGTCGCGGCTGACTCGCCCCGTGCGGAGATCATCCCCGCCGGACGCGCTCGCGCCCTCGAGGTTGAGAAGGCCCTGCCGGTTCGCGAAATCGCGGAGACCGTAGTTGGTGAACAACCCCAGTGTCGCGCGGAGGCGCGAAAGATGCTTCGGCGAGAGAATCATGCGGTACGCGGGGGGCAGAAACTATGCCCGGGCCAAAGTCTCATTCTTACCAAGCTGTCGCAGCGGGCAAGTGGCTGTGCATCGACTCAGTGTGGATATTTATGGAATGCCCAACAAGAAGGCCGGCAGGAAGCCGGCACACGCCGCTCCTGCTGTCAGGAAAACGCCGCCCAAACCAGGTTCCGGCCGAGTGGAGGTCGCGACGGTCCCGAAACCGTGGGGCCACGAGACGATCTGGGCGGTAACCGACCGCTATGTCGGGAAGGTCCTTCACATCAACGCGGGTCACGAATTGTCAGTTCAATACCACAACATCAAGGACGAAACAGTCCACTTGCTCTCGGGGCAAATCGTCTATCGTGTCAGGAGCGACGCCGATCTGCTCGAGGACGTCCATCTGAAGCAGGGCGAGTCCTTCCGCATCACCCCGGGCACCGTCCACCAGATGGTGGCAGTCACCGACTGCGACGTGCTCGAGGTGTCGACACCGGAGCTGGACGACGTCGTTCGCCTGAGCGACAAATACGGACGGGAGGGGACGAGCGCGCCATGAAAGTGATAATTCCGCTGGCCGGGAAGGGAACGCGACTTCGCCCGCATACGCATCTCACGCCCAAGCCAATGATGAAAGTCGCGGGCAAGCCCGTGATGTCGTACGTGCTCGACGAGCTGAAAAAGCTGGGCAACGTAGAACAGATCATCTACATCACCGGACACCTGAAGGAGAAGGTCGAGGAGTTCGCACGGTCCGAGATCGACGTGCCCTCGGTGTTCATCGAGCAGAAGGTTCAGGACGGGACAGCCGGCGCCATCGGGCTGGCCAAGAAGCATGTCGATCAGCCGGTGCTCATAATCTTCGTCGACACGATCTTCGATGCCGATCTCTCGAAGGTGAAGAGCGTGGATGCCGACGGCATCATTTGGGTAAAGGAAGTGGAGGACTATCAGCGGTTTGGCGTCGTGGTGACCGACAAGGACGGCAACATGACGAAGATCATCGAGAAGCCCAAGACCCCGATATCGAAGCGCGCCAACATCGGTCTCTACTACATCAGGAACTGGAAGCTTCTGTTCGAGGGGATCGACCACGTCCTGACGCAGCCCAAGAACCAGGGCGAGTATTTTCTCACCGACGCGTTTCAGTACATGATTGACAAGGGTGCGAAGATCAGGGTCATCGATGTAGAGGGTTGGTACGACGCCGGAAAGATCGAGACGATACTCGAGACGAACGAGGCAATGTTGGGGCGCGGCCGGGCGCGGCGCCCGAAGAACGTCGGCGACTCGACGATCATCGATCCCGTCTACATCGAAGACAACGTGACCCTCACGAAATCAAAGGTGGGGCCGAACGTCTCGATCGGTGCGGGCTCGGTATTGGACGGCGTCGAGATAAGCCATTCGATCGTGGGCGCCAACGCGACGCTCAGGAAATCGGTGCTTCGTAATTCTCTCATCGGCGATGGCACGGTGGTCGAAGGGATGAAGGGTGAAGTGACGCTCGGGGATAACTCCGAGGTGCACGCATCGTAGCCTCCACGTCCGCGGACGCACCCAAGCCAAAGCTCGGACGCAACATCCTCGGCCTGAGCGCGGTGAGTTTTTTCACCGACGTCTCTACCGAGATGATCTATCCGCTGCTGCCGGTTTTCCTGGCTAGCGTGCTAGGCGCGAACGCCAGCTTCATCGGCGCGATCGAAGGCGTGGCGGAGACGACGGCTTCGCTGCTCAAGCTCGCGAGCGGCTGGTGGTCGGATAAAGTGGGGAGTCGCAAAGTGCTGGTCGTCGCCGGGTACGGAATCGCCTCGATCGTCCGGCCATTCACAGCCGCGGCCCAGACGGCGTCGCAAGTTCTGATGGTACGGCTCACCGACCGTATTGGAAAGGGAATCAGGACATCGCCACGCGACGCGCTTCTCGCCGACTCCGCGCCCGAGGGAGCCCGCGGTCGAGCGTTCGGCTTCCACGCGGCGGCAGACAACGCAGGCGCCGTGGTGGGCCCCCTTCTGGCATTCATGTTCCTCAAGCTGCAGGGGGTCGGATCGTTCGAAGGAACAAAGCGCCTGGTGCCGCACGACGAGCAGGCGCTTCGGAACGTGTTCTGGCTCTCGTCGGTGCCGGCGCTGTTGGCGATGATCGTCCTGATCATCGTCGTGCGAGATGTGCCGAAGCACCGCGAGGAGGCCAAGAAAGACGCTGGCTCGATCGAGCAAATGGAGGGCGGGCTCACCAAAAGATTCTGGGGCTACCTCGTCGTGGTCCTGCTATTCACGCTCGGAAATTCCACCGACGCATTTCTCCTGCTGCGCGCTAACCAGCTCGGCGTACCCATCGCACTGGCGCCGATTCTGTGGGCGCTTCTCAACCTCGTAAAATCCGCGACTGGCACCTACGGCGGTGGACTTTCCGATCGCATTGGGCGCAAGCCGCTCATTGTGGGTGGCTGGATTCTCTACTCCGCCGTTTATTTCGCGTTTGGCTGGGCGACCGCGGCCTGGCACGCGTGGATCCTGTTCGCGGTTTACGGAATCTTCTACGGCATGACCGAGGGCACCGAGAAGGCGCTCGTGGCCGACATCGTTCCTGTGCGTCGTCGCGGGTCGGCTTTCGGCTGGTACAACCTGGCCATCGGTTTGGGCGCGCTGCCCGCCTCTCTCATCTTCGGCCGGATCTGGGATACGGCAGGTGCGCCAACGGCATTCGTGTTCGGCGCCACTCTCGCGCTCGTCGCAGCCGTCCTCATGACATTCGTCGCTCCCTCGCCCCAACGCTCGACGAAATGATTTCGTAGGCAAAGGAGCGATTACGCTCTCTCCTCGGCGACTTCGTAAAGTGCGTGCTTACCAACCGCACCTCGCCAAGGAGGCAGTATGACAAACACAAATGGCGAAGGAGTTCTTTTTCTGGCGCTGCTCGCGGCACTCGTTGCTTGTGCCGATCCCGTGAGCCGCACAGTGGGCGTAAAAGTCACGAGTAACGTGAATAGCCAGCCCGCATTGTCATCCCCCGGCGAGGAGCGATCAGCCCTCACCAAAATCGCACGCCTGGTGGCTCGCTCGCTGGAGAAGGAGCTGGTACGTCAACAGCTGAAGGGCGACATGAAGAAGGCTCCCTTTCGGGAGCACAAGCTCGAGCTGGGAACGTATCTGCGATCGCAAGATGGCAGAGCGCTGCGCGATCGCATGGTAGCGTTGAACGGCGGAACCGAGGCTGACCTGTTTCGGATTGTGTCGGCAATCCGTCGGCTGGAGTTCTACATGCCGGTTGCAGGACATCGGGAGAAATGGACGGCGAGCGCGGACGTCCTCGTGGTCTCGCAGCTTGAGGAATCAGAGCCGATCGTCGCATTCGACGAGAGCGGAAACGAAGTGGCGCTCGATCGGAAGGTCGCACCGTCGCAGCCGACGCTTTCGATCGTTCCCGTCGAGACCCGCTTCGATCAGCCGATGCCCGCGATATCGTCTCGAAATGTCCGGGACGCGGGTGGCACCGCGATCGGGACGCTGGAGGCCGTCAAGCCCAGGACTTCATCGCTTGTCGCGTGCGATGATATCTGCGGCGGTGCGGGCGGCGGTGCGAGTACTCCTCCGATCCCACCGGGATTGTACCTGGAATTTTCGAGGATCCTAGACTTCAAGGAGCCGTGGTTTCGCGGAGATCCGGAGCTAGAGGTGCACATCCAAGGTCCGACGGATCTCGGGAATCCGCGCTATGGGGTTGATCTTTCGTGCTCGGGCGAGCACGCGTATGATTACCAAAAGATATTCGACCAGAACACCGCTTTCTGGGAGGGCAGAGTGATGCTGTTCTCGGGGTCTCAGGTAACAGCCTACTCCAGCAAGTTCCCCGACGGCTTTCACGTCATGTTCTGGGAAGACGACAACGAGCCGTGCACGCTCAAGTTGGACAGCAACGGACTCGTCGAGCTTCTGAAGTCGACCGCCGCCGCGACAGCCACCGTCGCGCTTAAGGTGTTTCCGAGAGCTTCACCACCGGTTATAGCAGCAGTCTTTTTTGCAACGCTATTCTCGAATCCCGCCCCCTGGCTTCTTACCAACGATGACTTTCTCGGAGTCGCTGTGGATCAGGCCAGTGCGGGTTACTACTATCCGGGCAATACCCACGTGATCATGGATGGAACGACCCTTAACGGCCGAGCGACGATCGTTTACCGGCAATAGCCGAGGAGAAACGCGATGTCACGTTTACTGCTGGCACTTTGCGTTGGAGCACACCTTACCCTTGGAGGCGCCGCTGTGTTGACTGCGCAAGATGGGAGCTACGATGAGAATGCGTTGCGCGTCGAGGGTCATCAGGGGGACCTGCGCATCGTTCGCGGAGCGCGGGGAACGTTAGTGGTCCGCATCAGCGGCTTTCGAACAACCGACGTTGCGAAACTTGTGGCTCCGTCGGAGCACGCGATGGCCGAGGCGAGGATATTCTCTCGCGATTACATCCCTGGTAGCTGGATCGCCGGGCTCGGCATCGCAACTATGGGGGCGGCGATCGGCGCCTCCCGAATTAATGACCTAAATCGTGTGATTCCCACAGGGCTGACCATTGGCGCCGCAGCCCTGCTGATTTACGGGGGTGGGCGACTGCAGAACGCCTACAACGCGCTCGCCCGATCTATCTGGTGGTACAATCGCGACTTAAAAAATTAGCAAGCGCCAATTGTATTCCTCGGGTCGCCCAAATCGTCCCTATCGGGAAGGCTTGGGCGACCAGTGAGGAAAAATGACTTCGAGAGTTTTTTGGGCGCTGCTAGCGGGCGCGTCAATCATGGGTGGGGCTGCAGCGTCCGCCGACGCACAGTCTCCGGCCGGCGAAAACACCGCCGCCGATTCAGCTCGTAGCTATGATGCGCGCGCGCTGCGCTTCGAGCAGACCTGGGGAAGTGTCAAAATCATTCGTGGCGCAGATGGCCATCTCGTGGGTACGAGCGGCTGGTTTCGCGACATCGAGCTCGAGAGGATTGTCGCCAGCTCTCCGACAGCCGTGGCGCAGGCGCGGCAATACGAGAAGAACAACTTCCGCGGCTCCCTCGTCGGAACGCTGGGGGCGCTCAGCGCGGCAGTGGGACTCGTACTCACCACCAACGGGTCGAACAACGCGTCGAGTCCAGCGCTCGTCATCGGCGGAGTCGGTGCAATGCTATGGGGTGCTCAGCACCTGACCATGAGCTACTCCGCGCTCTCCCGAGCGCTCTGGTGGTACAACCGCGACCTGCCGCGCTAGACCCGCTCCCCGATGCGCTAGCGCGATCTCCGCAGCCATCGGCGATAGCCGAGCCACCCCAGCAGGACAAGAATCGCGAGCGGAATGAGAACGCCGAGGGCAGCGATCGATGCAGCCACGACGCCCACGAAATTCTTCCAGGCGCGCCGAAAGGCCGCGGCGATCGGATTCTCGCCCGGATTGTTGCCGAGTATGGGCGCGGGCTCGTGCACGGTAATGGTGAGGGTGCTGGTGGCCACGCGCGTGCTGAGGTACCGGAGCCGTCCCTCGTAGCGCTCGATCTCTTCCCGCACGCGCGCGAGCTCGCGCTCTACGCGCAGAACCTCATCGAGCTTGCCTGTCCTGTTGGCGAGAAGATTAATCAGGCGCTCTTCGAGTCGCCGTGAGTTGTTCACGCGCGCCGTGACGTCGACGAACTCCTCTCCGACATCCTGCGCGGTGGAATTGACGCTCTCGACCTTCCCGATCGTCGAGAGCGACCCGACAGCCTGGTCGTACTTCGTTGACGGAACCTTGAGCTCGACGGTAGCCTGGCGGATCTGATCTTGACCGCCACTGATGGATGAATTGGCGATATAGCCGCCGACTTGTGCCGCCAACTGGCGAATCTTCAATACCGCGGGATCAACCTTGTCAACCTCAATGAACGCTTCACCCGTGCGAATGACCATGGCGGCGCTACCGGGCCCCGGATAGATGCTCTGCAGGGGATTCGGAGCATTGGGGGGCGCGTCTGGGCTGGCTTCGTTGGCTATGGCCATGGGGGCTGGCGCATCGCTGAGCTGCGAGCTCCCAACCCCAACAACCTTTCCTGACATGCCGAGGTCGCGCGCGGGCGCACCCGCGGCAAGCCCTTGGGTTTTGCCGCTCACTGCGTCGGCTGCCGAAGTTCCCGATTTCTCGCATCCGAATGCGAAGGACGCGAGGGCGAGAGCGAGGAACGATATGGGAGCTTTCATTTTCTTACTCGGTTTGGGTCTATTGGGAGACGCCAACCGAATCAGTACTTGCACACCGGGGCGAGACAAGCGGCCAGGCGGCTGTTAGCAGCACCTCGAGCCGGGACGATTATACCGGTCGCTCATGCTCGTATGGTTGAATTCGGTCTCGGTCATCACCCGATCGCCCGGGTGCACGCTGCGCATGTGCGCGAGGTAACGCTCGTAATTCGGAACGCCGAGCACGGCCCGAACGAATGATGCTGACTGCGAAAACAAGGAAATCATGAATTCGATCATCGGTTTGAAGTGCCATTTGGCAGATATCGCTCGAACAGCTCGAAGATACGCCGGTATTCGTCCGCCCACGAAGAAGGACGAACGAACGCGTGATCCTCAACTGGATACACCGCGAGGTCCCATCGTGTTTTGCCCAGCTCGATCAATCTCTGCGTGAGTCTCACAATGTCCTGAAAGTGGACGTTGGTATCGACCATGCCGTGCGCCATCAACAGAGGATCTTCAAGACCCTGTGCGAAGTAGATGGGTGACGACTGGCGGTACGCCAGCGTATCGTTTTGCGGGAGGTTCAGGATGTCCGAGGTATAACCCTGGTTGTAGTGCGACCAGTCGGTGACGCTCCTTAGCGCGGCGCCGGCGCCGAAGTGCTTGGGCTCGGTGAACAGCGCCATCAGCGTGATGAACCCGCCGTAGCTGCCCCCATAGAGGCCCACCCGCTCCGGATCAATGTGATAAGTACTGTTCAGATAACGGGATGCGTCCACCTGATCCTGAAGGTCCCGCCCTCCCATGTGGCGGTAGATCGCCGTCCGCCAGTCGCGCCCGTAGCCGTCCGACCCCCTATAGTCGAGGTCGAGCACTGTATAGCCCTTCGACGCGAGGAACTGATTGAACATGTACTCGCGCGGATACTCCGACCAGAAGTTGCCGACGTTGTGGAGGTATCCGGCGCCGTGCACGAAGATCACCGCCGCCCCGTTTGGCTGGGCGTGCATGTCGCTCGGCTTGTAGATGTGGGCCGGAACCTGAACGCCATCCGAGCCCGGAATCATCACCAGCTCGGGGACAATCCACGGAAACGAAAGCCACTCAGTGCTTGCTGACACCGTGAGCTGTGACATGTCGGCGCCGCTTCGGTTGCGGAGAAGAAACAGGTCGGGCGGCCGGTTCACGTACGAATACACATCCGCGACGAGCTGACCGTCGGGCGAAACGACTGCGCTGTGCCTGCCCGACTTTGTGGTGATCTTCTCCATCGCGCCGCCGCTTGCCGGCATGCGATACAGGTGAACCTCGAACGGCGAGACCTCGCTCGTCTGGAGGTAGAACCAGCGTTCGTCGGGCGAGAGCGTGACGCCACGGACTTCCCACTTGCCGCGAGTGAGCTGCCGTTTGCCGCTTCCATCGGCTGCGACCGTATAGAG
>JBBQFZ010000067.1:0-14067 GCA_038322455.1 Gemmatimonadales bacterium | reverse complement strand
AAGGCCTACGATGTCCGCCTTTGCTTCCTCGAGTCCGCTGTAGATGGGACCGATCGACTCGCGGATGTCGGCCTGCTTGCCGTTAATGCGCGAGTAGGCAGGCCCAAGTCCATGCGACATCTCGTGCATGACGACGACGGCGAGATAGCCGTCCATCGACGCGAGGCTGGCCTGATCGGGTCGTATGAGGAGCTTGCCGATCGGCAGCACCACGTAGTTCACGCGCGCATCCATGAAATTCTTGAAGAAGATCTTCTTCGTTCCCTTCTCGGCGTGGATGCGCGGATCGTTGGGGAGATTGTCGGCGACCGCCTGGTAGCCGTGATGGAGATCACCACTTCTATAGGGAGTGTCCATCACTTCCATCGGCGTGGGATGTCCAGCGTTCGACGGCCTGTCGGCGGCGGCGAGGGGAAGCGCGTCCTGAATGGCGGCCGCGTACTTCTTGTACATGAGGAGCTTGTCGCTCTCGGCGGGATTCCGAATCATGACCGCGGTGCCGTACGAGGTTTTGACGCCAAGGAGGTCGTCGAGGTACGTCTCGTAGGGGGCCATGATGACGTCGAACTTGTGGTTGTCGAGATCAACCCAGGCGAGATCACTCTTATAGTAGTCGTCGGTGAGGAGCGCGTCAGCGCGTAGCCGAAGAAAGCTCGCGAACGCCTTGTCGTCACTCAGCGCGGCCGCGTCGCGCAGCGCTCGAGCCGCGGGGACGAGCCACGCCTTGTATTCGATGTGGTACGGAACGCCGACGAGATCCTTTCCACTGCGCTTGACGACAGTCCACGGGTTGTAGATCTCCGCTTTCTTCGCGGGATGCGCGGCGACGTAGTCCTCGATCTCCTTGCGCGTTATCCCCGCGGGGTAGAGCGCGTGACCGGGCTCGTAGACGGTGTTGGCGATAAAGGGCTTGTTCCCCTCGAGGAGGTCGTAGCGGCTGCCGTTGATCAGCAGATAATGGTGGATCTGCTTTTCCGTCGCGCCCGGACAATTTGCGAGCGCCTTGTAGAGCGCGAGTCCGTCGGGATCGCTCTGTCGCCAGAAGATGCTCTCGAGATCCTGCCCTGCCTCGACGAGCTTCCGCACCAAGGCCACTTCTCGCGTGGAGAGACCCGTCGTAGAGAAGGGCATCTGGACCGGGCGGAACTTGGCGAGCTGCGCGGCGATATCTTCCGTGAGAGCGGCGTGCGACACGCAAGTCGGTGGAATGCCGGCCGTGAGGTCGGACCGGGCGCGCGGTGCTGCCATCGAAATCGATGCGGCGCCGGCGGCTGCGATGAGAACGGCGGGATAGATTGTCATGTCAGAAAAACTAACGCGCGGCGAATGATAAGGCTCGGACCATCGTTCGAAATGCGCGGACACGGGACTTTGCCGGAGGAGAGATGAAAAGAGCGTTGTTTGCAGGAACCTTGGGAATCTTTCTCGCCGCGGGCTCGATGTCCGCGCAGGTAATCAAGATCTGGCCCGGCGTGGCGCCCGGGTCAGAGCGCTGGACGCAGAAAGAGCGGACGATCGAGAACACGCCGGTCGGAACGGTCATCATGAACGTCGTGACCCCGACGTTGACGGCGTACCTTCCCGCGCGCGGCAAAGGCAACGGCACGGGCGTCATCATCGCCCCGGGCGGCGCGTTCGTCGCACTGGCAATCAGTCTCGAAGCAACCGAACTGGCGCGCCGGCTTCAGCAGAGGGGCATCGCCGCGTTCGTGCTCAAGTACAGAACCATTGAAAAGAATTTCGACGGTGTTCCCAACCTCGACATGGACACCGCCGGCCGCTACGGCATCGCCGACGGAATCCAGGCGCTCAAGGTGGTGCGCCAGCACGCCGCGGAGTGGAGAGTGTCAACTGACCGGATCGGGTTCATCGGATTCTCGGCGGGTGGAATGGTCGCCGCCGCAGCTCTGCTTCAACCGGATGCGGGCGCGCGACCGAATTTTGCGGCGCTGATCTACGGCGCTCCATTTGGCGTCATGCCGGCTATTCCGGCGAAGCTGCCGCCCATCTTCATGGCGTGGGCACAGGACGATGCCGTAGCGCTCGTCCCCGTCGTCAAATTTCACGACGCGCTCGTTGCCGCCGGCGGCCACCCCGAGGCACATGTCTTCAGCGCGGGCGGACACGGCTTCGGCATGAAGAGACAAGGAACCACCAGTGACCACTGGGTTGACGAGTTCTACTACTGGCTGGACGCGCAGGGGTTCACGAGACTTTCGGTAAGACCGGGCCACTGATAAAGCGGCGGTACCCGGTTGGGACCGTGTTATGCAGGCTATTGCTCCAGAACACGGGAAATGGAATCCATGCAAAGAGCCGTAGCACACACATTGGTCGAAGATCGACTGAACCCGCTCCGTCAGGAGATGGGGCCTGAGCGCTTCGCACAGCTCGTTTGCGACGTTACCCTGATAGAAACAAGGTGCAAGAGACTCGCGTTCTCATTCCCGGACGGCACGCCGATGCCGGGCATCCCGCCCCTGACTACGCCGGGCTTTTCTGCCCCGCCATCGGAGTCACCGACGCCGCGATTGCACCCGCAATTTCGTCCTCGACCGAAAAAATATCCTTGACGTCGCGGTCGTAGACGTCGGCCCACATTCACGTGGACTCCAACGAAACGGGGCAGGTCCATCATCAACCTCGGCATATACGGTCCGGGGCGGACGCCGAAGTACACGTTCAGGAAGAAGGCGCTCCAGATCGCGTTAAAGTAGGTCTATGAGCATCGATAGGCCGAGAGAGCATTTGATAGCTCGAAGTACGCGACGCCTGCTGCTACTCCGATGCGAGAATAGACATCACGCGGAATCGAGGCAACGATCGAGCTCGCGTGCGTTGCTCGATCTACCGCGATGATGTTCCCCGCGCCGAATTCCACGGCGAGAAGCAAGGATTTGCAAACGGAAATGCTCCCCAAACTACCATGCTGGACTCCAATCGCACTCCACTGAATCTGTCCGGTCAGTGCGTTCACCGAGTACACCTGGGTATCGCTCGATGCGGCAAAGACGGTGTCTCCCTGAACGACTGGCCGCGTCTCCGACGTTATGTAACCACTCGGCAGGACCGGGGTACGCCAAACCTCGCGTCCCGTGAACCGATCGACACCGACGAGACCATGACCCCACACATCGTTCATGATGGCGAGGGGTCCGACAATTGTAGCCGCTCCTTGAAAGCCCCCGTTGGGAACGGACGTGCTATATGTGAACAGGATTCTGCCCGTCTTGCGATCGAGTGCGATCAAGTCGCCGATTTTTGGAAGTGAAGTCGATTGTGGGTCGCGTACTGTGGTCGCATAGAGTGTATCGCCACTCACAGCGACCCCAAACACTCGCGATGAAAAAGGAGCACCCGGATTGACATCGGTCGCCCAAAGTTCGCGCCCGGAAGCAGGGTCAACCGCGTAGACCATGTGCGAATCGGTCCCCACATACCAGGCTGTAGCGTCGATGGCGGTCTCGCAAGTCGCCACCGCCGCTGGCAACGCTCTCGACCAGAGAAGTTTTCCGCTGGTGATGTCCACGCAGGCGATACCGGGATAATCCTCCATGCAAGCGCGGCCGCCAGATGCGGCGACAAAGCCCCATACCGCAGTCCCCGTCGTTCCAGGAAATGGATTGACTCGCCACACCTCCCGGCCTGTGCCCATGTCGAAGGCGGCGAAGCCCAATCGACCGCCAACGAGCACCAGTCCCTGCATCACGACGGGAATTCCCGACCAGCCTCCTTCGCCCTGACTGGCATTTCCCGTCAACACCGTTGTCCAAAGTTTGTCGAACCCCATGCTCGAGGGCTCAACGCCGGCATTTGACTCCGAGCAAGCTCCGGCCGACAACAAGACTGCGCAGATCAGACCACAAGCGCTTATCTGTGATTTCCGCATTTTATCCCCTGTGGTCTGGTCCGCAATCGCTTAGCGCTTTCTGGGAACGCCAAGTCTTTGGTTGAGAATGAGTTCGAGCTGAGTCCGCACCAATACGGCCTTTGTTTCACCGGTATGGAATGGCCCATCGCGTATTTCGTACTGATCCGTCTGCGGTATGTTCGGGTAGAGCTGCGACGACTTCGGCACAATCCCGTCCGTATCGCCACCATCGTTGGTGTATTTGTTGTATAAAATGTCAATTGCTTTGAGGAATCCCGCATCGAGGCCGCATTTAAATGCCTTGGTCCAGTTTATCGTGAAAAAGCCGACGATCGAGCACGAGATATCGTGATGGTAGATGCGATCCGTTTTTTTCACCTCCTTGTACCCACCACACGGTTCTTCGGGATAGCACTGCATGTCCCCGTTTTGCTTCCAGATCTCCCAATGTTTCCAGATATAGCTCTCAATCCCAAATCTCGGGAATGATTCGGCCTGAGCATTGAATGTTGCGTGGTAGCCGTCGTTGGGCTGCATCTCATTGACGACGGGAAACGGATCCCATACAGACCGCCAATAGGCGCTAACTGGTTGTGTGGCGAGCTCGCCAAACCGAGTGCACCCTGCCATCCCGAAAAACGGACATATCGCCGCAGCCGGGAATGGGCCCCAGCCAAAGAGTATGTCGAGCGTTTTTAGTGACCGCGCAGCCGGTGTACCTTTGTTTGGCGTTCCCAGTGTAACAACGCCCCCGATAGGAAGGTTGCCAGGATTGCGGGCGAGTTGCCGCACGATCATTCCGCCGTTGCTGTGGCCCACGAAAATCATCTTCATACCGGCGAACCAGGCGTTCTCACTGTAGATGCGGTACTGGAGGTTGCCCGCCTGGTTCTCGTACGTATCTCTCCAGTTGGTGGTCTTGCGTAAGATGTCCGCAAAATTGAGATCCTGATCCAGCCAGGTGTGCATCGGACGCCACGTGTCAGACGCGCTCATGAAGCCGTGCTGAAGAACGAGTATTGACTGTGAATTGCCAAGATTGGTCGTCTTATCTGAAGCAATTTGGGCGATCTCGTTTACGGGAGGCTCGTAGGTGTACCCCGTAGGTGGTGGGGGCGGGGGCGGTGACCCTCCGCCACTGCAGTCGACGTCGCAGGCGACCATATGTGCGGGCTTGACCGGCGTCGGCGAGCTTCCGGAACGCACTGCGGTTTCCGGCGGAAGCGACGCGAGGAGTTTGTCACGAAGGTCCTTTCGCTCCTTATCCTTTTTCTTGTTGCTGAAAAACTGCAGGTTGCTGAATTCAATCTCCTGTACGTGCTTCATCGATCGGCCTTCGTTCGTGACAGTGGCCTCTTGATGTATGTGCTTCAGCACCCAGTCCTCTCCATGCTTCTCATAGTCGCGGACTTGTTTTGCTTCGTGCTTAGCTGCCTTGTCGGGATCATCGTTGATGCTGACCCTTCTCGCGGCCTCGGCGTCGAGCGGCATCACCTGCGTGATGCGGAGATGAGTGGCGTCTATCAATTGCCTGCGTATCGCAGTGCCGGCGACTGGCGTACTTCCGGCTGTTGCGCCGTCGGCCCTTAATGATGCCGTCGTGCAAGTACCTGATGCACACGATACGCCGCCTCCTCCCGACACATCGAGCTGGGCGTACTGAAGTGTTCCCAGCGTGGCCGTCGGCTCCAGAGGAAGGGCATCAAAATTCTGATCGCCGTTCTGGGAGTAGTCCGCAGTCGCATCTCCTACCTGTTGCACTGTGTTCGTGGCCATGGGATTGTCCGCAGCGTACGCAGTGGTCACACGAAGACGCCCGTCGTAGCCGTATCCTCCCACTAGCTGCACCGTCTCCGGTGGAGAGGCTACCGTGACCGAGTGTGTCGCTTGGCCGTTATCCGGGTCGATAATGGTTTGATCAGTCGTGACAACGGTCGTATTTGATTGCACTTGGGTCGCCGACACCCACGTGTCGCTGGGGTCGATGCCGGGATCCACGGCGTACAAGGCAGTGGGTGGCCCTGCTGGCGCCTTTGCAATTCCGTTTGATGCTGTCGGGAGGGTGTTCTCGCCACATGAGAGAATTGCAAATCCGGCACAGATTGAAACCGTCCATCTTTGAGCCCTTCTTCGCCCGCGTTTGTGGTACCCCGCGATGGCAGGGCCGCGAGTGCCGTTTGAGAACTGTATTCGCATCGGCGTGCCTCCTCTCGTTGATGTGTTTGGGTGGCCAACACAGAACGGGGCGAAAATACACACGAATCGTCGGACGCGCGGCAACAAAACAAATCTCGATTTACCGGACTGTCAGACGGACGGCATTGAATGATATAGAACCGACATCGAGGTGATATAGAACATGCATTTCAGTGATATGAAAGTGGCATCGTGCTCTGAATCGGTCGGTCGAGTATTTAGGCTCCACTCCAGCAAACCAGACCTCGCCACGAAGAAAAGGCGCTCGCGCGCGGACGTTGCCATCGAGTGACACGCCGTGGGCATGAGAGTCGTCGTAAAGGAGGCGCTCGCCAACGGGCGGCTGATTCACGAAATCGAGAAGACGATGCAGTGCTGTCCCCGATTGTCTCTGGTAGCGCCCCCCTGCTTCAGTATTGTGAATGGTCAAGCAACGCGTGATACTCTACGCCGGGCTTTTCTGCCCTGCCATCGGAGTCACCGACGCCGCAATTGCACCCGCAATTTCGTCCTCGACTGAAAAAACGTCCTTGACGTCGCGGTCATAGACGTCGGCCCACTGCATCACGTCGTCGTCGGTGCTGCTCAACCTCGCCGTGACACGCAGCCGGTTTCCGATGCGCTCGACGGTTCCTTCCAGCACAAGCCGCGCATCGACGCTAGCCGTTGACGCTGTATCGCTCCGACGCTTCACCGAGCGCGCGCGTCCCGGCGCGAGAACTCGCAGTCCATCGGTCTTCATCAGTTTTCCCGCAACCGCATTCGTCACGCCCGTCGCGAGATAGGCATTGCTCGAATCCGCCCCGAGGCTGACGAAGGGAAGCACGGCGATGACGCCGAGATTCACGGACTTGTGCGCTGGCCCCGACCACGCGAGCGCGGATGCAGTAGCGGGATGCGTACGCGTGTAGACGCCGGCGCTCACCGCGGTTGCGCCGACGAGCGCGAGCGCTCCGACAACGGTACGAATGGCGCGACTTCCCCGTCGCACCGTTGTCGACCCCGCTGCAGCGAACGATCCGCTGAGCGTGTCCGGATCTTCCAGCTCCTCGACCAGTGCCGCCGCGGTCTGTGGACGATCCTTGGGATCGATCGCCAGGCACCGCGCGATCAATCGCTCGAGGCCGAGCGGCACATCCTTGCGCACGCTCGACAGCGGCTGCGGAGGAAGCGTCAATCTCGCGGTCAGCATCTCGCGCGGACCGAGATGCGCGAATGGCGCGGCGCCCGCCAGCATTTCGTACGCCGTCACACCCAGCGAATAAATGTCCGCCCGGCCGTCAATGTCGGGATCGCCCGCGGCCTGCTCCGGCGCCATGTAGAGAATGGTCCCGAGCGACATGCCGGTGTTGGTGAGACCTGCGCCCTTCTCTCCCGAGCGACGCGCTGACGAGAGTGCCTTCGCGACGCCGAAGTCGGTGACCGTCGCCGATCCCGATGCGAGCAGGATGTTGCCGGACTTGATGTCGCGGTGAGCGAGGGCGGAGACGAGACGTTCGGAGATCGAGGACATAGGTATCGGGCATGGTCGAAGACGACCATTTGCCTGGCGATACCTATTAGATAGTGCGGACCCCCAAAAGGTTGGCAGGGCCTCCCGCCGCCGCCTCATCCAGGATGTAGCTGACGTCCGCAACGTTGTTGGCCATCCGGAAGGTCCAGGTGCCAAAGCGTCCGTCGGCGTTGACGGCATTCGCCCAGCGATGCGCGGCGGCTTCCTTGATCTCGCGCAACGGATCGAACCCTTTCGTCTCGAGCACGAGATTCGTCGGCACGCGACCGTCATTACCAGCGAGACGGACGATAAAGTCGGGCACGAAATCGTGCATCTCGCCGTTGTGCATGTAGGGAACGGTAAATCCCAGCCCGGCATTCTTGACAAATGATTCCACCGTGCGATGCCGGTCGATGTAGAATGCCGCCTGCTGCTCCCACTGCGCCGTATCGGCAACCACGTAGTTCACGTGACTGCGCATGGTTGGCCGAACGTCTTTGCTCGTCCAGAAATCGACATCCGCCGTCGATCCTTCGGACTCCTGCGCGAGCCGTGGCAGCTCGGGCGACTCTCCGGCATCTTCGTCCGGCCTGATTTGCTGGAGAAGGATCTCTACCGCCCACGCGTAGTACGGTGCCTGGAAGACCTGGATCTTTTCCGCGGCTGGCGGAACCTCCAAAAACTCCGCGACAAACTTCCGGCAAATGGCCTGTAGCTGTGGAAAGAGCATGTGCGGAGCTACGCTCGTCTCCCGCTGGGACAGGTAGTTCCGCGTCAGCGCCGACGCCATCTCGAACACGCCGCGCTGGAGGCGCATTCCTTCGAAGTAGGGAGCCATGGTTATCTCGCGCGCTGTCCCAGGAAGGGCAGGAACCTGATTACCCTGAGCGTCCACGGCGAGACCGGCCATTCCCACGAGCGTCGGGTACTCGCCCGGCCTGAGCAGCAGCTTTGGCATCCTCCTCCAATCCACTGTCACGCGACTCTTCACCGCTTGGGTATAACCCTCGACGCGCGGAAAACGGATTTCGAGATTCGCTCGGTCTTCCAGCGCCTTGACATGGAATCTCTTGGGCGCAGGGGGCTGCGGCCCACCGGTGACCTTGAACGGAACGATCTCGAACGGCACTCCGAACACCTGCGCGACTTCCTCGGTGAAAAGACCATCTTCGCCGACTTCGTAGCTGGCGCGCCGCAGTCCCCTGCCGACGACCTGCTCGCAGAGAAGCTGTGACATGAACGGCCGCAGGCCGATGATGTGCGTCACCGTCGTCGCGTCCCAGCCCTCGGTCAACATTCCGACGCTCACGATGCAGCGCACGTCGCGCCCGGGCGGATACAATCCCCGCTCGAGCTTTTCGGCGAGCTCACGAAAACCAGTTGGATAGATGGACCGTCCCTGCGAGTCGCGCGGCCAGTCGAGCTTCCCCACCGTGTCGAGCGTAAAGCGCATCCATTTCACCTCATCGCTTTTCGCCCCTTCCGTATCGCTCTCCGAGATGACGCGCGTATCGACTCTTATTGTATTGATCTGTCCGTCGGTGTTTCTCAGCTCTTCGACGGCAAAGCGGGGCAGATCCACCGACTGCTTCCCCTCGGCGATCCAGTCAAAAATCACTTTGGCGAGACGAATGTCCTTGCACACCAGAATGAACACGGGCGGCCGACGATCTTCGCGCTCGCGCCAGCGGTCGAATTCCTGCTTCCAGTCGCCCGCCAGCATGCTGATGGGGAATGCTGCGTGCTTGAGAATCGCGTCGGTCTTTGGACCCGCTCTGCCATCCCCACGCTCGGTCCGCGTGAGCTTGGACATGACCCACGACCAGACGTTGAAATATTTCGCCCGCTCCGCGCCCGTCGTGTCGGCCGCGGCGAGCTGAGGGATTTTCACCAGACCGCTCTCGATCGCATCGACCAGCCCGAAGTCGCTCACCGTCCAGGGAAACGGTCGCGCCGTCTCGCGGCCCGCACGCGCGAGGAAGTAGGGCGTCGCGGACAAATCCACGGCAAAGTTGATCCCCCGATGCCTCTGAACGGTGTCGAGCCCGGATATCCACACCGTCGCCTCCTCCACCATCGTCTCGTCTTCGTCGGCCGTGCCGGTCAGCGATTCGTCGTCGGACTGTTCGCCGTCTGGATGGATGCGGTAGGCGTGGTGCGCTTCATCGTTCAACACGAGAAGGTTCTGTTTCTTTCCGAGCTCCCGACCAAGCACGCGCTCGACCAGCGCGCTGTCGCTCTCGACGTAACGCCGGTAGTAAACCACCGCTGAAATCAGCTTGCCCGCGTCGTCCTTCGTCTCTGCCTTCACGAAGAAAATCTCCGCCGAGACGTTTTTTTCGTAGTCCTGGAGTGTGAGATAGCGTTTGCCGTGCGCGGTCGTATTCTTTTCGCCGATGTGGATCAGCTCGTCTCGCTCCTCGATGACGCCACGCCTGATCACGCGGGACGGCACGTCGCCGACGCGTCCCATCTCCTGCGGCTCGAACACGTGCCAGTTGGTGACGAACACCCTGCCGCGGGCGAGCAGCGGCATCAGGTGCCGAGGCACGAGGTCACGCGTGCGGTAGAGGCTCGCATCTCCCGCCGCGGGATCGAGCTCACGGAGCCGGTCGCGAATCGTGATGTTCGGGCAGACGATCAGGACCGCGTCAGAGAACCGTCCGTTAGCTCGGTCGCTAACCTTGTTGAGGATGCTCCACGCCGCGAGCATCGCCATCACCGTCGTCTTTCCCGAGCCTGTCGCCATCTTGCAGGCGTAGCGGGTCCACGGGGAAAAATCGTCGGCACGAAATTCCGGTGCCGGCTCGTCGCGGGGAATCTCGACGCCCTGGAGATAGTCCGGTCTCGCCTCGCGCAGGAAGATGATGGTCTCGACAGCTTCCAGCTGGGCAAAGAACAGCCGCTGCTCGCGATCCTTGCGTCTCCACAGTGAGAGCAGCTCACTCGTGGTGCGAGTGACGCCGGGGTATCCGTCGTCCCGCCAGCGCCCCACGAGTCCGCGCAGCCGATTGACGAGAACCATCTCGTACGCGTTCTCGTAGCCGTCGAGACGCGCCAGCGTTCCGTCGGAGAGATCCCATTCCTCACGCTCGTTGCGCGGTCGGAAAACGAACGACGGGCGTCTGCCTTCGAGCTGGCGCGGCGTCTCGCCAGTCTGGATGTACCAGTAGCGATCGGGCTCCTCGTACGGCGAAACGAGGATCGGCTTGGTAACTTCGACGATCATGGAAGGTGCGGCCGGACCGCTGCCTCGATGAGTCGCGCCACAGCGAGTGCACGACGCGCATCGGATTCGGTCACCTCGACCGGCTGCGCCCTCCAGTTGATCCCCGCCTGTGAACTCTCGTCCCGATCTTCACGGTATCTCACCTCCACTGCGAACGGGGCGAAGAATCGGGCATCAACCTCGAGGTCACCGAAGTCGATTCCGAGCTTGCGCAGAGCCGCAAGAAGCTCGATCAGATCGTGTGTTCGCGGCGGATGAGCGTGCCGCGAGATGATCAACGCTTTCACGAATTTCTCGGCGGCCTGCTGCGCGTGGAAGCAGATCGTTTCTTTGAATTCAGCGAGATCAGAAGAGAGATGTGCGGCGGCTCGCATGTCCCGCTCGGCATGAACAAGCCACCCGGCAAACGAATCGGGCACGTCGGCAGGCCGCTCGCGTACCGTCGTTCGATTCGGACCGGGATTGATCGCCGGCAATCCTGGCAGAGCGAAGAGCAATCTCCCCTCCCGGATCACATCCCAGTCGACCGTACCAGGGTCGTCCTTTTTCCGTTCGAGCGCCCCAGGATACCGAACGTGGACCTGAATCTCACTGTCTGGAAAGTCATTGAGCCAGGTCATGCCCTGGCGCGTGATCATAACCCCTTCAGGCCTGGTTTCGATTTCGATCAGGAAATCGTAGTCGCTATCCGGCCGTGAGTCGTCGCGCGCGCGACTGCCGAAGAGATAAATCCTCCTCGGCTGAAATCGCGAGACCAACGTCGCGACGATCTCGTCCACCAGCTCTCGCGGTTCCGCGGGCGCTCGCACCGTCATGAAACCCGGAGCTGCGCGCGGACAGCGTCAACGATTCTCGCGGCGGCGGCGATTGCCGCGAGCGCCTGCCCTCTGCTCCTTCCGGGCCCCGGATAACGTGGCTCCGTTGAATAGCCCGTCAACAGCCCGCAGTCGGCATCCAACCCGTCAAGGTCAAACGAAAACGAGCGCGCGGTGGCGAGGAGTCTCCTGAGATCGTGGGTGTGCGCGGGTCGCACGTGTCGAGAGACAATCAATGCCTTGAGCGCTTTCTCCGCGGCCTGTTGTGAGAGATAGCAGATCTCGTCGATCCAGTCTTCCAGGTCGTCTTCGAGGTGATGACGGGCGTGGTACAGGTCACGACGCACAATACGCATCCACTCACCGACGGAATCAGGCGGTGTCGATGGCCGCTCGCGAACGGTTCCGGTTCTGCCTGCGACGGGGAACGTGAGTCCTGGACGCGCGAACAAAAGCCGCCCTTCCCGAATGACGTCCCAATCCATGGTCCCCGGATCGTCCTTTCTCCGCTCGATTTCCCCTTCACGTCGCAGGTGGAGATCAACCCGGTATGGGCTATCCTCAAACAGGTCGAGGGGCTTCTCATCAGCGGCGCTGGTCCCGTCGACTTCGACCATGATGTCATAGTCGCTTTCGGCCTGGGCCTCGCCGCGAGCGCGGCTTCCGAAGAGGAAAACACGGCGAGGCTGCATCTTCGCCACGATCGTCGCAGTGATCGTCCCGATGAGCGCGTCGGAGCCCGCCGGCGCCTGAATCATCCCTTCGATATCGCCTCGCCAATGGTCTTCACCACCATCAGCTCGTTGCCGCGCTTATCGATCACCTTCACGGCGATCTTCGTCTCCGGAGACGCCTCGAACGGCGCGCTCTCCGTACCGTTCAGGTGATCCCACACCGTCTCCGCGTACTCGGCCCGCAGAGCCCGCTTGAGATTCTCCCAGGCGCCGGTGCCGGGAAAGAACGCCTGGCTGACGTGGAAGGAGAGCTCGTTGTAGTCGCTGTCGAGGAACCAGGCTGGGACTTCCTTGCCTTCGAGGGACAGTGAATCCATGCTGGCCGGGTCGAAGGTATCGAGTCCGAGCAGTGTGACGACGTAGCGATCGGGATCCGACTTGTCGGACTTCTTTGCTCTGGCAATCGAGATCTCGGGCAGACCGCAGACGCTGAAGATCTGGCTCGATCTCATGGTCTTGAGCAGATCGCCCATCAGAATATCGGGGGTGGCAGCGACGTACGTGGCCGGAATACCTATGACCGACTCGGCGTTCTCGATCATCTCCCGCGCGTTGGGCTGGATGGCGAAACCGATCACGAACAGATGTGAATAGTTGCGCGCATTCGCTTCCTTTCCCGCGTTGTACACGAGCTTTTCGCTGACGGCGCCGTTCTCCGGACCGAACGCGAAGGCGACGGGCTTGTCGTCTACGATCGCCTCGGCGCCGAGTGACATGGATTTGGCGGGCGTGCGGACGTTGCGAAGCTCGATGACGCGCCCGCCTCCGATCTGGAGCCGGGGATTGCGGCGGAGTACGTCAAGCATTCGCTCGACGAAGGAGTCGTACGATTCCGCCGATTCAGCGCCCGAATCCTCGATGCCATCGCCTTCGTAGTCGACAGGTGTGGGGATGGTCGCTTCGACGACGAATGGGCCAGAGACGCGGGTGATGCCGTTGTCTATCTCGGGGCGGTCGACGAGGACTTCTTCTTTAGGAGGCTCCTCGTTGGCGATCGACTTGAGCGTGACGTGCGGGACGATGCCACCTACTTCTTCACCCCGGTTGTTCTGCTTGCGCTTGTAGGTGAATCCGCCGGCGGGACCGCGCGCATCATCCTTGAGGTCATACCATGGATACGTGGCGGTGAGGATGCGCTGGCGCGCGAGAGCTAGCGGAACGCGGGAGGTGTCGATGGTGATCCAGCGGCGGCCCCATTGCTCGGCGACGTAGGCGGTTGTGCCGGAACCACAGGTTGGGTCGAGGACGAGGTCACCGGGGTCGCTGGCCATTTGGATGCAGCGCTGAAGGACCTTGGGTGACGTCTGCACAACATACAATCGGGTCTCATGAAAGCTACCAACTATTGTATCCGTCCAGACGTTGGTGAATTCCGTCCACGGATAGTCGGTGAGATATCTTTTGTAGCGTAAGGAGTTCTCCGCAGCAAAGAGGCGACCAGAATCAACGAGTCTTTTTAGTCCTTCGGCTCCCGTTTTCCAATGTCGGTTGACGGCAGGCAAGAATGTTCGGCCAGCAAAGTCAACTGGCATTACGGTGGAACCAGCGCCAGCAGACGCCATGTCACGGGACTGGAACACCCGACTTCCCGGAGGCATGAGCGATGGGTTGCTCGCCTCGTCACGTGTCACCTTACGAACCGAAGCGTCAGCGCACTCCAGATAACAGCTTTCGAGTTCTTCCGCATTGGGCAACGATGAGAAGAACAACTTTCTAAACTTCACGAC
>JBBQFZ010000066.1:0-15036 GCA_038322455.1 Gemmatimonadales bacterium | reverse complement strand
GCCGTGGGACTGGCAGTACTACGCCGAGCAGGTGCGAAAGGCGAAGTATGATCTCGACGAATCGCAGATCATGCCGTACTTCGAGCTGAACAACGTGCTTCAGAACGGAGTATTTGCCGCGGCGAACCGCCTCTACGGGCTGACGTTCAAGGAGCGTCACGACATCCCGGTTTATCATCCCGACGTTCGGGTGTTCGACGTGTTCGACTCGAACGGCAGGCCGCTGGCACTCTGGTACAGTGACTACTTCAAGCGCGATGCGAAGAGCGGTGGCGCGTGGATGGATCAGTTTGTCGACCAGTCGGGCCTCACGGGGTGGAAGCCCGTCGTTTACAACGTGGCGAACTTCACCAAACCAGCGCCTGGGCAACCGGCGTTGCTGACCTTCGACGACGTGACGACGATGTTCCACGAATTCGGGCACGCGCTGCATGGAATGTTCTCGCGCGTGGAGTATCCGACTCTCTCGGGCACGAATGTGCCGCGTGACTTCGTGGAGTTCCCCTCGCAGTTCAATGAGCACTGGGCGCTCGAGCCGAGCATTTTCGCCAACTATGCGAAGCACTACAAGACAGGTGCGGCGATACCGGCCGCGCTGGTGGACAAGATCAAGGCATCGAGAACCTTCAATCAGGGATTCGCGACGACGGAACTGCTCGAGGCTTCGCTGCTGGATTTCGCATGGCACACTCTTCCCGCGTCCGGTGCGCCAGCCGACGTAGACGCGTTCGAGGCCGCCGCGCTCAAGCGGTACAACGTCGCCGTTCCCGAACTGCCGCCGCGCTATCACAGCACGTACTTTTCCCACATCTGGGACGGTGGCTATTCAGCCGGCTACTACGCGTACACCTGGAGCGAAGTGCTGGACGACGACGCGTATGCGTGGTTCAGGCAGAATGGCGGACTGACGCGCGCAAACGGCGACCGTTTTCGCAACCTGATCCTGTCGCGCGGCGGCACGCAGGACGCGGCGGCGATGTATAAGGCTTGGCGCGGACAGGATCCCACCGTGGATGCGCTGCTCGAGGAACGGGGACTCAAGGGCGATTGGATAGCCAAATAGTCGGGCGGTATCGGACCCGCTACCTATCCTATATAGTAGTGGGCGCGGACAATCCGCCGCATACGCGCCTGGTTACTCGGCTCTCGCGTATCCTTCGGTCGCGAGACGATGCCCGGACATCTCGTAGCCGATCACTGGCATGTCGCTCACACCCGTCGCGTCGATCCAGACATTGTAGAAGTTAAAGAGAGCGCAGACGGTGATCGCGTCGTAGATCGCCTCGTCCGTCCATCCGGCCTCGTGAAGCGTTTCAATGTCCGCCTCGCTCGTCGAGACCGAGTCCGCGTTCACTTTCTTCACAAATGCGTAGAGGGCGCGGTCCTTATGCGAGACCGGCGCGGTGTTGAGGTCGGCAAGCACCGCCTGAACCGTGGCGCTATTGCCCAGCAGCTCCGCCGCGACCGCGGCGTGGGAGCCGATTCAGAAAAGACACTGGTTGAGCTTCGAGGTGAGCGCGGCGATCAGCTCGCGCTGCCAGGACGGCAGGGGCGAGGGACCGCGCATTACTCCCTGCGTGAAACGCGAGAGAAACTCCGTTCGGTCCGGCTTGAAGGCGAAAAGATGCAGAATCTGCGGGATTGGTATCGCGGCCGAGCGCATCTCTCTGAACATCGTCGCGTGTGGCTCAGACGCGGCGTGGTTCTCGACTCCCTTCAGGAACATTGGCTTCACCAGGTGCTTCCTCTCTTCTGGGGCGAACAGTTTACGATTTGGGAAGGCTCCATGCAACAGTCGTTGCCGGTAGTTTGGCGCCGAACTTCGATTTACAGAGCCAACCAGTTTTCAATGCCTAGTCAACCTCGTTATTGACATTTGTCTCGCTCGGGCGCACTATGGCGAGCGCATAAACGGTTGAGCCGCTCCAGGTAGCTCGCCCGGTTTCGCACATCCTCTCCCGATGTCAGCCCGAGAGGAGTCGTACCCACCACGCTGTGGAGGAATCCATCATGGCAGTTGTTCGTCGCTTTCTTCTCGTGCTCGTTGTCGGACTCCTGAGTACCGTCCGGCTCGGCGCGCAGAATCCCACAGGAACCATTACCGGGCGCGTGGTCGACAGCACCACCCAGCAGCCGGTTCCCGATGCAAGTGTAAGTGTTGAAGGCACGCGACGGGGCGCTATCAGCGGTCCCGACGGTACCTTCACGATCGTAGGAGTTCCCGCCGGCACTCACACGGTCCGCGTCCGCCGAATCGGCTTCAGCTCGCCGACGCAGGTCGTGAACGTGCCAGCCGGTGGAACCGCCGCCGCCACCTTCGCGGTCGATCGACGCGCGATCGCACTCGAGGACGTCGTGACCGTTGGTTACGGAACACAGAAGCGAGAGGCGATCACCGGATCCGTCGCGACGATTGATGCCGCACAGGCCAACGTCGGAATCCAGGCCAACGTCAATCAGATGATCGAAGGCCGGGCCGCCGGCGTCAACGTCGTTCAGAACAGTGGCGAACCGGGTGCCGGCGCCCAGATTCTGATCCGCGGAGGCACCTCGATTACCGCGAGCAATGATCCCCTCTATGTCATCGACGGTATCCCGATCAATAACGACAACACAGAATCGAGCGGCCAAATGGGAGCGCTCCCGCGCAGTCCGCTCAACCTTCTGAATCCGTCGGACATCGCTTCGATCTCGATCCTGAAGGACGCTGCCGCGACGGCAATTTACGGAAGCCGGGCGGCGAACGGCGTGATCCTGATCGAGACCAAGAAAGGACCGGCGGGCGGTGGTAATACCATTGATTACGAGGTGCAGGCAGGCAGCTCGTCGGCCGCCAAGCATCTTCCTGTATTAAACGGCGATGAGTACCGCGCCTTCATTAAGGCCGAGGTGGATTCAGGTAAGCTGGCTGCGAGCGCTTTAAGCGCCCTTGGTACCGCGAACACCAATTGGGAGGAGGCGATCACCCGCAGCGCACCAACCATTAATCACAACCTCTCTTTCGCTGGCGGCAGCGCTGACACGCGGTATCGCGCTTCCCTCAACTACATGAATCAGCAGGGCGTCGTACTCAATAACGGCTTCCAGCGCCTCCAGGGACGGCTTAACGGATCCCAGAACGCTTTCGACGGACGGCTTCGCCTCCAGGCAAATCTCACCGGGTCGCACGTCAACAACGATTATGTTCTCTTCGAGAACACCGGCGGATTTTCCGGGGGCATTTTCATCAACGCCCTGACCTTCGATCCAACCAAACCGATCAGCTTCGTCGATCCCGCGACCGGACAATCGGTTTACTACGAGGTAGGAGCGGGTTCCCAGTCGGTACGCAACCCGGTTGCAATGGCGAACCAGGTGATCGACAATGGAAAGACGATTCGTGCCCTGGGCAATTTCTCCGCTGACTATGACATTTTCTCCGCACTTACGGCCCGGGTGAACCTTGGCGCCGATCGCGCCAGCGGAAACCGCGCAACGTACCTCCCGTTGACGAGTCCCGTAGGAGCGGAATTCGCGGGATTGGGGCGGCAGGTCAATCACGACAATACCTCCCGCACTCTCCAAACCACCCTGACCCTCCACCCGCAGTTTTCGGGATCCGAGACGTTCGACGTTCTTGGCGGATACGAGTTCAGCGACTACACCCAGAACGAATTTGGCGCACAGTCGCAGGGGTTCCTCAGCGATGCGCTGGGCTACAACAACCTAGGCAGCGGCAGCACTCGGACCGATTACTCGTGGCAGGAGAACAGTCGGCTCGTATCGTTCTTCACGAGAGCCAACGCCAGTTTCGCGGACAAGTATTTTCTCACTGGTGTTCTCCGTCGCGACGGATCCTCACGATTCGGAGCGGGGAACAAGTGGGCTGTCTTCCCCGCGATCTCGGGGTCGTGGCGCCTCAGTCAGGAAGGGTTCATGAAGACGGGACCCTTCTCCGATTTGCGTTTGCGCGCGGGCTGGGGCAAGCAGGGTAACCAGGCAATCGCACCATACGCCTCCTTGATTACACTCTGCCCAGGGACGAATTATCCCTTTGGTGACGTAGTTTCGACCGGTGTCGCGCCCTGTACCAATGCAAACCCGAATCTGAAGTGGGAAGAAACGGCGTCGAGCAACGTAGCACTCGATTACGGATTCCTTAACAATCGGTTGCTTGGGTCGCTGGAGTACTACGTCAAGAACACCCGCGATCTCCTGTTGACGGTCAACGTGCCACAGCCGGCAGTTGTTAGCAGTCAACTCGCGAACGTTGGCAAGATCCGCAACACCGGTGTCGAGCTGTCGCTCGATGGTGAGATCGTGAACCGCCCCGGCCTGAACTGGACGGCGGGTTTTGTATTCTCCCACGACAAGAATACGGTTCGCAATCTGGGACCGTATTCGTTCCTCGCGACTGGCAATGTGAGCGGTCAGGGACAGTCGAACCAGACGTCCCAGCGTATCCTTCCCGGCCAGCCCCTTGGCACCTTCTATGGTCCTATCTACGCCGGCGTCAATGCTGCCGGCCAGCAGCTCTTCAACAAGTACACGGTAACGCGTGACACGGCCGGCCACGAGACCAGCAGAACGCTTGCTGGCACCACGACATCTCCCGGCGGCGACGACAAAGTCATCCTCGGCAACGCAAATCCTACCCGCACGGTGGGAATCCACAGCCAGACCACCTGGAATCATGTCGATTTCAGCTTCCTGGTCAACAGTGCCGTGGGACAAAAGGTGTTCAACAACACCGCGCTCGTTTACGCGACCAAGAGCAACGCACTTCAGGACAAGAACTTCCTGTCCTCCGCGCTAACCGATCAGATCGGCATCAAGGAGCCGGCGATCTTCTCTTCCCGTTACATCGAGAATGGTTCCTTCTTCCGTCTGCAGAACGTGACCGTAGGCTACACGTTCGACTTGCCAGGCTTCGTTGGAAGTGGTGCGAAGAGGGCGAGAGCGTCGCTGTCTGCCGACAATCTCTGGCTTTCGACACCGTACACCGGTTACGATCCTGAGGTCTACACCGACGCGAGCATCAGCGGCCTGGCGTCGCGCGGTACCGATTATCTCCACTATCCGAAGCCGCGGACCATCACGGGAGGTCTCCGTGTCACGTTCTAACCATCACGTGAAGCTTATGCGTAATCCACTCATGAACAAATCTTTCAGAGTCGCGGGCCTGGCTGGCGTGCTCCTTCTCTCTCCGATCCTCAGCTGCACCGATTTGACCGAGGTGCCGAAGAGCGCGATCAGTCCCGACCAGTACTACAGGAACGAAAGCGAGATCGTTGGAGGTCTGGCGGCTGTGTACGCAACGATGCAGCAGGTCGTGCAGAATGGCTACGATCTCTCCGAGGTCACCACCGACGAAATGATCGTTCCCACCCGCGGGTCGGACTGGTACGACAACGGCCAGTGGCTGGACATGCATTACCAGACCTACACCCCGAACAGCTCGGCCACACTCGCGTTCGGTGAGGGCGCCTGGCAGTCCATGTTCCAGGGAATCGCACGCGCCAACGTGCTTCTCAATGCGCTCAAGAACGTAGACTTCGCGGACAAGCCTGCAGTGGTCGCGGAAATCCGCGGGCTCAGGGCTTTCTATTACTTCCAGCTCCAGGATCTTTTCGGCGGCGTCCCGATAGTAACCGACATCGCTGTAACAGCGCGGCCGGCCAACACTCGGGCCGAGGTATTCACGTTCATCGAGAGCGAGCTCAAAGCCGCTCGGGCGGATCTGCCGGTTTCATGGCCCGCATCGATGAATGGTCGGCTCACGAAAGGCGCCGCCGACGCGATCCTGGCCAGCCTCTACCTGAACGCCCAGGTCTTCACTGGAACTGTTACGGCCGCCGGCCTCCAGAAGGGAACGGCACACTGGCAGGATGCGATCGATGCCAGCGATCGGATCATAAACTCCGGTCATTACAGCCTCGAGTCCGATTGGAGAAAGAACTTCACCGCCGACAACTACAGGTCGCCAGAAATCATCATGGCCGCGAAGTTCGCGGCTGCCGACGGGCAGGGGCTCGACTTCCTGATGCGGGCGCTCCACTACAGTCAGTACACGCCGTCGCCGTGGAACGGTTTCTCCGCTCTCGCTGACACGTACTACGCCTTCAACAGCAACGACATCCGGAAGCAGATCTTCCTCGCCGGCCCACAGGTCAATGTTGAGACTGGCCTGCCGGTCAAGGATCGCGCGGGAAATCCGCTGGTATTCAACCCGAACATCATCGATGCAACCGCCGCTCCGGAGAACGCTGGCGCCCGCATCACCAAGTGGCCCAACGATCCGGCGCACGTCGCCCAGAACGCCGGCAACGACTACGCTACTTTCCGCCTCGGCGAGATCTATCTGATCAAGGCGGAGGCAATGAACGAGCTGGGGCAAACTGCGGCTGCCGTAACTCTCGTCAACACGACGACGCGCTCTCGCGCTTTTGCGGGGGCCGCCGAGTGCCCGAGCTGCCAGGCAACCCCGAACCCGATGGTGGCCAGTGACCAGCAGTCGTTCCGCACTGCGATTCTCCAGGAGCGTCTCTTCGAGCTGACCGCTGAGGGCAAGCGCCGTCAGGATCTCATCCGGATGGGCAAGTTCACCACCGGCGCATGGACGTTCAAGCCCACGAACACTCCTCCCTATAAGGTTTTGATGCCGATCCCTCAGCCCGAGATCGACAACAACCCCCTGCTGAAGCAGAACCCGGGGTACTAATCCGGCAGTCGCTGTTTTTTCACGATAGCCTGCTCCCTCCCGGGGGCAGGCTATCGTTTTTATGAGCGCCACCCCGGGACCGGGGCTCCGCTTGGTCGTTTCAGCGTTGCTCCTCGCAGGCGCCTGCGTTCCAAGCGATTCAAGGAATAACGATTCCAATTCCCGAGGCCCCGCGCCACCGGTCGACGGCCATCTCTTCACCCGGCTTCCGGCGAGCTACACGGGAATTGCGTTCGAGAACCGAGTGGAAGCGACGGCGGATCTCAACGTCTTCAACTACCGCAACTTCTACAACGGTGGTGGGGTCGCTACGGGCGATCTGAATGGAGATGGATTGCCGGAGATCATGCTCACCTCGAATCTTCACGGAAACCGCCTCTACCTGAACAAGGGCAACTTTCACTTCCAGGACATCACCGACGCCGCCGGTGTGAAAGGAAAGGGGTTCTGGGCGACAGGGGTGACCTTCGCGGATGTGAATGGAGATGGGCTGCTCGACATCTACGTCTGCTACGCCGGCAACGTCGCTGACCGAAGGGCGAACGAGCTCTACATCAACCAGGGCGTCGACAAAAACGGTGTGCCGACGTTCAAGGAAGAGGCGGCGCGATACGGACTGGCCGACGACGGATTCTCCACGCAAGCCGCCTTCTTCGACTACGATCGCGATGGGCTGCTCGACATGTACCTGGTCAACAACTCGTCGCGAGCCGTCACCAGCTTCGGGTTGAAGAACACCCGCAGCGTGCGCAGCAAGCTCGGCGGCCAGAAGCTCTATCACAACGACGGCAACGGTCACTTCACAGATGTCAGCGAAAAGGCGGGCATCTTCGGGAGCGAGATCGGATTGGGGCTCGGCGTCGGAATTTCCGACGTGAACGGTGACGGCTGGCCCGACATCTACGTCTCCAACGATTTCTTCGAGCGCGACTACCTGTACATCAACAACCACGATGGGACTTTCACCGAGGAGCTGCCCAAGGCGATGCCCTACAGCAGCTACTTCTCGATGGGTCTCGACATCGCGGACGTGAACAACGACGGATGGCCGGACATCTACACGACCGACATGCTGCCGGAGGATGAGTACAGACTCAGAACGACATCCGCGTTCGAGGGCTGGGAGGCTTATCAGGCGAAGGTGACGAACGGATACCACTACCAGTTCATGCGCAACATGCTCCAGCTGAATAACCAGAACGGTACGTTCAGCGACGTCGGGCAGATGGCTGGTGTAGCGCGCTCTGACTGGAGCTGGAGCGCGCTCATCGCCGATCTCGACCTCGATGGAAACAAGGACATCTTCGTCACGAATGGGCTCGCGAAGGACGTCACGTCGCAGGACTATGTCGCCTTCCTCGCGAACGATCGAACGATGGCGTCAGCAACGAAGACGGGCAAAGTCGACTTCAAGGGTCTGACAGATGCCATGAGCTCGAGCAAGCTCCCCAACTACGCCTTTCACAACAATGGAGATCTCACGTTCACCAACGAGAGCAAGGCATGGGGACTCGACATCCCGAGCTTCTCGAATGGGGCCGCATATGCTGACCTGGATGGCGACGGCGCCCTCGACCTGATCGTGAACAACGAGAATGACACCGCGTTCATCTACCGCAACAACGCGCGCGCTCTCACGAAGAACCACTATCTGCAGGTCAAGCTCGATGGCGAGGGTCGCAATCGGTTCGCGATCGGGGCAAAGGTGACGGTCGAGGGCGGCAAGAAGCTGTTCTTTCAGGAGCTTTCGCCGTCACGTGGCTTCCAGTCGAGCGTCGACTACGTGCTGACGTTCGGGGTCGGCGCGCTCGATACACTCCAAAAAGTGACAGTGAACTGGCCCGACGGACGACAGACGGTGTTGGCGAACGTGACCGCGAATCAGCGCATCGAGATCAGGCAGGCGGGGTCGGTCAAGCCTCCTTCAGTCGCACCCAAGCCAGTACCTACGGTCCTCACCGATGTCTCGGCCAGGGCGACGATCGATTTCGTACATAAGGAGAACGACTACGTCGATTTCGATCGCGAGCCACTGATGCCAAGGATGCTCTCCCTCGAAGGCCCGGATATGGCCGTTGCCGATGTGAATGGGGATGGGCTCGACGACATCTTCATCGCGGGAGCCAAGGGCGAGGCGAGCGCGATTCTGATTCAGCAGAAGGACGGACGATTTGTGAAGAGCAATCAGGCACTATTGGCCCATGACAGTGTGTCCGAGGACATCAGCGGAGTGTTCTTCGACGCCAACGGCGATGGTCATCCCGATCTGTATGTAGTCACCGGCGGCACCGAGTTCTCGGAGCTGGCCTCGCCGCTCGAGGATAGACTCTATCTCAACGACGGGAAGGGGAACTTCAAGAAGGCAGTTGGCGCATTGCCGCCGATGCTCTCCCTCAGTGGCTCGCGCGCGGCGGCGGCCGACTACGATGGTGATGGCGACATCGACATCTTCGTCGGAGGAAGATCCATCCCCGGGCACTATGGCCTCGACCCTCGGAGCGTTCTGCTCCAAAACGATGGCAAGGGGCACTTCACCGACGTCGCGGACAAAGTCGCGCCCGGGCTTTCGCACGCCGGAATGGTAACAGATGCAATATGGAAGGATGTGGACGGCGATGGCAAGCTAGATCTGATCGTGGTCGGCGAGTGGATGCCGATCGAGATCTACAGGAACGTCGGACAGGGCAGGCTCGAGCGGATGAAGGTCGCCGGACTCGAGAAAAGCGATGGCTGGTGGAACCGCGTAATAGCTGGAGATTTCGCTGGCAATGGCAGAGTCGACTTCATAGTGGGAAACCTCGGTCTCAATAACAGAATCCAGGCGTCTCCCGCCGAGCCGGTGACGATGTATCTCAAGGATTTCGCGCATACGGGTTTCGTCCAGCAGATCATTTCGTACTACACCGCCGGAAAGGCATACTCGCTCGAGCTGCGCGACGATCTGATCAGGTCGCTCCCCTATCTCAGGGATCGCTACCCCAACTACAAGGACTATGCAAAGCAGACGTTCCCGGATGTGTTTCCGAAAGCGGATCTCGCCGATGCCGTCGTCAAGAACGCATACACCTTTGCGACTACACTTGTTAGGAACAATGGCGACGGGTCCTTCACGATGATCCCGCTGCCGCGCGAAGCGCAGATGGCCCCGGTGTATGGAATACTGGCAGGCGACTACGACGGAGACGGTAAGCAGGACCTTCTGCTCGCTGGCAATTTCGATGGAGTGAAGCCGGAGCTCGGAAAGATGGACGCGAGCTACGGACTGCTGCTGCGAGGGGACGGTAAGGGACACTTTACCCCCGTGCCTACGGTTGCGAGCGGCTTTTTCGTGCCCGGACAGTCCCGCGACATCGTCCGAGTCCGCACCGCGAGCGGCAATGCGTACGTGGTGTCGCGAAACAACGACCGACCCCTGATATTCCGTTCGACCAAAGCTCGGTAGGAATTGCCTGGAGCGTTGAGCGAACCCGATATTGGACATCCACCAAGTCAGCAACGGAGAATCGAGATGCAAATGCTCACGCACGACTGGATCCGCCGCACCACACTGGTGCTACTCCCGGTGTCGCTATTTTATATAACGCCCCTCGCCGCCGCCCGCGCGCAGGACACGATCACCGTTGCGTCACCGGATGGCCGGAACAGGGTCGGTGTGACGACCCAGGATGGAAAGCTCTACTACATGTTGGGCAGGGACGGGCGGCGCATCCTCATGCCCTCAATGCTGGGCTTCGAGTTTAAGGGCGCGCCGACGCTGCGCGACAATCTTCGCATTACGGGAAGCACGCGTGGATCGCATGACGAGACTTGGACCCAGCCCTGGGGCGAGGTCGCCCGCGTTCGCGACCATCACAACGAGCTGCGGGTATCGGTCGGCGAGACCGCGTCGCCGGGCCGCAAATTCGATTTGGTCGTCCGCGCCTTCAACGACGGCATCGGATTCCGGTACGAAGTGCCCGCCCAGCCAGCGCTCAGTGATTTCGTCATTTCGGAAGAGCTCACGCAATTCAACCTCGCCGACGACGCCAAGGCATGGTGGATTCCATCTAATCGTCCACGGCTCGATCGCTCCGAAATGCTGTACTCGTCGTCGCCCGTCAGCGTGATCGACAGCATTCAGACGCCGCTCACGATGGCAACCCGCGATGGCAAAACGTTCATTGTGATCCACGAGGCGAATCTCGTCGACTACGCGCGGATGAATCTGGCCGGCGCGCGCATGGACAGCCGGCTGCTGCGTGTCGCGCTCGCCCCCTGGCAGAACGGAGACAAGGTACGAGGCCATACGCCGTTCGTAACGCCCTGGCGCACGATTCAGCTGGCGGATCGGGCCGCGGATCTCTCACCTTCGGTGCTGGGCCTGAATCTCAATCCGCCCAGCGTGATCTCCGATGTGAGCTGGATCAAGCCGATGAAATTCATTGGCATCTGGTGGGGGATGCACATCGGCACCATGACGTGGAGCTCGGGACCGAAACACGGCGCCACGACGGAGAACACGAAACGCTACATCGACTTCGCAGCCGCGAATGGGATCGGCGGCGTGCTTGTGGAAGGCTGGAACACTGGCTGGGACGGCGACTGGATCAAGAACGCGAACGCGTTCTCGTTCACGAAATCGTATCCGGACTACAATCTCCCTGAGCTCGCGAAGTACGCGCACCAGAAAGGCGTCGACCTCATCGTCCATAATGAAACGTCCGGCGGAATCGTAAACTACGAGCGTCAGCTGGATTCCGCGTTCGCGCTCTACCACTCGCTCGGCCTCGACGCGATCAAGTCGGGGTACGTCACAGACACCACCCCGGAAGGCAACTCGCACCACTCGCAGTTCATGGTCCGGCACTACCGCAAGGTGATCGAGACCGCGGCGAAGTACCACATCATGATGGACGTCCACGAGCCGATTCACGATACCGGCGAACGGCGAACCTACCCCAATTGGATGAGCCGGGAGGGCGCACGCGGCCAGGAGTACAACGCGTGGGGCGGCGAGGGCGGCAATCCACCCGAGCACGAGACGAATCTGTACTTCACGCGACTGCTCGAGGGACCGATGGATTTCACCCCCGGAATCTTCGACCTGTTGATCAATCGCGGCACCGGACGAAACCGACGCATCGAGGAATCGCACCCGCGAACGACGCTCGCGAAGCAGCTCGCTCTATATGTGGTGATCTACTCGCCGCTCCAGATGGCGGCCGATCTACCCGAGAACTACGCCAACCAGCCGGCATTCAAGTTCATCCGCGACGTGGCGGTCGACTGGGAGACGAGCAAGACGATCGACGGAAAGATCGGCGACTACGTCATCGTCGCGCGCAAGGCGAAGAACAGCGAGGACTGGTTCCTCGGCGCCATCACCGACGAGGAGGGCAGAACCTTCTCGGTGCCTCTCAATTTTCTCACGCCGGGGCGAAAGTACGTGGCCGAGATATACGCCGATGGGCCGGGTGCGAATTGGGCGACCAATCCTTTGCCCGTGACCATCTCGAAACGGAACGTGGACTCGAGGACGAATCTGAGTGTCGTGCTCGCTCCGGGTGGAGGGCAAGCTGTACGTATCACTCCTGTTAAATGATTTTACGGCAACTGAACAGCAACGCTGCCGGCTAATCGCACCCGGCTGCATGCTACCTGCTTTACAACGTGGGTTGGAAGTCGTTGTGGCATTTCGTGCATCGACTGCAAATGGTGTCCGCTACAGTGCCTGAGTCCCCGGATGTGTTAAGCCAGCAGCAGGGTGCCGGGTGCGATCAGCCGGCAGCGTTGGTTGTTCCGTTTCTGTTTCGGCGCTTAGCACTGTTGAGCGCGCTGACGCTTGCTGCATGCGACAAAGCCAGTGAACCAAAACCGCTGTTCGAGCTCCTTAAACCCGAAGTCACTGGCATCACTTTCTCCAACAATCTGCCGGAGAGAGCCGACTTCAACATCCTCAACTACCTCTACTACTACGACGGCGGCGGCGTCGCGGTCGGCGACGTCGACGGCGACGGGCTGCCCGATCTCTACTTCACCTCCAACGTCGGCCCCAACAAACTCTATCGCAACAAGGGGAACTATCAGTTCGAGGACATCACCGACAAAGCCGGTGTTGCCGATCCCGGCGGGTGGAAGACTGGCGTCACGATGGCCGATGTAAACGGAGATGGCAAAATCGACATCTACGTCTCGGGCGTCGACTATCTCGGCATGCACGGCGGAAATGTCCTCTACATCAACAACGGCGATGGGACGTTCACCGACAGGACGAAGGAGTACGGGCTCACCCACACCGGCTTTTCGACGCAGGCACTCTTCTTCGACTACGACGGCGACGGCGATCTCGACATGTACCTGCTCGATCACTCGAGTCACGAGCAGCCGACGATCCAGTCGAAAGCCGGGTCGAGCGCGATGAGCGCACGCACTGGCGACCACCTGTTCCGAAATGACGGCAACCATTTCACGGACGTGACTGCCTCTGCTGGCCTGCACGACGGGATCGATGGTTACGGCCTTGGCATCGTCGCCAGCGACTTTAACGGCGACGGCTGTCCCGATCTGTACATCGCCAACGATTTTCAGGGCGATGACTATCTCTATATCAACAACTGCAACGGCACTTTCACCGAATCCGCCGCGAAGTCGCTCGGACATACCAGCCGTTTCTCGATGGGCGTCGACGCCGCCGATTTCAACAACGATGGCCGGCCGGACATCCTATCGCTCGATATGCTGCCCGACCGCGAGGACATCCTCAAGACATCCGCGAGCACCGAGAGCTTCAGCCTCTACAACCGGACATTAGAGGCCGGGTATCACCCCCAGTACGAGCGCAACGCTCTCCAGCTCAATCGCGGAATGGGAAAGTTCAGCGAGATCGGTTACCTGGCAGGAGTGTTCGCAACCGACTGGAGCTGGTCTGCGCTCTTCGCCGACCTCGACAACGATGGCCGCAAGGATCTCTTCATCACGAACGGCATCTACCGTCGGCCGAACGACATGGACTACATCACCTACGTCGGCAACGCGGCCGTCCAGGCGTCACTCGGCGACACCATCACCAACGCCAATCTCAGTCTGCTGAACAAGATGCCGGAGGTGCCGCTGGCGAATTACGCGTACCACAACAACGGAAACCTGACGTTCACCAACATGGCCGAGCAGTGGGGACTGGCGCAGCCGGGTTTCTCGAACGGTGCGGTGTACGTCGATCTGAACAACAGCGGCAATCTCGATCTCGTGGTTAACAACGTCAACGCGCCTGCCTCGATTTACAGAAGTCACGCGCGGGAGGTGAACGGCAATCATTACCTGACCGTCAAGCTGATCGGCAGCGGAGCGAATACAGGCGGAATCGGCGCCAGGGTGGAGATACATCAGGGCGGGACGCTCCAGGTGCTCGAGCAGTCTCCTACGCGCGGATTTCTCTCTTCGGTAGATCCGCGGCTGCATTTTGGGCTCGGCGCGTCAGCGAAGATCGATTCGCTCACCGTGGTGTGGCCGAATCACCGCTTCCAGACGCTCACGAATTTGGCGGCGGATCGGACCATCACGCTCGTCGAGAAGGACGCGACGGCGACGTATCTGTATCCCGCCCGGTCGGGATCCGGCTCACCGTCTGCCTCGGGGTCGTCGCCGCCACTGTTTACCGATGTCACTGCCAGCACGGGCATCGATTTCAAGCACCAAGAGGACGCGTTCTTCGACTACAATCGCGAGCCGCTGATGCCGCACCTGTTGTCGACCGAGGGACCGGCGCTCGCGGTTGGCGATGTGAACGGTGACGGACTCGACGACATCTACGTCGGCGGCGCGAAATGGCAGGCGGGAAAGATCTTCCTCCAGTCGAAGGACGGCACTTTTCGGCCGAGCACTCAGCGCGCGCTCGATGCAGACAGTCTCGCGGAGGATGTCGACGCGATTTTCTTCGACGCGAACGGCGATGGCCATCAGGATCTCTTGGTGGTGAGCGGCGGCAACGAGTTCTGGGGCAACGCCGACGCGTTGCGACCGAGGCTGTACCTGAACGACGGCAAGGGCAATCTTGTCCGGGCAATGAGCTCGCTTCCGGACATCTTCGAGAATGGATCGTGTGTGGTTGCCGGCGATTTCAACGGCGATGGTCGCCCGGATCTGTTCGTCGGAAGCAGGGTCGTGTCGCGAAGTTACGGACTGATTCCGAAGAGTCATCTGCTTCAGAACGACGGCGGGGGCCACTTCACGGACGTGACGGCGGAGAAGGCACCGGAGCTGTCGGAAGCGGGGATGGTCTCGTCAGCGGCGTGGACCGATTACGACCACGACGGGAAGCTGGATCTCGTCGTCGTCGGTGAGTGGATGCCGGTTCGCGT
>JBBQFZ010000065.1:0-15187 GCA_038322455.1 Gemmatimonadales bacterium | reverse complement strand
CCGTCCGAGATACGAGCAATCACCGCGGGCGACCCGGCCCGGAGCTTCTCCTCGGCGCGCTGAGGATTTCCGGGCAGGCGGATCGCAATCGAAGGAATCAGAGCGGTGGGGAAGGCACCACCACCTACGCTCGCGCTCGATGCTACCACATCGGCATCGATGCCACTTGCCGCGAGCGTCACCACAATCGTCCGCGCCCTCAGCTCGAGCTCGCTCACCGGCGTGGTGAGCATCGCCAACACCGGAATCTCCTTGAGTGCGCGCTCGGGCTCGAGATACAGCCGGAGTGTGGCCTCCAGCGCCGAGAGGGTGAGCTTGTCCACGCGCATCGCTCTGGCGAATGGATTCTTCCGGAGTCTGGCAATCAGAGTCGCCGCGCCCAGAATGATTCCCGCCTGCGGTCCGCCGAGGAGCTTGTCACCGCTCATGAGCACGAGCGACGCACCCGAAGCGAGCGCTGTCGCCGCGGTGGGCTCGCCACCCAGCCCATATGCATCGAGCGGGAGCATCAGTCCGCTCCCGAGATCGTAGAGGACCGGCAGCCCGTGCTCCGCCGCGATGAAGGCGAGGCGCTCGACGCTCACATCGGAGGTAAACCCTTCAATCGCAAAGTTGCTGCGATGGACTTTTACGATGGCCGCTGTCTTCGGCGTGATCGCGCGACGGTAGTCGTCGTCGTGCGTTCGATTCGTCGTGCCGACTTCGATCAGCTTCGCTCCGCTGCGGCCCATGATGTCCGGAATTCGGAAGCTGCCGCCGATCTCGACGAGCTCTCCGCGCGAGACGAGAACCTCCTTCCTCTGAGCAAGCGCGTTGAGCGCAAGTACCACCGCCGCCGCGCAGTTGTTGACGACGAGCGCGTCCTCGGCGCCGGTCAACTGCTGCAATAGGCTCAAGCAGTGCGAGTAGCGGGATCCTCGCGCGCCAGTCTCCAGATCGTACTCGAGGTTGCTGAAGCCGGCCGCGATATCAGCCATGGCCTCAACGGCGGAATCGGCAAGGGGGGCGCGACCAAGGTTCGTATGGAGAACAACACCCGTAGCGTTGATCACACGGCGCAACGATGGCCGGCTCATTCCTCCCACCGTCGCGGCGATGACTGCCAGCCATTGCTCCTCTGTCTTCTCGGCTCCGCCCTCGCTTCGCTCGGCGTTGACGGCGCTTCTCACCGCCTCAACCACTACGCGACGAGGGTGGTGCTCGAGCAGCGATCGCACACCCGCGCTTTCGAGCAGGGCGTTGACGCTGGGAAGTGCGCGTCGCTTGTCCGTCATGGAATCGGCACGGCGCCCGGCGGGGGCGGCGTCAACGGTATGGCGGTGACAGGCGGCTTTGTCGCAGGCGGCTTTGTCGCAGGCGGCGATGGTGGAGGCAGAGGTGCGGGCGAAGTATACCCGCGCTCGCTATCCCCGGTCTGGCCGGTGAGACCACGGATCCCGATTGCGCGCACCCTGTAAACGGTTTTCGGGATCAGCGGATGTTGGAGCTTGATGATCACGCTCGCGATGGGACTGGGCCGCGACATCACGCGTTTTGGGATGGTGACCGTATCGGCCGTGGCGCGCGTTGGTGCGCGGGGGGTCGTCGGTCGCGACGCAGGAGGTCGCACTTCGGTCGGTGGCATCCTCGGTGTGGTATCCCTCGGCGCGGGACCAGCGCTCGCGATCGGAACGCGCGCCGAGTCCGGCGCGGTCAGCACGAAGTTCGTGGCGGAGACCGTTTGTGTCGGATCGATCGGTTTGTCGAATGTCACCCGCAAACTGAGGGAGTCGACCACCTCGACGTCGCGGATTCTTGGTGGAATCGTATCATGCGCGAACACCAGAAATTCCCTCTGAGCAGAGTCTGTGAGATTCAACGTGACGCTGTCCCATGGTTCACTGGGGTCGATCGCCAGATTCTTGTTGCGGTCCACGTACGCTCTGACGACGTAGCGGGCGGGGGGAAGGTGCTCCAGCGTAAATGCGCCGCTCGAATCCACGAGCGCTACAAAAGGGTGAAGGCTGTCGGGCGGGTTGTACGATTCCACGAGTGCTCCGGCAGCCGGTGCACCGCTCACCCAGTCAAAGACCTGGCCGGAGAGCCGCGTCCGGGGAATTGTCGGACCCGTCGAGAAAAAAGTCGTGGCGCCGGTGTTCCGCACATTTCCCCGAATGTCGGCGAGGCCACGCATCATGATGACGGTGTAGGAAGTGTTGTTGCGCCAGCCGTGGCCGGGCTTCACCGCTATTGCGTCGCGGTGCCACGAGACACTCGGCACTCCGTCTCGCGGGGAAATCAGAAACAAATCTGCAAGCGTGGTGGCCGATTGCGGCTTCTCCGACACGACTTCGTCGAAATGGAAGATCACCTCTTTCGGCTTGACGCCAACGGTGCCCGAGTCCGGAACGATGGACACGATCTGGGGCGCAGCGACATCGAGTGGCCCGCCCGGTGGCATACCGGGTGAAGCGCAGGCCAGAGGAAACAACGCCGCGCCGATCAGCCGCCGCAAAGCGCTTTCACCTTGGCCGCGAGCTGCACTCGCCGCCTGGTCCATTCCTCTTCCTTCTTCCGCTCCGACTCCACTACACTCGCCGGTGCCCGGCTCACAAAGCCTTCGTTGCGCAACCGCTTTGACAGCGTGTCCAGCTGCATCTCCAGCTGTTCGAGCTCGCCCTTCAGCTTGCCGCATTCCTTCCCGATGTCTACAACGCCGCCGAGGCCCACGATGACTTCGCTTCCATCGGTGAGAACCGAGTGCGCGGCGGCGGCGTCCGAGGGCGGCGTGCCAATGTTGACCGTCGAGCGGGAGAGCTGTCCGATGAGCCGGGCGTGGTCCGCAAAGAGCGCGGCGTTCGATCTCGATTGCATGATGACGTCGATCGGCTTGCCCGGCGGTATCGCATAATCGGAGCGAATCTGGCGCACCGCGCCCACGGCTTCGCGTACGAGGTCGAATCGCGCAATTGCGTTCGTTGCTCTCGGGGAAGCCGGCTGTCCCAGGGGCCATGCCGCCGTCGCCAGGAACTCGCATCGATCAGCGGCTACCGGAAATGGAAGCCGCTGCCAGAGGGTCTCGGTTATGAACGGCATGATCGGATGCAACAACCGCAGCGCGTAATCGAAGACGTGGGTGAGCACCGCGCGCGCAACCTCGCTATCCGTTCCGCCGCCGCCGATGCGTCCCTTCGTCGTCTCCAGGTACCAGTCAGCGACATCGTTCCACACGAACCGCCTCGCCGCTTCGGCGAACTCGCTCAGTCGCAAGCCCGAGTAGCGCTCCTCCCGTCGCCATTTTCCCTTGGTGGGTCGAGGCGGACCAAGCGCCGCATCTGATTCGAGGATCGTTGCGTTGAGCCGGCCGAGTATCCACTCGTCGGCGAGGGTCAGCTCCGCGTCGGTGAGCTCGTCGATGCTCCGCACCGGCGAAGTCCCGACGTTGGTGAGCAGAAATCGTCCGATGTTCCAGAGCTTGGTGGCGAAGTTGCGGCCGGGTGCGAATGACCGCTCGAGATCGCGATGGTCGAGCGTGAGATCCGCGCCCATCCCCATCCCCGAAATAACGGTGTAGCGCAAGGCGTCCGCGCCGTAGCTGTTGACGACGTCGAGTGGATCGATGCCGTTGCCCAGCGACTTGGACATCTTCACGTGGTTGGTGTCGCGGACGGTTCCGTGGAGATAGACGGTGTGAAAGGGAGCCGCGCCCATGAACGCGTAGCCCGCCATGATCATGCGCGACACCCAGAAGAAAAGTATCTCGGGCGCGGTGATGAGATCGTCCGTCGGATAGAACGCGACGAGGGGAGCGGCGCTCTTGTCGGGCCAGCCGAGCGTCGAGATGGGAAAGAGCCACGAGGAGAACCAGGTGTCGAGGACATCCTCGTCCTGACGAACGGATCCGCCGCAGCTGTCGCAGGCTTCGACGTCGGTTCGGCTGACGATCTGCCTCTCACACTTGTCGCAGTACCAAACGGGAATGCGGTGGCCCCACCACAGCTGCCGGGAGATGTTCCAGTCGCGGATGTTCTCCAGCCAATGCACGTATACAGCTTCCCATCGTTCTGGCAGGATGCGCGTCGTGCCGTCGCGGACGGCTTTGAGCGCCGGCTTGGCGAGCGGCTCCATCTTCACGAACCACTGGTCGGAGAGGCGCGGCTCGACGACGGTGTCACAGCGGTAGCAGTGACGCACAGCGTGTTGATGTGGCTTTACGAAGTGCAACTGCTTCGTCTTCTCGAGGGAGCGAACGATTCTCTCCCGGGCTTCGAACCGGTCGATGCCGAGCAGCTCGGGCGGAACGCGAGACTCGGCGTCGACTCCGTTCGCCATCGTTCCATCAGGCGCCATGATCACCGGCATCGGCAGCTTGTGTCGCTTGCCTACCTCGAAATCGTTGGCGTCGTGAGCGGGTGTGATCTTTACGATGCCGCTTCCGAACGCGGGATCGACGTATTCGTCGGCGATAATCGGAATCCTGATGTTCGTGATTGGAATCACGACCTCGCGTCCGATAAGCTGATTGAATCTTTCATCGTCGGGATGGACTGCGAGAGCGACGTCGCCGAACATCGTCTCCGGACGCGTCGTCGCGACGGGCAGGTAGCCGACGAGGGTATCTGAGCCCTCCGCATGGTGTGCGGCGGGTGTGCGCAACGTACGTCCACCGTCGAAATCAGCGACCTGGTACAGGATCGTGTAGAGGTTGCCGGTTTCTTCGCTGTGCTGCGCTTCCTCGTCGCTCAATGACGTGAGGCAGCGGGGGCACCAGTGTATGACCCTGTGGCCGCGGTAGATGAGCCCGCGCTCATGGAGCTGGACAAACGCCTCGCGCACCGCCTGCGAAAGCTCGGGCGAGAACGTGTACGCGGTTCGGTTCCAGTCCGCCGAGGCTCCGATGGCGCGCAGCTGGCGGAGGATCTGGCCGCCGGTCTCCTCGACGAACGCGACCGTGCGCTCGATGAAGGCCTCTCTGCCGAGGTCGAATTTCGTCTTGCCCTCGGCGGCCAGCTGCTTCTCCACGATGTTCTGGGTGGCTATGCCGGCGTGGTCGGTACCGGGCACCCAGAGCGTTTCGTCGCCTGCCATCCGCCGCCACCGTACGATCACATCCTGTACGGTGTTGTTGAGTCCGTGCCCCATGTGCAGCACCGCCGTGACATTCGGCGGCGGCATGATGACCACGAATGGCTCACGATCTCCGCCGTTGCGATTGCTCCGCTTTTCGTCGGCCGAAAATACACCCGCCTCGACCCAGCGCTCATAGATGGCGCGCTCGGTCTGGCCGGGGTCGTACTGCGCCGGCAGGTCGTGGGGTTCCTGCATTGTGGTCATGTACCGCGCAAGTTAACGGGCGCGAATTTCATGGGTAAGACATCTCGCATCTTAGAGCTAGCTGTTAGCCCGAAAACATCAAAGCACGCGATGCGAGAGGTCAGAGGCAGAGATAAGAGATCTCAGACAAAAACGCTGTTACCGATCGCTGCGACATTCCTGACACAAATCACCACGCCGCGAACCTACGCCACATCGGAAGGTCGAAAGCGCAGTTGTCTCAGATCTGAGATCCAAGCCTCTCAGATCTCGGATCGCGTGATTTGTAGTTTCGCGACGCTCGGAAGGGCGCAATTGTGCTGGGGCCGAACCCGCTCCGACCAGCGCGAACGCCGGCCGTGACGGGTTCAGTTACCCCAGCACGGCTGGCGCAGCCTAAACGATCGGTCTCTGCTTGATCGCTTCGACGGGATCGGCGACGTGATCCGCCTTTGGGACGCCGCTCGGCGCTATCGGCGAGCCATCGGTCCGTCCCCCGCGCGCGGACTTTTTGGTCTTCGCGCGGACCACCACGCCGGTGTCCGGAATCTCTTCCGCCGCGGCCAGGAACGCGCGGTCCTCACTGAGCGAGCGGTCCTCGAGAACGGTGCGGGGATCCGCGTGGCGGTCGATCTCGGTGGAGTTGCCCTGTCTGCGGCGGCCCGTCCCCACCTGCTGACCGTCCCAATGACGCTCCGTGAACGGCGGATCTCCCTCTTCATAGTGGTGAGCCGCGCTGTCGAACAGCTCTTCATCGCTCCGAATCACGAGCCTGTTCACGACGGTCTCCACGCCAGGCACACCGCGCGCGACCACCACAGCCTGGTGCGCCTCGTCATCCGAGTTGACGATGCCGGTAAGCTCGATGATTCCGTCTTCGACCGAGCCGATGTCAACGGCGCGCTCGCTCAGCGTCGGATCGTTTCTGAACGCTTCGAGGACGCGCTCCTCCAGCTCCTCGGCCCCGGTGAGCGAAGCCTTGGGCGTCTCTGCATCGTCGTCGAAGTCGGGGTCGAACTCGTCCTCGTCGAGACCCTCGTAGTCGAACTCCTCTTCTTCCTCCCCTGTGCCGCCACCGAAGGTATCCTTGATCCTGTCAGTCAAGCCTTTGAAACCTCCGAATCGTTCGGCCATGAGCACGCCCGCCGCGAAGCCGGCAGCGGCCCCGATGGCGATGTAGAGTGCGCTCCGGGAAGATGATTCCTCATCTTCTTCGTCGTAGATGAACGGTGGCTCGTTACGGTAGCGGAAGGGAGTCATAGGGTGCCTGTAGCGAAGGGTTTCGTCAAACGATACCTTAACGGGGAGCAAAATAAAGGCCATCCGCAGTACTCGAAATTATACCCCAAATGTTGACGCTGAGGCTCCCCGACGGCGCCACCCGTGAAGCTCCCGAAGGCGCTCTGCCGCGCGACGTCGTCGCATCGATCGGGCCGAGGCTGCTCAGGGACGCAATCGCAGTCGAAATAGACGGTGAGGTAGTAGACCTCAACACTCCGCTCCGCCAAGGCGGGGCGTTCCGTGTTCTCACGGAGAAAGACCCGGAGTCGCTCGCCGTTCTGCGCCATTCGGGCGCGCATATCCTCGCCACGGCCGTACGCCGCCTGCGTCCCGACGCGAAGATCGGATTTGGACCCGCCATCGACGACGGCTTCTACTACGACTTCGAGGTCAAGGAACCGTTCACTCCGGACGACCTCGAGAAGTTCGAGTCGGAGATGAAGAAGGTGGTCGCGGAAAAGTTTCCCTTTGTGCGTGAAGAGGTTTCACAAACCGAGGCGAAAAAACGGTTCGCCGACGATCCGCTCAAGCTCGAGCGGCTGGGCGAGTTCCCCGACGACGAGATCATCTCGACATACACGGATGGACCGTTCATGGACCTCTGCCGCGGGCCGCACGTTCCGGATACGGGTTACCTCAGGAATTTCAAGCTCCTGCATACCGCTGGGGCGTACTGGCGAGGCGACGAGCACCGCCAGATGCTGCAGCGCATCTACGCGACGGCGTTCTGGAAAAAGGAGGATCTCGACGCGCATCTGCACCAGCTGGAGGAGGCCAAGCGTCGCGACCACCGGACTCTTGCCCATCAGCTCGACCTGTATTCGACGGACGCGCGGGTTGGACCAGGTCTGATTCTCTGGCACCCGAAGGGCGCCATCATTCGGAACGAGATCGAGGACTATGAGAAGGCGTTGATACTCCGTCACGGATACGATCTGGTCTTCACGCCGCACATCGTGAGCGAGAAGCTGTTCCAGATCTCGGGGCACCTCGAGAACTTCAAGGAGAACATGTTCGGCGCGATGGATGTCGAGGGCGCGTCGTACCGGCCCAAGCCGATGAACTGCCCGGGGCACATCTGCATCTATCAGTCGCACCCGCGATCATACCGCGATCTTCCGATCAGGTACGCCGAGTTCGGCGCGGTTTACCGCTATGAGCGGAGCGGCGTGCTCCACGGGATGATGCGCGTCCGCGGCTTTACGCAGGACGACGCGCACATCTTCTGTACGCCCGAGCAGGTCCCGGGCGAGATTGCCAGGCTGCTGGACCTGTGCGACGAGATGTTGAAGACGTTCGGCTACCCCTACACCATCGAGCTCGCGACGCGTCCGGACAAGGCGCTGGGCGAGCCGGAGCGCTGGGTGGCAGCGGAACAGACTCTCGCCGAAGTTTTAAAATCTCGCGGGCAGGAATACACAATCGACGCCGGTGGCGGCGCATTCTACGGGCCGAAGCTCGACTTCAAGCTGATCGACGCGATCGGCCGAAAGTGGCAAGGGCCGACGGTGCAGCTGGACTTCAATCTTCCCGAGAGATTCGGACTCGAGTACACAGGGGCCGACAACGCGACGCATCGCCCGACGATGCTCCATCGCGTGCTGGTAGGATCTATGGAGCGGTTCGTCGGCGGGCTGATCGAACATTTTGCAGGAGCGTTTCCACTCTGGCTGGCACCGGAGCAGGTGCGCGTGATACCGATCGCGGACGAGGTGAAAGGATTCGCCCAGTCGGTGGTCGAGCGATTAAAGGCGCGCGGGGTTCGGGTGCACCTGGATAGTCGGTCCGACACGCTCAACTACCGGATACGGGAGGGTGAGATGGCGAAAATCCCGTACATGGCGGTGGTGGGAAAGCGCGAAGCGGAGGCAGATTCGATCGCGCTCCGCGTCCGCGGCGCCGGAAAAAAGCAGGAGATCATCACGGTCGCGGATTTTGCGGCCCGGCTCGAGGACGAGTTGGCCACGAGGGCGCTCAAGCCGTAAAACCCACGCGCAGACAACTTTCAGCGAGGCAGGCCCATGCAGCGCAGGTCGATCCCGCACATCACCGCCCTTCTTGTCGTTGCTGCTTCGCCGGTCCTTGCCCAACAGACGACCGTGCTGCGCGCCGCGCGCATGATCGACGGCACGGGCGCCCCCACTGTCAGCAATGCCGCGATCATCGTCACTGATGACCGGATAGTCGCCGCTGGTCCCGCATCGAGTATCGCCGTCCCCACAGGCGCGCGCGTCATCGACCTCGGCGACGTCACGCTACTACCGGGGTTCATCGACGCACACACCCACATAATCGGACGCACCCTCGGGGATCCACTGGCCGATCTTGCCGTGGTGAAGGACTACGCATCGTACGGCGCAATCATTGGCGTAGCGAATGCGCGCAACACGCTGATGGCCGGATTTACGAGCATTCGGGTCCTCGGCTCCTCCAACTTCGACGACATGGCGCTCCGCCAGGCGATCACGGACGGGCGAGTAATCGGTCCCCGCATGGAGAACGCCGGGCACGCGATCGGAATCACCGGTGGCCATTGCGATGAAAACGGCTATCGGCCGGGCTTGCTGCAGCTCGGACCGATCGACGGTGTTGCGGATGGACCGGAGCAGATCAGATCGGCCGTTCGGAACCAGGTGAAGGCGGGAGCCGATGTGATCAAGATGTGCGCGACAGGCGGAGTGCTCTCCGAGGGCGATGCTGTGGGCGCAACACAGTACACGTACGAAGAGATGAAGGCCCTCGTCGACGAAGCCACGCAGCTCGGTCGCAAAGTCGCCGCGCACGCCCACGGAACGGACGGAATCAAGATCGCTGTTCGAGCGGGAGTGACTTCGATCGAGCATGGCTCGTTTCTCGACGAAGAAGGCGCCAGGATGATGGCGCAACGGGGGACTTTTCTCGTTCCGACCTTGATGGCCGGCGAGACCGTCGAGCGGTTTGCGAAAAACGGAGTGCTCAAAGGCCTTCGCGCCGATAAGGCGCTCGCGGCCGCGGCCGCAATGCGGAAAGGCGTGCGCATCGCTGTCGCCAACCATGTTCAGATCGCGCTCGGCACCGACGCAGGGGTAATTCCGCACGGCAGCAACGCGCACGAGTTCGCGCTGATGGTGGACTGGGGTGGACTGACACCAATGGCCGCTCTCACCGCGGGCACGATGAACGGCGCCAGGCTCCTGGGCTGGGACTCAAAGGTCGGATCGTTGTCGGCGGGAAAGCTCGCCGATATCGTGGCCGTCCCCGGAGATCCGCTTGCCGACATTCACGCGACCGAGCGCGTCAGCTTCGTGATGAAGGGTGGCGTGATCTACAAGGGGCAGGGAGCCGACCGCCCGGCGAGCAATTGAAGCGGCGGCCAACGCGCCATCACACCCTGGCCGCGGGCTCCAGCAGCTCCGTCTTGTCCGCCTCCTGCTGCCGCAGAACTCTTCGCAGCACTTTTCCAATTTGCGTTTTGGGCAGCTCGCTGACGAATTCGTATTTCGCGGGCACCTTGTAAGGCGCCAGCCGGTCGCGGCAGAACGCCTTCATCTCAGCGCCGCTCAACGATTCTCCCGCGCGAAGAACTATCCACGCCTTCACGGTCTCGCCCCGCATCTGATCCGGCAGGCCGGCCACTCCCACCTCGGCAACGGCCGGATGCGACGAGATCACTTCCTCTATCTCGCGCGGCCATACCTGAAATCCGCACGTTTTGATGAGGTCCTTCTTGCGATCGACGATGAACAGATAGCCATCCTCGTCCAGGTAGCCGAGGTCGCCCGTATATAGCACACGTTCACCGCGATCATCGATGCGGAGCATCGCGCTCGTCTCATCCGGCTTCTCCCAGTACCCCTGCATCAGCTGAGGCGCTCTGATGACGATCTCGCCCACCTCTCGCGTGGGCATCGATGTCACGCCGTCGTCGGAATCGACGATTCGGATGTGCACGTCGGGCAGCGGCATTCCAACCGACCCCAGCTTTTTCTCGCCGGCCACCGGGTTGGCTACCACTGCCATCTGCGCCTCGGTGAGCGAATAGCCTTCCACGATGACGCCGCCCGTTAGCGCCTCAAATCGTTTTTTTGTCTCTTCCATGAGCGCTGCCGCGCCGGAGAAGCAGAGTTTGATGGAGCTGAAATCGACCTTGCCTTCACGCGCCAGCGCATGGTTCATGATCCCGTTCAGCAGCGTGGGCACGGTGCAGATGAATGCAGGCCGCACGTCTACTATTTCCTTCAGCACATCGCGCAGCTCGCGCGGATTGGGAATCAACGCGATAGGGTTGTGGTTTATGAATGCAAGGCTTTGGACTCCGGTATTCGCGTAGGTATGGAAGAGCGGGAGGGGCAGCATGATGGTGTCCGTCCACTCCCGCATCGCCGAGCGGAGCCATGCGCGAAGCTGAAGTCCAGCGATCACCATTCCGCGATGCGATCCCGCTACTCCCTTGGGAGTCCCGGTGGTCCCGCCGCTCATCAATATCACGGCTGGATCGTGGACGCTGCAGGAGACATGCGGTGTTACGGAGTCGCGAAAGCGGTTGAGCAGCTCATCGAGACGGAAGTCACCCGCACGAATCGCAATCCGATCGCCGTCCTTCTTTTCTTTCAGGAGAGTGTAGGCGACGCGGAGCTTGAGTGGGAGATATTCCTTGATGTTCGTCGCAATGATCCGCTTGAGGGACGTACTCGACTGGATGCCCTTCGCCTTGTCATAGAAGCGGTTGAGCACGACGAGCGTCTCCGCTCCGGTTGCACGCAACGCTTCCTCCATTTCGCGGTCGCTGTATGTCGGATTGAACGGACACGAGATTGCGCCAACCTTCCACGCCGCGAATTCCGCGAGCACGAACTGCGGACAATTCGGGAGGCAGAGCGCGACACGATCGCCTCTCTGGATGCCCATCTTCACGAAGGCCGCCGCCAGGGCATTGCTTTGATCGTCGAGCCGCCGGTAGCTCACCGTTCCTCCTTTAAAGAGGAGGGCCGGCCTGTCGGGCCACCGCATCGCGGCTTCGCGCAGATAATCGGTCAGTCCTCTCTCGGGGTATGGCTCGAGAGAAGCCGGGACGTCCTCATCGTAGTGTGAAAGCCAGATTGACGCGGTCATCGGTGCCTCCGGTCGCAACTTCGAGTTGCCTGCGTACGGGCGCGGTCGCGCGCCTGCTTCCAGTCTCGTCAACCCAAGTATGACTTATGGCTCAGGCGGCGTCATTACGTAAGAGTACGTAGTAGGCGGGCGCATTAGATTAGGCGCTCAACATGGCCGACATAACGGGACTCCACCACATTACCTGCATCGCGGGCGATGCTCAGGAAAACGTCGACTTCTACTCCGGCGTTCTCGGCATGCGGCTGGTGAAGAAAGAGCGTCAATCAGGATTCACCCGGTGGAGTCAGGCGCGCGGTTGTAAGTCCTGCGTTGCGGCGCGGCCAGCGCCCGATGAAGAGCTCTTGTTCTTCCAACGGCGCAGTGTCGGCACTTGCTTCGACCACTTGCGCGCCAGAAAGCCCGGAAGGTGCATGGAGCGGAGCCTCTGTTCGACGAGCGCCGTCATCTCCTGAGCAGTGATGTTGGGCTGAACGAACACGCCTCTCTCATAGCAGTGGCTGCAGTACTCGCTCGTCTTGCTCCCATCAGCATTGCTTCCGCCCCCGCGCGGATCCCTACTGAGCGGCATCCCGCAACTTTGGCAAGCTGGTCCCATCGGCTTGAAGAACATTCACCCTCCCGTTTTTTCGACTCCTGCGCGCGCTGCAGGCCCATCCAGCCGAAAGTATTGTCGCTTCGGGAAGGCTGCAAGAGTGGGCGATTGGGAGTGCTACTTGTTGCGGACGTCCCTCAACGCTGAGCGCAGCTCGTTGGTGATGAGCGTGGACGAGTAGTCGATCAGCTGGTTGAGCGCTCCCTGAAAGTCGGCGACACTCACGGACCCGAGCGTGCTCGCGGTGATGACGGATCCGGGGATGCGGCTATCGCTTTGAACGTAGGGCGTTAGCCGGTCGCGGCCGTGGATGTTGACATTCCAGATCTCGCGCCCGGTGCGCCGATCGATCAGGACCGCTTCCGCGAACGTAAAGAGATAAGCGGCTTCGTCTGCTTTCGCGTTGATGCCGAACCTTTCCATGCGGACTTCCATCAGGTAGTCGGCCTGGTTCTCATCCTTGATTGGACGCGTGCCGAGGTATCTGCTCGCGCGTTCGAGGGTGCGCTGCGCCAGGCCGCCGGGAATGTCCACGCGCGCCGTCGCGCTATCAAGCCGCGCCCTTGCGCGACGGCCCTCGCGCTCACGGGCGACATCCGCGCCCGCCCGCACAACTGCTTCGATTGGATTCTGCGAGCTGGTAAGGTCGTAGTAGCCAGTCAACAGCTCTGGCGAAGGCGGAGCCAGATATACCACCGCCAGCGTTCGGCTCGCAAAAGGATACTCCGCCAGGTGATGACCACCGCCGCAGGCGGCGGAGAATGTCACTACCATGACGACGCAAAACAGCGCGCGGATTCCGGGAAGCAATGGCGACTTACACATTTGGTTGTCCTTGTCGGTTAGATGCAAGCAGCGGCGGCCGAAAAAAGGCCGCATCCAACTACCTACTTGCTGCCGCCCTTGTAGACGACCTTCCAGACCCGTCCTGCCTTGTCGTCCGTGATGTACAGCGCGCCGTCCGGCCCTACCGCCAGGCCCGTGGGGCGGTGTGCCGCCTTGTCGTTGGTGTCGGGCCCAAGTGGTGCGCCCGCAAATCCTTTGGCGAACACATTGTACTGCGAAGGATTTACCGGCTTGCCCGAGATAAAGGGTACGAACACAACATTGTACCCCTGCTGCGCTCCGGGCGCGCGATTCCAGGAGCCATGAAACGCGATGAATGCGCCGCCTTTGTATTCGGCGGGGAAGGATGATCCACCATAGAACACCAATCCGTCCGGTGCCCAGTGAGCAGGGAAGAACGCTTCCGGAGTTTTTTTCGTCGCGCAGTCGCCGGTGGTCTTTCCGTCGCCTCCGTATTCGGGAGCCAGGACCAGCTTCTGTTGAGATCCGTCGTAGTAGCAGTACGGCCAGCCGTAATCCGCGCCCTTCTCGATCTTCAGCAGCTCCTCTGCGGGCAGGTTCTGCCCCTGTTCGCTTGTAAACAACTTCGGCCAGTTGTCGGCAAGCTGATCGCGTCCGTGCTGGGTCGCGTAGAGCTGACCATTGGCATCGAACGCGATTCCCACCGCGTTGCGAATGCCGGTCGCGTAACGCAGTGGCGGGGCAAAGCGCTGGTTCGTCCTGTTGGCGTCGAACTTCCAAATGCCGGCGCGAGTTGTCATCTCCACGCACGGCTTACGACCCGGCGATGCCAGTGTTCGATCCTTCGCCTGGCAAGAGTTGGTAGAGGAGCCGAGGTCAACGTACATGTCGCCCGCCTGACCGATCGCGAACGGATGCATGGGATGGCCGCCGGATACTGGCAGGCCGCTGACGATAGTCTCCGATTTCGCGGACGTCGCGCTCAAGCTGTCACTCGAGAGGGGGTAGCGAACGATTCTCGCCGAAGCGGGGCTGGATTCTTCGGCGTATACCGACCCGCTGTAGATCGCGATTCCCGTCCCGCCACCATTGCCATGCAACGAATCGGGCCCGAACCGCTTGACGATGTCGGCGACGCCATCGTTGTTGGTGTCGCGCAGAGCAACGATGAAGCCGCCGGGATGCGCGGGCGTCGTGTAGTAGCCCCCGCTCCACGTATTCACGTACACATCGCCATTGGAATTGACGGCGATATGGCGGGCGTGGCCTATGGTGTCTGCGAAGACCGTCGCGCAGAATCCAGACGGAACAGTGATGCCGCCGCTGTTTCCGGCGCAGGCAGCGGTGGACGCTACAGTCGAAGATGCCGCGACGCTCGAATCGGCCGTCGCGCTACCTTCCGTTTTCGCGCACGCCGTGAACGCGGCGGCCATCAGCAGCGCCAGCGTGCGTAGGGATGCGCGTGGGTCAACCATTCCGTGCCAGCTCTTACGGTCCATTTTCTCTCCGGCCGTCAGAAATATGGGTTTCAGGCATTCGACTCCTGCGTCATGCTGCCCGTCCTCGCCCTGCAAACCCTGAGAAGTCACCTCTACCGCTTGCCGCCAAACCTGCGACCGCTCACCGGACCGAGGTCAATGGACAGAGCGATGACGAGCCCGACCACGGGCCAAAAGCTCCAGTGTCCGCCAAACCAGTTGTGCACCGCCGAATACCAGAGGAGTGTCGTCGGCAGAAAGACGAATCCGACAATCGGCCAGAGGATATTGTCGAATACTCCTCGGAACCAGTGTGTGAAGAACCACAAAACGGCAACGACCAGCCGCGGCGCTGCAAGCGCTATCAGAGCCATCAGACAAGGCATGGTTCAGGATTCCTCACGCGTCTCGCGCTTCGAAGTGGAATTGTCCAAGATCCCGTTCGCAAATCTGAGCCGTACAACTCCTTCTGCGTCCTATGACCGGGCGCGCTCTGCTCTCCCGCATTGTTCGTGCGAGAGTCTGCCATCATCCAGATCAGCCAGTGACGAGCGGAGGGTACCGACGCCAGGCCTTTGAGTGAAAGTTTCATTCCGATGACTGATACATCGCGTCCTTACAATGTCATAGTGATCGGCCTCGG
>JBBQFZ010000064.1:0-15308 GCA_038322455.1 Gemmatimonadales bacterium | reverse complement strand
ATCGTGGAGCTTCATCCCCTCATTGCGCGCCCACGTCACTCTGTCGGGCCCGTTCACGCTCTTGATGACGTCCCCGCGGCTCATCACCGCGTTGTTCTCCGTGTACACGAAGTTGGGGGAGAGTAGCTGGTCGAAGGTATGCGCGTCGCGGTTCACCAGCGCCCTGGTCCACTGATCCTCGAGCTGAAGCGGCGTCAGCGAACGCAGCCCATTGCGGGGCTGGACATTCTGCGCTGCTTGTGCGCCGCCGGTTCCTTGCGCGCTCGACAGTGAGATGCACACCGGAATCGCCAATAGAGCAGTCAAGTAACGTCTCATCCCCATGCCTCCTTCAGTTTTCACTGGAAGTACAGCAGGAGCCACTGCGGTGCAAGGCTCCGGCCGCAATGTTCCGTCGGGCATACTATAATGGGCCATGAATCCGATCGAGCTTGTCGCCGTCGTAATGACGCTCGTTGGCATCGTCCTCACGATCAAGGAGAAAATCGCGTGTTGGCCGGTGGCAATCGTTGGAATACTCGCCTATATGATCGTGTTCATTCGGGCTCGACTATACGCGGATACCGCGCTTCAGCCGATTTACGTGGTCCAGAACATCTATGGGTGGTGGTACTGGGCCCACGGCGGAGCGCGCGGTCAGGGCGACGCACCGATCGAAGTGTTGAGCTGGCGGAATCGGGTCGCGTGGCTGGCTGGAACGGCGATGGTGTCGGTTGTAGTCGGCGCGGCACTCGCGCGTTGGACCAACGCCGCCGCACCCTATGCCGACGCCACTCTGTCCACCACGAGCCTCGTCGCCAACTGGTTGCTCGCGAGAAAGATTCTCGAGAACTGGTGGCTCTGGATCGCCGTCAACATCGGGTACGTGTTTCTGTTCTGGAGAAAGCATCTCATGCTCTCGGCGGGCCTCTACGCGGTTCTCCTCGTTCTCGCTATCGCCGGGCTCATCGAATGGCAGATGCACTTCACCCGAGTCGAGAATCGGTTCAAAAACTTGCAGAACTACTGAATTGGGGAGAGGACAACTCTGATAGAGCTGGGCGTGCAACTACTATTGCGAAGTCATATTTAACGCTCGAACTACCACTTTAACGGAGTCAGTCTGTCCAGAATGGAGGGTAACCGCTCGCCTCTCCTGATAATACCCAACAGCTCGAATCACGAGTGTGTACGTACCCGGCCGCCAAGCGCCCAAATGAGCGATGCCTTTTTCGTCTGCCCACGTTCCCGCTTTACCTTGCGTAACTACATCTATTGTCACGTGCGGGTCTTCCGCGATATATGCATTGGCGACCCGCGGTGCTCCTGCGGAGTCAACAATGACAGCTACGAGAGTTCCTACACCGCCGGCCGGCACCACAGTTGTGGGATGCGGAACACAAAACGTGGCAAACATCCCTAGGAATGCGGGGATGATTGCTCGAATCGTCACGCGGGCCACGGACACGTTAGGGGGCGACGGATCGGCGTGGAACACCCATGAGCTTTCGAGCATCTAGTCCCATCCGATAAGGCTTTGCAAGAAACTCCATAGGGGATCAAATATGTACATTGGCAGCCAACCGCTAGCTCCATCAGTCGGGTCAGCAACGGCGACATAACCACCTACGCTGATTACATAGAGCGCACGAGCAGGAATAGTGCTGGGGGACGATGGGTTGGTCGCGTGGGTTAGCGAATCCAGTGCTTGCCTAGCTCGAAGGCACACAGAATCGGTGCTGACGAAGACGATTTGCGAGGAATTTGTAACCGGTAGCTGAAGGTTAACGCGGATCGTGCTATCGCCCGTCATCATCTCGTTGAGCTGGGAGATCATGGCCGCACTCGTGGCGTCCGCTGTCTTACAATTCTGGGCGTGTCCGTTGGCCGAGTATAGGACTAGAACTACAAATATGATCGCAAAGACTCGCATTGCATGACCCCAGTTAGGCTTTGTAAGGTTTTGCCCAAGTGCACTTTCCCGCTGGATGATTCCCGTCGTACCCGGTACCGAAGGCGGACCAATGGTTCGGGTTATTCTTCTTAGGGAAGCCGAGCCCGGGATCGAGCCGCCAGACCGTTCCGTCTTTCTGAATAACGTACATTGACGTTGCATACTTCTCGACAATGGGCCAGTCGCCAGTTGTATCAGCCGGGAACAGGTGAGCCCCGCTTCCACCACCCGCTTTGCTGAAATTGCCCGCATGCTGGACCGGCAAACTGTCGCCCGGGTATTGCGACCACATGGGGTGATTTGGGTCTATACCTGAGCAGCCGTAAACGGGATCCCCTGGTTTCTCCGGGTGTGTGTGATAGATGCTGACTGGATAGGCACCCGGAACAGGCTGCGGTGGATAGGTTGCTCCAGGCGCTCGTTCAGCAAGCGCATTCGAGTGGCATTCGGTTGCGGCTGAGTCGATCGTATGTGTGAAAGTGTAGGTGTTATCCGGCAAATGCCAGATGATTCCTGATTCCTCGTGTCTGAATCCGGCGTGTTGTGCGGTCGCCCCCAAACCCGGCGCAGAGTCCGGATTTGACATCGCCAGCGCGTCGAGCAGCGTCGTCCGAAATTGAAAATCATTTGTCGAATCATTCAGGTACGGGTCGGTCAAAGGCATTAAACACTGCACGGAGACCGATGACGCTTGTTCGTACCCGCCTAGATACGCCTTCACGACCATTCGGCCTGACTCCAGTGGATGGAATAGGCAAGTTCGGCTGGTCGCTGGCCCAGACGGATAAGCACAGGTGCCCTGAGACACCTGCGCTCGTGTTAAGTCGGCTCCGATCCATTGCCAGAACGTCGTCGTGAGCTTTACATCGCGTGTCCCGTTCTCTACGAAGAGTGTGGCCGGCGAGGGAAATGCCTTGAACCTGATGTCCGTGGTTGTTGTTGCGAAGTTTACAGCTCTAACATCCGAGCTAGCCTTCAGGCTGACAGGAATGGCTTTCAGATTTATTGTTTGAGACTGGCCACTTGGAATGGTGTGGCAGGTCATGAACCCACGAGGATCGCAGTCGTAGGAGTATTGAAACAGCATTTGTCCCCGTCTTACGGTGACAAGCCCACCCGAAATGAGCGCAGTATCTACGTGCGCTGTCCCACCACACAGGCCGAAGTTGCCGTTGTTCCAGATCGCCCCCATAACGGATAAGTTGAGCGCCCATGGCGTGTCGTTTCGTGAATCGTAGATCCCCGTTGGCCCGACAGCGCGGCCGGGGAACTGATAGTTGGCGCCGACTCCTGGCGCCGGCATCTCCGAGGTAAACACGATATCCCCCGTCACGCTGACACTTACCCACGTTTCATAAGGGAAATTGTTTAGAGAGGCGGTACTGCCGGGATCACCCGCGATGTGTACGTAAATTCCGGAGGACCGTTTACGGCTGTGGGTCGTACCGGAACCGGCCTGATCCGCGAGATCGGTGCGGTCGCATCGCTGCAACCGGCAGCAATGCAACACAACGATACGAGCGCCACGCGTGCTTCCCTTGTCATTGTCATAAGCAAACCTTCCGGGTCATTGATTGGCGGCTTAGGGACACATGCCTGCGGCAAAACGGACACAGCACTTTAATGCCACTCAAACCTTGCCGAAATGTCTGTTTCCTATCACTAGATGTCTGTTTCTTATCAACGTCGACTTGGGCGAAGAAATCTCCCCGTTGAAACCGTAGATTAACCCACGGCTCCGTTTTCAACGAGACCGGATTTACTTTCCGAGGGCAACTTGATCAAGCCAACGCCACAAGGCACTCGTGCGCTGGAAAACGCGCCCGTATTCGCACCGGGAGCGCGATCGGCTCCAGGTGCGGCGGCTATCTATGAAGGCTTCAAGGCCCAGCGCAGCGAGTTGAGGAACCAGCTCGAGGATCTCCAGGGCACCCGTCAGAGTATCGCCGGTCAGCTGGAAGAGCTGTCGTCGACGGCACCGGAACGGAAACCCCTCGAGGCGAGACTCACCGACGTGGATCAGAGAATCGTGACTGTCGACGGGCAGATCGCGACCAACGCCACCCAGATTGCCCAGGCCGCTGCGATACCAGGCGCGGTGGTAGAGCCGCCGCCGTACGTCCAGAGAGGCCCGCCGGAAGAGGCATGGGTGGCGGGCGGCTTCTTCCTGGTGCTGGTAATCTTTCCGCTCACCATCGCCTACGCCCGGCGCATCTGGCGCAGGGGTGTGGTAACCGTGTCCGCGTTCCCGAAGGAGCTTTCGGACCGGCTATTCAGAATGGAACACGCGGTCGAGGCGACTTCGCTCGAGGTCGAGAGAATCGGCGAAGGCCAGCGGTTTCTAACTAAGCTGTTCACCGAAGGCGATGGCGCTCGCGCACTGGGAGCGGGCGCCGCTCAGCCTATCGAGCAAAAGAAGGCGATGAAGTCAGCGGAGCGACTGCCGTAACACGGAGCAAAGCCCATTCGGCTTACCAGTTGCCCTGTTCCCCCATCACTTCGATTGCGCGGACGAGTCGTTCGGCGGCATGTCGCCAGTTGGTCTGAACCGCACGCTGGGCAGCTGTTGGATTTCCTGTCCTGATCGCGTCGATGATCGCGTCGTGCTCGGTGCCGGCAACCGACACGGTGTCCAGCAGCAGGGCGATGTACATCCTGATGTAGCGCTCAGCCTGCGGCTTAACGGCGGCGTGCAGCGACCTGAGTCGCGCGCCCGCTCCCAATTCGACGTAGCGGCTGTGAAATCTTTCATCGAGCTCGTACAACTTTCCGGGCTGAGCGCCGCGCGCGGATACCGCCTTTCGGAAACCGGAGTTTAGACCTTCCAGATCTTTGGCCAACCTTTCCCTCGCGCTCTCCCCCAGCCGCGCCGCGTTGCGCGCCGCCAGACCCTCCAGCTCGGCCACAATCTCGAGCAACTCCTGCACGTCCTCCTTTGTGAGCGGAGCAACGGTCATCCTGGCCTGATGTGTAGGGGAGGCGGTGACGTACCCTTCCCGCTCCAGCCGTTGAAACGCGGCGCGTACGGGGGTTCTGCTCACTCCGAACCGTTCTGCCACCTCCGTTTCCACCATCCTCGCGCCAGGAGAGAGCTGTCCGCGCACGATCATGGCGCGCAGCGAATCATAGAGCTTGTTCGCTCTTTCGGAGGCGCCGCTGCTCCGGCGCCCGGCTGCGCGGGCTCGCGGCTTCGGTGCGGTTCCCTTCGGCATTATGCGGCCAATATAACGCGCCCTCCTCACGGTGAGGCCCTTCTTGCGGCCTGGAGCCGCACCGAGGCCCTTCTTGCGGTCTGAGCCGCACCGGGGTTATTCTAGCTCAAGTTTATTGTATACAATTCCGCATCCAATTGGAGGCCCGATGTCGCTGTTCGTGAGGAAGGACCTGGCATCACTGCTCGCCGAAGCGGGCTCCGGCACCTTGAGGCGCGAGCTCGGCCCGCTCGCGCTCGTCACTCTCGGCATCGGCGCCGTCATCGGAGCCGGCATTTTTGTCCTCTCCGGCAAAGTCGCTTCCGGCAATGCCGGACCCGCGCTGACGCTCTCGATGGTGCTCGCCGGATTTGCATGCGCATTTGCCGGCCTCTGCTACGCCGAGCTGGCCAGCATGATTCCCGTGGCAGGAAGCGCCTATACCTACGCCTACGCGACCATGGGTGAATTGGTCGCGTGGATAATCGGATGGGATCTCGTGCTCGAGTACTCACTCAGCTCTTCCACCGTCGCCGTCGGATGGTCCGCGTACGCGGTGACGCTCCTCGGCGAGATGGGAATACAAATTCCCCAGCGACTCACCGGCGCGCCGGGCACTCAGGTCGGTTTGCCCGACGGCAGCATGGTTACCGCGGTGTTCAATCTGCCGGCGGTCATCATCTGCCTGGCGATCACCGCGCTTCTCGTGGTTGGCATTCGCGAATCCGCGCGGGTCAATACCACGATCGTCGTCATCAAGGTGGCGGTTCTCGCGCTTTTCGTCGGATTCGGCGCCCACTATATCAACACCGCCAATCTCCATCCCTTCATTCCACCGAACACCGGACAGTTCGGATCATTCGGCTGGAGCGGCGTTCTCCGCGGCGCGGGGATCATCTTCTTCGCTTACATCGGCTTCGACGCCGTCTCGACAGCATCACAGGAGGCGAAAAACCCCGGACGGGACATACCGATCGGCATTCTTGCCTCACTCGCGATCTGCACCGTGATCTATATCGCCGTCGGCGTGGTAATGACCGGACTCGTTCCATACGCGAAGCTCAATGTCGCTTCTCCGATTGCGGTCGCAGTCCAGGCGACCGGGCTGACGTGGCTTGCCCCAATCATTAACATCGGCGCACTCTGCGGACTATCGAGTGTGATACTGGTCAACATGCTCGCGCAGTCGCGAATCTTCTATTCGATGAGCCGAGATGGCTTGCTGCCGCCGCTGTTCGCGCGGCTGCATCCGCGATTCAAGACACCGCACGTCACCACCGCGATTACCGGCGTGGTGGTTGCGATCGCGTCGGGACTCTTTCCCATCACGGTGCTCGGACTGCTAGTCAGCATGGGAACCCTGCTTGCATTCGCAATCGTTTGCACCGGTGTGCTCATTCTCAGGAAGACGGCACCCGACACGCCGCGCCCATTCAAGACGCCAGGGATGCCCTGGGTGCCGGTCGTCGGAACGCTCGTCTGCATCTATCTGATGACTGGACTACCGCTCCCAACCTGGATCAGACTCTTCGTCTGGCTCGCGGTCGGACTCACCATCTACTTCAGCTACGGGAGATTTCGCGCGGCAGCGGTGCGCGATCAGGCAGTCGCGGACGCCGCCTAGCGCCTCAGCGGGCGGGCGAAGATCCGATCCCAGGTCTCGAGCGCGGGCTTGGGCTGAAGATTCGCGTCGACCAGGCCGAGGGTCGCGAAAAGCGGAAGTACCGCTGGTACGGGCTTTGGAAAGCTCGCGAGGTCGAGGTCGGTGAACGAGAGCTGGAACACGCCAACGGCGTCGGCTGCATCGAGCAGCTGAGACTGGCGCGCGATGTACTTCGCCTGCATCTCGCGCGACGACGAGAATACTACGCGCGCCGACTCCGATGGCCATCCACCTTCCACGATCATTACTGGAAGCGTTTTCGACCCTCTTACCCGGGTGTAGTAGTCGAGCGGAATTTGCCCGGGATCCCTGAATCCGCCCAAGTACGGATATGACGAGAGACCGATCACATTGATGAACGGGAAATCCCGCATGTCCTGGTCGATGCCCGCAAATGTGCGCTGCGTGCCGAGCTTTCCCCACGCGGTTTCGACCTGCACGCTGACATAGAGAGGAAGCATCGCCGCCGGATGCATTTTGCGAATGTCAGCCGCCGCATCGTTTGTCATTCGCACCACCGCGTCATAGACGGGCCGAGGCGCGATTTCGCGAACGAGATTCGTCTCGGCGGCCAGGCCCAGATAGTCCGGGTGCAACCTGTCGACCAGAGCGCGAACGTAATTTCGATAGAGTCGTTGAATCGCCGGCTCTATAATGCTCCGATGCGCTGCCACGAGCGCCGGCGATTCGCTCTCCCGGGCGAGGCCGTTGGTGACGTCGATCGTGACGACGAGCTTCAGATGCTTTGAGCGGTAGTAGTGCTCGAGGTCGACGCCGTCCCGACGCAGCGCATCCTCGGGTGAATTGCCTGCGAGCAGCAGCGCCCACGGAACATCGAGATGCATGATCGCGGCGTCTGCGTGCCTGGTCCACGTATCGAGCGACCGCACTGCGGTTGCCAGATCAGGTCTGGGAGGGATGACAGAAAATCCCATCATGTAAGATCGTGGGGCACCGCTCGACGCCTTTGGGTGGGGCGTGCCCTGCGGACATCCGACGAGCATGACGGACAGACACCCGAACAGAACCCATTCGAGACGCGGATTCATGAGAGATGAATATGCTCGAATGCGGTAGAAGCTGGACTGGTGAAGCAAACGGATGACCTCATCCGCGCGCCTGTAACTTTCGCTTGTGGCGAGGTCATTGCTTCCATATGCTGGTAAGCCTCCTTTCTGGACCGTATTGTGGAATTGCAACCGCAGAGAACGAGCGACACCAAGTTTACAGCTGGCAAGTCATGGCTAGCGGTCCGCCCCGAGGAGAGTACGCGATTATCTGACGTCCGTCAGCAATGCCACCACGCGGCACAACTTGCGGCGGCAGCTGGGTTCTCTTTTCTCGATCCTCTGCCTGAAGACGCCCACGCCAGCCTGGAGTGGATCCCAGCTCTATCAGGATTATTCTCCCACGTAATTCCCGGGCCTACGTTGTTCAGGATCGGGCTCAGTCCCAGCGATCTCTCGCTTGTGGTTGTGATTGAAAACGATCAGCCATTTGCCCATTTCCGGTTGCACGGCCACAGCATCAACGACGCTACCGCCTGGGTCCGCTCGCAGATCTCCTCGCTCGGCGCTGACTCTTCGCGATACACCTTGAAGCGGCCGTATGAGATTCCCGACCACGCTGTCGCCATGGGCGACGACTTCGACGCCAGCGACAAGATTCACTTCGAGGAGCTGTCGCGGTGGTTCGCCAACGGCGCTGCGACGCTCATCTCGTTCGCGCGCCCCATTCACGAGGCGAGCGAGGTACGATGCTGGCCGCACCATTTCGATATTGCAACCCTGATCCAATCCGCTCCTGATCGCACGATCGGAGTCGGGCTCGAGCCCGGCGACAACTATTACGACGAGCCGTATTTCTACATCAACATGAGCCCGCAACCCACCGCTTCCCAGGCGCGATCACGCCCGCTCTGGGGACGCGGGAGCTGGCATACTCTGGGTTGGGTTGGCGCCGTTCTTCCCGGCACCAAGCTGGGCGCTGCATCCGCTCAGCCGGAACAGGTTCGGGAATTCATCGATTCGGCGGTATCTGCGTGCCGCGGGTTGGCGATCGAGAACTAGATCGACCGCCCCGTGGTTGGGTTTCGCCAGAATGTGCCGCGCCTGTGGGCAGGAGCTACCAGCCGCTCCACGAGCCCGAGAACGCCGTCGACTGCCAGGGCGAGCATGGCCGCCGGAAACGCTCCGGAGAGAATCATTCGCGTGTCGGCGAGCGCGAGACCCGCGACGATAGGCTCGCCCAGACCTCCAGCTCCGATAAAGGCGGCGAGTGTAGCCGCTCCAACCGTGATCACGGCCGCGGTCCGAATTCCCGACATTATCACCGGAGCAGCAAGCGGAAGGCGCACCCAGATCAGTCGCTGAGCCGGGGTAGTTCCTAGTGCTTCCGCGGCGGAGACTGCATCGGGGTCCGCGTCGCGGACTCCGGTGTAAGCGCCACGGGCGATCGGATAAAGAGCATAGAGCCAGAGCGCCACCAGCGCTGGTACGAAGCCGACGCCGAGCAGCGGAATCATGAAGGCGAGGAGTGCGATGCTCGGAATCGTCTGCAGCACGCCGAGTCCACCGATGGTCGGCTCCGCGATCCGGCGGGTGCGCTCCAGCGCCAACCCAAGCGGAAGGGCGACGATTACCGCCGCCAGCAGAGCGAGTCCTACCAACTCGAGATGGCGAGCGGTGAGAGCAGCGAGATTCGCGCGTCGATCCCACACGTATCTCAGAAGTCCACTGCGCGCTTCTCGCGAGGTTGTCGGCGCCGCATGCGAGCCTCCGACGATACCCAGTGTGGCGAGCTCGTCGCGCGCAACGCGCGCAACGTCTTCACCATCGACTTCGACCCGACGATTGAGCTCGCGCATTGTCCGCTCGTCGAGGCGATCACTCAGAAGTGTGAGCGCATCCGTCGCTGCGGGGACGCGCTCCTGCAACCTTCGCGACACGAGCGCGGACGCTTCGTAGGGCGGAAAGAAGTGGCGATCGTCAACCAGCGTGACCAGGTCGTACCTGGCGAGCAGACCGTCGGTGGAATATCCGTCGATCACGTCGACGGCGCCCGAAGCGATCGCCTGGTACTTCACGGCGGGAGCCAATGGCCTGACTTCACGCGGACGAACTCCGTAGACCCGCGTAAGCCCGACAAGTCCATCGCTTCGACCGATGAAGTCGGCCGTAAATCCCGCGATGAGATGCGGACTCTCGCGCGCAAGATCGCTCAGTGTGCGCAGGTGGTATTTGGCGGCTGTCCGCCGGGTGACCGCAATCGCATACGTGTTCTGAAATCCGAGCGGCGGGAGCCAGCGAACGTGATATATCTGCGCGGACTGACGGGCTACGTGGGCGAACACTGCCCGCGAATCGGCCGCGGTTGAATCGGGAAGCGAGTCGTGCAGAATCGCTACCAGCCCGGTGCCGGTGTATTCAGGATAGACGTCGATCGCATCGGTACGAATGGCGCCGAAGGCAATCTCGGTGGCGCCAAGTCCCGGGCGGCGCACGACTGAAAAACCGCGCGATTCCAGCACCTGGGCGAACATCTCACACAACAGATACGACTCGCCGAACGGTTTGGACGCGACGACGATTGAAATATTGCCTGGTGGCGACGCTGCCGTTGTCGCCTGCCCGCCAATTGTCGTCCCGACAATCCCGTTGAGGGCGAGAAGAGATAGTGTGAGTCGCGGCACACGTGTCATGCGCGTAAGGCCTCCAGACCAGCGCGCGCCCGTGCGATGAGCTGCGCGACGTACTCGGTGGCCGGGGCCGTTATGAGCGTACGCATCGGCCCCATCTGCTCTACCCGTCCCTTCTTCATCACCACGACATCGTCGGCGAGCCGCGCCGCTTCGGCCAGGTCATGCGTCACGAGCAGCGTGGTAACCGACAAGCTTCGGCGCAGCTTGTCGAAGGACTCTTGAAGCTCTCCTCGCGAGATGGCGTCGAGCGCCCCGAAGGGCTCGTCGAGGAGAACAACGCCCGGTCGCGCGGCGATGCTCCTGGCGAGAGCGACGCGTTGACGCTGTCCACCCGATAGCTCATGGGGGAACCGCGCACCGAACTGCTCCGGTGACAGGCCCACCAACTCGAGCGCCTGTCGCGCCGCGTGGTTTGGATCGGCCATGCCCTGAAGAACCGGAACGAGCGCGACATTTCTTAGAACGCGCCAGTGCGGCAGAAGCCCGCCGTGCTGTTGCACGTATCCGATTCCACGACGCAGCTGAACTGTCGGCTGCGTACGAACATCCCTGTCGCCGACCTTCACCTCGCCCCGCTCCGGCTCGACCAATCTGTTGAAGCACCGAAGAAGAGTCGTTTTCCCGGAGCCGCTCTCTCCAACGAGCGCGACGGCACGGCCCGCCGGAACATCAAGGCTCACATCATCGAGCGCGACGACGTTTCCGAAGCGATGCGAGACATTGCGGGCCGCCAGAGAGATCGGCATGGGCTTAAGAGTGACAGCGCGACGGCTCGGCCGCTATCGCTCCCGTCGATCTCGGCCGGGGGTATACCAGGGTACGCTTTGCATCTGGGTCACTTCGGAGTATCTGTTGAAGTAGCTTTTTCAACAGAATCTCACCGTCCAGGAATTCAGATGAGTCCCCCAGGGTCCAAGATCCGCCGCATCGGCTCCCAAGGCCTTCAGACGTTTGCCCTCGGCCTGGGTTGCATGGGCATGTCCGAGTTCTATGGTCCGAGCGACGAGAAGGAATCCGTCGCTACAATCCACCGCGGTCTCGAGCTCGGCATCACAATGCTCGATACTGCCGACATGTACGGACCGTTCAAGAACGAGGAGCTCATTGGACGCGCCATCAAAGGAAAGCGCGACCGCGTCGTGATCGCCACCAAATTCGGCAACGTGCGCGACGCGAAGGATCCGACAGTGCGAAGCATCAACGGCAAGCCCGACTACGTGCGCGAGGCGTGCGAAGGATCGCTCAAGCGGCTCGGCGTCGAGACGATCGATCTCTATTACCAGCACCGCGTCGATCCAAACACGCCGATCGAAGACACCGTCGGTGCAATGTCGGAGCTGGTTCAACAGGGAAAGGTGCGCTACATCGGGTTGTCCGAGGCTTCCGTCAATACGATTCGCCGAGCTCACAAGGTGCACCCGATCAGCGCCGTGCAGACCGAGTACTCACTCTGGACGCGCGACCCGGAAGACGGCCTGCTCGACGCGCTCAGGATGCTGGGAATCGGCTTCGTCGCCTACAGCCCGCTCGGCCGCGGGTTTTTAACCGGCCAGATCAAACGCGTTGAAGATCTGTCCGCGGACGACTTCAGGCGGCAGAACCCGCGCTTTCAGGGCGAGAATTTCAAGAAGAATCTCGAGCTGGTCGGCAAAGTCGAGGAGATTGCGAAGGAGCACAAATGCACGCCCGCCCAGCTCGCACTTGCCTGGGTGCTGGCTCAAGGCGATGACATCGTGCCTATTCCCGGTACGCGCCATCCCAATCGAGTCGAGGAGAACGTCGGCGCGCTGGACATCGTCCTGTCGGAGAACGATCTGCGCCGGATAGACCTCGCCGCGCCCAAGGGAGCCGCGGCTGGCGAGCGCTACGCCGCGGGCGGAATGAAAGCGGTGAACATCTAGCGGCCGCGGTGGCGGCGGCGCGAGGTGCTCTTTTGCGAGCTGCCGCCAGACCCGCTCTGGGATGAGCCTTGTCCGGCTCCGCGCGGTGCTCCTCCGCCCTGGCCTCTCGCCGGTGCGCCGCGCCGATCGGCTTTTGCCCTCGACCGCGCTCTCTCGTCCGCCTTTCGGCTCCGTATTGCGGCGATCCGTTCGCCGATAGGAACCTCGAAGCGGCCTTCGGGCTTTGCGTTGTAGTCGAAGTCCGGAACCGTTATGCGCGGCAGTCGCTTTCCAATCGCCTTCTCGATGCCGCGAAGATCGTTCTCCTCGTCCGGCGCCACGAAGGTAAAGGCATCACCGACCTCGCCTGCGCGCGCGGTGCGACCAACGCGATGGATGTAATCGTCGGGTGCTTCCGGAACGTCGAAGTTGACGACGTGGCCGAGTGCCTCGATGTCGATTCCACGGGCGGCGATATCGGTCGCGACCAGGACGCGATATTGCCCGGTCTTGAAGCCGGCGAGCGCAGCCGTGCGCTGCGGCTGCGACCGGTTTCCATGAATCCGCTCCGCCTTGATCCCCCGTTTGACCAGCTGTTCGGCCAATCTGTTCGCGCGGTGTTTCGTACGCGTGAAGACGAGAGCCTGCGTCATCTCGTTGCGATTCAGCAGCGACATCAGGAGGCCCGGTTTCAGATCCTGCCGCACTGGATAGACCGCCTGCGTGATCCCAACAGCGGGCGTCGAGCGGCGCCCCTGATCGATCATCACCGGCTTGTTCATCATCTCTCTGGTAAGCGCGGCAATCGGTGGCGGCATCGTCGCGCTGAAAAACAACGTCTGCCGTTTGGCTGGCACAAGCTTGAGGATGCGCTTGATGTCGGGAAGAAAACCCATGTCGAGCATGCGGTCAGCTTCGTCGAGCACGAGGAACTCGATGTTCTTAAGACTGGCGTAGGGCGCGCTCAGATGATCGAGCAGACGTCCGGGTGTGGCGATCAGAACATCGACTCCCGCCCGCATCGCGTGCTCCTGTGGCGCCATACCGACGCCGCCGTAAATCGCCGCAGCGGTGATTGGTGTGTGAACCGCCATGGCATCGAGCGCGGTGAGAATCTGCGCGGCGAGTTCGCGGGTGGGCGTGACGACGAGCGCGCGGGTCTTGCCACGCGGCTTGTCGATCAGCTGATGAAGTATTGGAAGAACGAAGGCGGCGGTCTTGCCGCTACCGGTCATTGCGCAGGCGAGAACGTCACGCCCCTCCAATGCAACCGGTATTGCCTCGGCCTGAATTGGTGTTGGTCGCTGAAATCCCAGCTCTTTGAGGCCTTTGTGGAGACTGGGGTGGAGCTTTAATGAAGAAAACGGCAGAGTGACGCCCGATGTAATTTGTGATTTGGTATTGTCTCGAAAGGTAAACTAGGCCGGGCTCGCGGCGCTTTCTTTCGCCGAAAGCAACCATTCCGCCCGGACAGTTACTAATTCAATATGAATACTGCGAATCGCGGTCTCATTGGCGCATTGATGGTCGTCTCGGGCGCTGTATCTGCACAGCAGCCAGCTGGGGCGGGTGATGGCGAACCGAGCCCTCTCCGATCCCCGAAGCGGCGCTCGTGCGCCGGCTGTCGACATCTCTCGACAGCCTGAGCCGGGCGGGGCGATTTTCGGGGGTCGCGGTCCTGACAAGGAACGATCGCCCCGTCTTTCAGCACGCCTACGGAATGGCAGATCGCGCCACGAAGCGACCCAACAATCTCGAGACCGCCTTCAACCTCGGCTCGATAAACAAAATCTTCACGCAGATCGCGATCATGCAGCTCGCGGCGGCCGGGAAGATCGATCTCGATTCAACACTCGGAAAATACTGGCCGGACTACCCGACCAGGAAGTCGCGCGCAAAGTCACGATACGTCAGCTGCTGCGACACACATCGGGAATAGGCGGGAATATTTTCGACCCGCCGGCAGGCGGAAAACGGAACGACATCCGTAGGCTTCAGGACTATCTCCCTCTTTTCGTGAATGCGCCAATGCAATTCGAGCCCGGCGCGCGAAACGCGTATTCGAATGCGGGCTATGTCGTACTCGGATTGCTCGTTGAGCGATTGTCAGGTGAGGATTACTTCAGCTACGTGCGAAAGCACATCTTCGAGCCGGCGGGAATGGCGCGCACTGGCTCGTTCGCGGTTGATTTCGCTGCCGCCGAACACCGCAATCGGTTATACGAAGGGCGATGAGGACGCCCCGGCAGATGCGCCCGTACACCCCAATGTCAGCGAGCTTCCTGGTCGCGGAAGCTCTGCGGGCGGCGGTTACTCGACCGCTCAGGATCTGATGAGATTCCTCAAGGCACTTCGCGCGCGCCGAATCGCCAACGGGCCGCCATCTGGATTAGGCATCGCTGGCGGGTCGGGCGGAATCAATGCCATCGTCGAAGGTCAGCTTCCTGGAGACTACGATCTGATCGTGCTCTCCAATCTCGATCCTCCAGCCGCCGAGCGTGTGTCGCAATTCGTTCGAGGTTGGCTGGGTGTCGAGGACGACGGGCCGGGACCCGGCGTCAGACTGCCACCGCCACCGTCGCCAGATATTTAGGCGAGATCGACTGCCCCTGCCCGGCAATCAAAGTCGGAACAGGTAGCTGATCTTCCCGAAGAATCCATCTCTGGTGCGCTGCAGATTCTGGAACCTGAATTCGCGCGGCTCGTCGAGCGTGGATCCGTAACCCAGATAGACGAGCGTGCCCGGAACCGGCCGGTAACTGAACAGCCAATCCGTGGAGAATTCGTTCGTCGTCTCTCCCGGGTCGAGAACACCGTTCACCAGAATCGGATCGCCGTTTCTGTCCCGCAACGGCGAACGAGAACGCGCCGCGTACTGACCAACCAGGCGCAGGAAGATCGGCGGACTGATCTGGTACTCCACCTTGACACGCGGAATCGT
>JBBQFZ010000063.1:0-15326 GCA_038322455.1 Gemmatimonadales bacterium | reverse complement strand
CCCGGGATGTACGTCGTACGCTGGCAGCGTCCGGCCGTTGGCAGATGGGTGCTCGTAATCCGAAGCGGTTCGGGAGGCGTGACGGAAGCGACAGCCGTCGTGGAGATCAGCCCCTCCGGCAGTGTAGCGGGCGTGACGGTTCCGACCAAGGCGATCGGTGGCGGCTGGATCTCGCCAAGGGGCGTGGCAACGTCCGAGATCGACGCGTTGCTTCAGGGTCGCGCGCTGGCAAGCGCCGGCGTCGCGCCTCAGACAGCCCGCACGCGGTAGGAGACGAGGCTACTGGCCTCGCAGACTGTTCAGGCTCCGCTGCAGCTCGGCGGTTCTCCTGCGCGAATGGTCTGCGAGGCAGCGTCCGCGGTCGCGCGCCCAAAGGGCGCCATCCCCGACTCCCTGGCACTGGACGTCACGCGTATTTATCCATTCCCGCTGGGACTGTCTGAGTCGTTCCTCCAGCCCCGGTCCACCCGATTTACGACTTTGTGCGATTAACTCCTGGTAAGTCTGATTGAGATCGGCGTCGTTCTCCACGATCAACCGGTTGAGACAGGAGCGTTGATTTACCGGATCCGGTGAGTCGCACGGATCGCTCGATGATGCCGCCCTCGGCCGTGTCCGCGCCGCCTGACGAGCCCCAATCCGAACAATGGATGTGTCCGACGTCACCCTTGCCGACACCAGACCTCCATTGGTACTCGGGGATGCCCGGGGCACTACGCGAGTGACGGGCGTGGGACTGGGTGGAACCGCGCCCTGGGTCGGCGTCAGCGTTTGGTCGCCAGTCGTTTTTACCGTATTCAGGCTGTTGTCCACAGCGGCGGCGGCAGCCGTGTTCTTGTTCGCTTCGGCCAGATCGTGGAGCAGCATCGTGTCCTGCGCGACCTTGGCCACTTCTGGAGTCTTCTTCGAATTACCGCAGCCAAGGATGGCCGCAAGCAACGCGAAACAGGCCAAAAATGAATATCTGGAAAGGGTTTTCATATTTCGTGGGTAGTTAAGGGCATGTAGATACTTCGGGCAGAGGGCGTGCCATTTCAAGGGGTTGTCCCGATGCGGTTGATGTGCCATCGATGCAGATTTAAACATCGCCCCCTCCGGCCACCGATGGAGACAAGATGGGTAAGCGCGAACCAGAGCTCAACATGGTGATCAGGACGTTTGCGAACGAGGGCGAAGCCCATGTGGCGCAAGCAGTTCTGGACGCGAACGGGATTGACTCGTTCCTGATTCGCGACGACGCCAACGGGATGATGCCCTGGCTCCAGTGGCTGCACCCCATTCGCCTGGTCGTAAGGGAAGAAGACAGCGATGACGCTGTGGAGCTCCTCGATACTCCTCCCCGACTGACGCTTTCGCCTTGATCCATGCCCCGGCGCCAACCTGCTGCCCTTACCTTACAGCCCATGATTTCAATACTTCTCTGCCACCGTCGAGCCATTTGGCACATTCTCGGCTCGTTGATGCTGCTCTCGCCGTCCGTAACCGCTTCGATTCAGGCTCAAACAGCACCGGCTCCAACCACTCGCGATCTCGCGCGGGCCGAGCGGATATTGAGAGGGACACCGTTGATCGATGGCCACAACGACCTTCCCTGGCGCATCCGCGAGGACACAATTGCGAGAGGGAACGTCGATGCCTACGACATCCGCAAACACACGCCCGGTCACACCGATCTCGAGCGCCTGAAGCGCGGGATGGTGGGCGCACAGTTCTGGTCAGTGTACACGCCGGGTGAGTACCGGGATTCGGGATACGCGCGGGTTCAGCTCGAGCAGATCGACATCGCCCGTCGGGTTATCGCAAAATATCCGGATCGGTTCGCGCTAGCGCTCACCGCCAACGACATCAGGCGCGACTTCAAGCAGGGGAAGCTCGCCTCCCTCATCGGACTCGAGGGCGGCCACGCAATCGAGAACTCTCTCGGCGTCCTTCGGGCGTATTACGACCTCGGCGTTCGGTACATGACGCTCACCCACAACGTGACGCTCGACTGGGCCGACGCTGCACTCGATTCCGCGAAACACGGGGGTCTCACTCCCTTCGGCGACAGCGTCGTCCGCGAGATGAACCGGCTCGGCATGCTCGTGGATCTCTCGCACGTCTCGCCGGGGACGATGAGCGATGCGCTCAACGTCACTCAGGCGCCTGTGATATTTTCGCACTCCGGAGCGCGGGCGCTGGTCGATGTCGCGCGCAACGTACCAGATTCGATTCTTCGCCGAGTGACGACCAATGGCGGAATTGTGATGGTGCCATTCGTCACCGGTTTCGTCTCGCCCGCCGTGCTGCTGTACGATCAGTCGAGCCGCCCGGTGATGAAAGACCTACGGGAGAAGTACGGCACCGACACCGCGGCGATCACGCGAGAAATAAAGCAGTGGACCGCCACTCATCCGGCGCCGCGCGCTACGCTCTCGCAAGTCGCCGATCAGATCGAATACGTGCGCAAGGTCGCCGGTGTGGACCACGTCGGAATTGGCGGCGACTTCGACGGGATCACGGAAGTGGTGCAGGGTCTCGAGGACGTTTCGACCTACCCGGCGTTGTTCGCCGAGCTGGCGAGGCGGGGATGGTCGGACGCGGATTTAAGGAAGCTGGCGGGGGAGAATCTGCTCCGGGTTTTTGGGCGGGCGGAGAGGGTGGCCGCCAGGCTGCGGGGCGCTAAACCTTAACTGCAAAACTGCAAAGCACGGGATCCGAGATCTCAGAGGCGTAGATCGCAGATGTCGGACAACTGCGTCAAGACCACCCTCAGTGGCGTTATGCAAAGGCAGTTATGTCTGCCCAGACTTGCAACGGGACGGTCTTAGCGCAGTCGTCCGAGATCTAAACTCTGTGCCTCTGACATCTCAGATCGCGTGCGTGGTAGTTCAGCTCTTAGCTGAGCCACCAGTCTTGAGAAATTGCGCGAAACTCATCCGACAACTCGCTCCCTCGGATGGTGCGGGCAGATTGACGTGGATGTCCGAGATCAACGCGTATCGCATCACGCCTTTGCCGGTGCTCCGCCTCCGGCTCGGCGGCGCATTACAACGGCCGTATCAGGACACGCACCCCGAAACTCCGCCGATGTCTTGACCGTTTCGGGGACCGCTGAGCGCGCAGTGCGCGTGAAGCCGAATCGGGGGAAATATTCCTCCGCGGTCGTGGTCAGGAGATAGAGATCGTCGATCCCTTCTTTGCCGGCGCGATCCAGTAGGTGCTCGACAAGTTGCCGTCCCACGCCCGTACCGCGATTGACCGGCGAAACAACCGCCGACCGCAGCAAGGCAGCACTACCGTATTTCTCGAGACCGATTACTCCCGCAATCACACCCGCTTCTTCGGCCACTACGAAGCTGGAGAAGTTGTCCCTCACTCCCTCGACCGGCAGCTTGCTTGCCAAAAGAAGTTTCTCGACGGCGGGAAGGTCCGCATCGGTCACTTTACGGATTTGCATGATCAGCAACAGTCGGGGCCGCAGCACTGCGCGAGCGGTTTCGTAGCGCGCACGAACGCACCCATGAACTTACCGTCGATCTGGGACGCAAACTCGAGCGCATCGAGACCGCTCCCGCTAAGGAAGGCGGCGGCGTCCTCGGCCTTGTAGACCCTCGTCGGCTCGATCGACGGTTTCACGAAACCCGCCTCGCGGAGGAGGGCGAGAAACTCCTGCTCCTCGAGGGCGCCCGCCACGCAGCCGATCCAGAGTTCCATGTTTCGCTTGATCGCCGGAGGGACATCTCCGCGCACGACGACGTCGGACACCGCGAACCTGCCGCCCGGTTTCAGCACGCGAAACGCCTCGCGGAGCACCTTGTTCTTGTCGGCGGAAAGATTGATCACACAGTTGGAGATGATGACGTCCACAGACGCATCTGGCAGCGGGATCTGCTCGATCTCTCCTTTGAGAAACTCCACGTTTTCCGCGCCAGCTCGGCGCTTGTTCTCGTTGGCGAGCGCGAGCATCTCGTCGGTCATGTCGAGACCATATGCCTTGCCCGTCGGGCCAACGCGCTTCGCCGAAAGGAGAACGTCAATGCCACCGCCGGAGCCCAGATCGAGGACCACGTCGCCGGGCCTGAGCGCGGCAAGAGCGGTGGGATTCCCGCAACCCAGCGACGCGAGAACCGCCTCGACCGGAATGCCGGCCTTCTGTTTCTCGTCGTAGAGATCCGAAGTTATGGGATCCCATGCTTCCGTAGTTGCGCCGCAGCAGGCGCTTGACCCACAACAGGGAGCAGCGGTGGCGCCATCGCTCATGCGCTGCGCGGCCTGCCCGTACTTCTCCTTCACCGTGGATCTGAGTGCTGAATCCGATACTTCCATTTTAGCCTCCAAACAATATTTGTTGATACGTTGCGGAAATAAAAAAAATCAGGCGCAACAAACCGTGGAGCTCCGCAATGCGCGGGGCTTCATGGCCGAGACCAGGGTCTCGATCTCCTCGAACACTTCGGGCTCGAGCTCGTAGTGAACCCACCGTCCATCCTTCCGATCGCGCACGACCCCGGCGTCTTTCAGAACGCGAAGGTGAAACGAGAGCCGCGACTGTGCGGCGTCGAGCGTATCGGTCAGATCGCAGACGCAGCGCTCGCCTCCCCGGAGCAGCTCGATGATATCGAGCCTTGTCTCGTCGGAGAGGGCGTGAAAGAGCTCGATTGAGCGCTCGGTGCGGGATGCGGTGGCTACGGGCATGGCATTAATATATCAAGAAATGTTGTTATGTCAAGTCATCGCGGAGTTCATGCCTGGGACTCGGAGCAAGCTAGAAGTGATAGAAGGCCGACACTAGCAAAGCCCGTGTAGTCTTGACGGCTCCAACGCCGAATTCCGCACTCGCTCCGAGCATGAGCTTCCTGCTGGGGAACGGGTAGATCTTGAGTCCCGGCGCAAGAAAAGTCCGTTGCGAGCCGGACTCGGTCCCGACCAGGGCGCGCGCACTCGTCAGCTCGATCATTCCTTCGATGCGTGAGCTCACTCGGGTAAGTGCGGAGACGTCAAAGGCCAACTCGCGCTCGGCGGCTTCGCCGGTTCTACGATTGACAGTGCTCGACAAGGTAGCGAAGCCGACGAGCTCGACTCTCTCAAGCTTGTATCCGGCGTCGAGAAAGGGGGCGAGCTCCACAAGATGGGAGCTTCCAATTCCTTTTGCATCACTACCGGTTGGAAGCGCTGCCGCCAACCCACCGCCGATCAAGAGCCCTAGTTCCCCAAACGCCAGACTTGCTGCCTTGAGTGAAAGCTCAATATCTCCGAGTCCGCTCTCGCGCTCTGATTGGGGAGCGGTGCGGGACACGAACGGTGTCACGATCGCCAGGCTGAGATTGTCATTGAATCCGTATTCACCCTCGACACGGAAAATGCTCTCGTGGATGCCGCCCAGCCCGCTGGTTCGGGTGCCCAGATAGTCGAAGCGCAGCTTGGTGTCCGGACTCGGAGATTCTGTTACGACCGGGTGTGAGAAATGGAGATGGTCGTGGTCGTGATCGTCATGGTGTTCCTGTGCCCCAAGCGCTGCGCATGGAGTGAGGGAAACGACGAGGACGAGGCATAAGCGCGAACACGCCGCGAACAACCCAGAATTAACCGGGGTCGGAATGGACATGGATGCATCTCCGATTTGTGTGAAGTGCGCTCAGCGTCTGCTGGGGCGCGGGTCAGCCTGGGGTCAGACTCGGAGATGCCTGGGAGGACCGGTGGTTAGCGCGAGCCGCCGCCCGACACCGGCGTACACAGGCTCTTCTCGCGGCACCGCCGAATTCGAAGATCCGCCGGAGACTACGATGGTCAATGCTGCTGAGGGTAGCTTGAGATTAGCTCCCGAGGGGCCGCATTCACCCGCGCAGACGCAACCCCGCGCAGTCGTTCCGTTATGCGACTTGCCGTGGTGTTCCGCCGAACCAGGACCGGCATTGCCCCTTGCGCCCATGTTGTCGTGGCTGCCGGCTGAACCCCCTTTGTGCATCGGGCAGGGGATGGTCGGAATCGGGTTGCCAGCCAACGCCATCGTGAGTGGCGCAAGAAGAGCGACGAGAAGGTTTGCTGCGAGAAGGCGACGCATCAGGAGGCCAATCTATAGTTGGTCGGCAGAGTCTGCTTCATCCAGGCCGTCCTGACAAACTCGAATCAAGGTGACCATCTTCGAGCCTCCCGAGGAGAATCGTGCTTCCGCCGCTATCGGTCGTCTTGCCCGAAAACGCCTGTGTAAGTAAGTGAATACTTGCATTTGAGCGCAGCCGCCAATAATATCCTCCCATGCACAGCAGAGACGATATCCTGGCCGCTGCGGCGAAAGTGTTCGCGCAGCATGGTTTCCGCGGATCCACCACTCGACGGATTGCCGATGCAGCCGGCGTAAACGAGATCACGATCTTCCGTCAATTCGGCTCGAAGGAAGCGTTGCTTCGCGAAGCGATGCAGCACATGACGCAATCGGTGGGTCTGGTAGCGCTTCCCGATGTACCCGCCGATCCGGATCGAGAGCTCACCCTCTGGAGCGAGTCGTTCATCCAGCACTTGAGACTTCGGAGCGCAATCATCCGTAAGACCATGGGTGAGATCGAAGAACGACCGGAGATGGGCGAATGCGCCAGCGACGTACCCGTGCGGGCTTCGGGCGAGCTATGTCGCTATTTGGCTGCGCTCAGGAAGCAGGGCCGGACGGGCCATAAATTCGAGCCCAAGACTGCCGCCGCCATGCTGATGGGAGCGATGTTCTCGGACGCTATGGGACGCGAGATGATGCCCGATGTCTTTCCCCAGCCACAGGCCAAGGCGGCCCAGATGTATTCCCGCCTCTTATTGCACGCGATTGGTGTCGAAAATGGCTCCAGTCGAACGACGAGTAAGCAGACCAAACGATCGAAACAACTTTCAGCCTGAACAGTGTCCTCCACAAGAACTCGCCGCCCACCACGCGCCGGCATAGCCATAAGAACGCTCTTTACGCTGGCGACCCTCGCGCTGCCTGGCGTCTCGCGCGGGCAGACTCCCACGTTGCCGACCCAAACGACCCTCGCTCAGATCCGGTCGCTCGCCCTCGAAGAGGCGGTACGTATCGCCGAATCGAACAGTGAGACGATTCGCATCGCGCGGGCTGGAGTCCAGCGTGCGCAGGGACAGCAGTACCAGGCGCGCAGCCAACGCTTTCCTCAGCTAAACGGATCCGCGGGCTATACCCGCACCCTGGCATCGCAGTTCTCTAGCACTGGAGGACGCGCTCCGGCTGTGGATACCACCAAACCCGTTCCCCCGACCGCGCCCTGCGATCAATACCTGCTCGGCCCGACGGCAACGACGGCTGACCGGCTTGCCGGTCTCGAGGACGCCTCCCGTTGCGCACTCGGCGCCAATCCGTTCTCGTCGTTCGGAAACCTTGGCTTTGGCGCGAAGAACCAGTACAACTTCGGACTCGCTTTCTCGCAGAACCTCTTCGCGGGCGGACGGATCCAGGCGCAGAACGCTGTGGCGAACGCCGGCCGCCGGACAGCGGACATAGAGCTCGCCGCCCAGCGCGCGCAGATCAGATTGGATGTGACGCAGGCGTACTTCGACGCCGCTCTGGCAGATCGTCTCGTTGCGCTCGCCGAATCGTCGGCGGTGCAGACCGGGAACGTGCTCAGACAGACCCAGCTCGCGCGGAACGTCGGCAACGTTTCCGAGTTCGAGCTTTTGCGGGCTCAGGTTTCGAGCGCGAACCAGCGCCCCATTGTGATCCAGAGGCAGAGCGACCGCGAGGTCGCCTACCTCAGGCTAAAGCAGATGCTGAATCTTCCGCTCGACAATCCGTTGCAGCTGACGACTGTCGTCGATGATCCAGCTGCGATTGACGCGGCGATCGCACCCACCTACAACATGGGTGATACGACCGCCGTAAACCGGGCGACCGTTCGCGAAGCCGTCGAAGCCATCAACGCGCAGCGTGGACTGCTCAGGGTTGCGAAGGCGCAGCGTTTTCCAACGCTCGCGCTCACCTCGCAGTACGGCAAAGTCGCTTTCCCGATAACCAACTTTCCCAGGACGGGTGACTTTCGCACGAACTGGACAATCGCTGTCGGTTCCACGATTCCGCTATTCACCGGTGGACGGATCAAAGGCGACCAGCTGGTGGCGGAGGCCAACCTCAGTGAAGCGCAGGCGCGATTTGACCAGGTCCGCGAATTTGCGGCCCTCGATTCGCGCGTGACTATCAACAATCTCCTGCAGGCTCGCGCAGCATGGGAAGCCAGTAAAGGTACCGCCGGTCAGGCCGCGAGGGCGTACTCGATTGCCGAAGTCCGTTACAAGGAAGGAATTTCCACGCAGATCGAGCTCAACGACTCGCGCATTCTGCTCGAGCAGGCGGTCGCCAATCGCGCTCTCGCCGCGCGCAACCTTCAGGTGGCGAGCGTGAAGCTGGCGCTGTTGCCGGATCTTCCACTGCAGACCGGCAGCACGTCGCAGGCTCAGACGACGGCCGCACAGCAGCAATCGCAGCAGAGCAGCCAGCCAACGCAGGCAGCCCAGCAGCAGACAGCGGGCCAGCAAACCACCGGCATTCCACCGCAGTAGGTTACTGAAGAGACCAATATGATCAGAACAAATCGCATCACATCGAGAAAGCGCGCCGCCCTTCTGCTCAGTTTTTCGGCGATGATTGCCGTCACCGCCTGCAGCAAGAAAGACAATGTTTCAGCGGCCGAAACGACGAAGACGCAGAGTATGGTGGTCGGGGCCGAGAACATCGCGATCGCGACGAACGGGTCCATCATGACCGGTCCTTCCATCTCCGGAACGCTCGAGCCGGAGCGCGAAGCAGCAATTCGCTCGCAGGTCGCGGGCAGCGTGCTTCAGACGTATGCAGACCAGGGTCAGGCCGTGAGCACGGGCACCGTACTCGCGCGCATCGATGCGTCCGGCATTCAGGACGCGTACACGTCGGCGCGCGCGGGGCAGGTGGCTGCGCGAAATGCCGCCGATGTTGCCGCGAATGACCTGGCGAGAAATCAGAAGCTTCTTGCCGCTGGTGCGATCGCCGAGCGCGACATCGAACTGTCGCGAAGGGCATCGATTTCTGCCCATGCGGCGCTCGAGGATGCTAACTCGAGGTTGGCCACCGCGTCGAAGGCCTATCGCAGCACCACAGTGACGGCGCCGTTCTCTGGAATTGTAAGCGAGCGCCCGGTATCGGCCGGCGATGTCGTCCAGCCGGGCACGGCGCTGTTCACTGTCGTCGACCCATCGAGCATGAGGCTCGAGGCGTCGGTGCCGGCCGAGCAGCTTTCGTTGATTCGCATCGGCGTGCCCGTGGTATTCACGGTCAGTGGCTATCCAGGCCGGGAATTCGTTGGACATATCACCCGCATCAACCCGACGGCGGACCCGACGACCAGACAGGTGCGCATCTATGTATCCATTCCGAATTCAGGACGGACGCTGGTTGGCGGATTGTTCGCGAATGGCCGGATGTCGAGCGCCAACAAGCTGGGGCTCGTGGTCCCGCAGGCAGCCGTCGATGTTCGCGGCAGCGCACCTTCGGCGATGCGGGTGAGAGGGGGCAAGGCGGAGAAGGTCCAGGTACAGGTTGGCATCACGGACAAGAGCTCGGAGACAATTGAAATTCTGTCGGGTTTGTCCGCCGGCGATACCCTCCTGATGGGCGCGGCTCAGGGAATCACTCCGGGAACCGCGGTGCGGATCTCGGCGCCTCCGGCAGCTCCGGTGGCGAGCACTGGTGGAGGGCTCTGACAAAATGATCATCTCTGATTTTGCAATCAAACGTCCAATGATCACCGTCGTGACGATGGTGGCATTGGTCGTATTCGGACTGTTCGCTCTCTGGCGTTTGCAGACCGACGAGTTCCCCGACATCCAGCAGCCGGTAGTGATGACGTTCATTCCCTATCCGGGCGCGTCGCCGGAAGGAGTCGAGCGCGAGATTCTGAAGCCGGTCGAGGACGCGATCAAGGGCATCTCCGGCGTGGACAAGATTCACGGCACCGCGGGCGACGGCTACGCGCAGATCATCACGCTTTTCGTGTTCGAGAAGGATCCACAGGTCGGGACGCAGGACATTCGCGATGCGATCTCGGGAATCCGTCAGGACCTTCCGCCAGAGATGAAAGAGCCGGTGATGCAGCGCTTCGATCCGTCGGACCAGCCGATCGTGTCGATGACGATTGCTTCGCCGACAATGAGTCCGGCGCAGCTTACGAGACTCGCGGATCCCGACATCACCAGCAAGCTGAGAGGAATTTCAGGTATCGCCCAGGTGCAGATCGTCGGGGGAGTGAAGCGCGAGATGACGATTCAGCTCAAGCCGCAGGCACTCCAGGCGGCGGGGATAAGCGTCAGTCAGGTCGTTCAGGCGCTTCAGTCGCAGAATCTCGCCGCGCCGGTGGGAAAGGTGAACGGCAATCTCGATGAGCGCACGATTCGATTGCAGGGTCGGCTGGAGGGCCCACAGGATTTCATGAACCTGGTGGTGGCAGAGCGCGCCGGACAGATCGTGCGGCTGGGGCAGGTCGCTGACGCAATCGACGGCACGCAGGAGCAGCGCTCGCTCGCGCTCTATGACGGCGTCGAGGCAGTCGGAATCAACATTGTAAAGTCCAAGGGTTACAGCACGACGGACGTGAGCGCGAAGGTCCGCGCGAAAGTCGCCCAGATCCAGAAGACCCTTCCCCCTGACGTAAAGATCAACGTGGTGAAAGATTCGGGACTCAGGGTCAAAGCGTCGGTCAACAACGTCGAAGAAGCACTTCTCATTGGAGCGCTCCTGACCGTCCTGGTGGTATTCGTCTTCCTGAACTCGTGGAGATCGACAGTCATCACCGGCCTGGCACTCCCGGTCTCGGTCATGGCGTCATTCATTGCCGTCTGGGCATTCGGCTTCACGCTCAACACGATGTCGCTCCTTGGATTGTCGCTGGCGATCGGAATCCTGATCGACGACGCCATCGTGGTGCGCGAGAACATCGTCCGGCACATCGAGATGGGTAAGGACCACATGACGGCGTCGCACGAGGGCACCGACGAGATCGGAATGGCCGTCGCGGCAACGACGTTCTCGATCGTCTGTGTCTTCGTTCCAGTTGCCTTCATGTATGGTGTCGCCGGACAGTGGTTCAAGCCGTTCGCGCTGACAATCGCGGCGTCGGTACTGGTATCGCTATTCGTTTCATTCTCGCTGGATCCGATGTTGTCCGCGTACTGGGCAGATCCGCAGGTTGAAGCGGGGGAGCACCGGAATCCGATCGCGCGTACGCTCGAGAGATTCAACAATTGGTTCAACCGCATGGCGGAGCGCTACAAGGGTCTGATCGCCTGGGCGCTTGACCACCGTCTGGCAATGGTTGCGATTGCGATTGGCTCGTTCGTGGTAGCGCTCGCTCTCCCCGCGGTTGGACTCGTCGGCGCGAGCTTCTTCGGTACCGAGGACCAGTCGGAGATAAACATCGCGATCGAGACTCCGCCGGGCTCCAATCTCGCCTACACGCGCATCAAGGCTGAGGAAGCCGCGCGCATTGCGCGCGAGCACAAGGAAGTTCTGTTCACCTACACCACGATTGGTGGAAGCAGCGGCAATGTGGACGTCGGCAGCATCTACGTCCGCCTGGTCCCGAAAGCCGACCGCAGTGTCGGAGCCGAGGATTTCGGTCGACAGATCCGACAGGAAGTCGGCCTTATCGGCGGAGCGACGATGTCCGTCTTCACCAGCGATTTCGGTGGAGCGCAGAAGCAGATACAGATCGAGCTGCGCGGGGGCACGGCACAACAGCTCGGCGCTGTCGCCCAGGCGATAGCGGATCAGGCCAGGCAGGTGAAGGGCGCAGTGGATGTCGGGCTCTCGACCAAGGGTCAGAAGCCCGAGCTCAACGTCGAGCTGAATCGTGGACTTGCGGGGACGATCGGCGTTACTGTTGGCGAGGTCGCGCAGGCGCTGCGTCCGGCATTCGCCGGTATCAAGGCGGGAGACTGGGTCGATCCCACAGACCAGATGCGGGAAGTGAACGTGCGCCTTGCTCCAGAAGCACGCCAGCGCGCGTCCGATCTCGAGCAGCTGCCGATGGTCGTCACGGGCCCGGACGGTCAGCCTCGTACGATGCCACTGGGCCAGATCGCAACGATTACGCAGGGACTTGGTCCGGCGCAGATAACCCATCTCGATGCCGATCTCGTGGTGACCGTTCAGGCCAATACTTCGAATCGCCCGCTGACGGAAGTAATGAAAGACATCAATGCGAGAATCGCGAAACTCACTTTCCCTCCGGGCGTGCACATGACGCAAGGGGGTGAAGTCGACAGCCAGAACGAGGTATTCGGGCGCATCTTCTCAGCCCTCGGCATCGCCGTGATGCTGATGTACCTGATTCTGGTGATGCAGTTCGGCTCGTTCCTCGAGCCGCTGGCGATCATGATCTCCCTTCCCCTCTCGCTCATAGGCGTGATGCTGGCGCTCATGATCACGCACACGACGATCAACATCATGAGCCTGATCGGGGTCATCCTGTTGATGGGAATCGTGGCGAAGAACGCCATTCTGCTCATCGACTTCGCGAAGTGGGCTCGCGAGAAGGACGGATTGCCGCGGCGTGAAGCGCTCATTCAGGCGGGCGCGATTCGTTTGCGCCCGATCATGATGACGACACTGGCGCTGATCGCGGGCATGATTCCCGTCGCGCTGGGAATCGGTGAAGGCGCCGAGTTCCGGGCTCCGCTCGGACGAGCCGTTATCGGAGGCGTGATCACTTCGACGCTGCTGACGCTCGTCGTGATACCGACGTTCTACGAGATTCTCGATGAGTGGAGGGAGTGGGTCCTCAGCAAGTTCGGGCTCTACAAGCCTCGCACTGCAGAACACCGGATCCCAGAGGGCGCTAGGTCTGCGGCGGCTGGCAAACCGGCGGAGAAGCTGGCCTGATCGCCAGCGACGTTCGCTGGGTGCCCTTTAGGTGAGCCGTCGGCGGATCGTATCGTTCCTTCCCGCCGGCACGGAGATGGTTTACGCGCTCGGCGCCGGCGCTGAGCTCGTCGGCCGGTCGCACGAGTGCGACTATCCCGACTCAGTCGTAGAGCTTCCTGTGGTGAGCAGGCCGACGCTCGATCTCGAGGGCGCGTCGAGCGATGCGATCGACCTCGCTGTCGCCGGCAGTATGAATAGCGGCGACACGCTGTACAGGATCGACGAAGTGCTGCTTCGCGATCTCCGGCCGAACGTGATCCTCACGCAGAATCTCTGTCGGGTGTGTGCGCCGTCGGGCGACGAGCTCACGCGCGCGGTGAGAAAATTCGATCTGCGTCCGGAGGTTCTCTTTCTCACTCCACGGAGCATCGCCGAGATAGAGGAAAACATTGTCGCGGTCGGCGGGGCGATCGGTCGTGAAGTGGAAGCCGCGGCGCTTGTGCGCTCCAATCGTGAGCGATTGGACAAGCTGCGCGAAGCAGTCGTGGGCGCACCGATTCGCCGAGTGGTGTTTCTGGAGTGGACGGATCCGTTGTTCTGCGGCGGTCACTGGGTGCCGGAGATGATCACGCTCGCGGGGGGCCAGGATCCCCTGGGTCGAGCGGGTGAGGATTCTGTCCGCATGGAGTGGGACGATGTCGTGCGCGCCGAGCCGGAGATGATCATCGTGTCACCGTGCGGCTACAGGCTGGAACGGTCGGTGGATCTCGCGCGAGAGCTTCCTCACGTAAAAGGCGCCGCCACGTACGCCGTGGATGCCAATGCTTACTTCGCGCGCCCGGGACCGCGGGTCATCGAAGGCGTAGAGCTCCTTGCGCATCTTTTTCATCCTGAGCTGGTCGCCTGGAATCACGCTGGGCGACCTTGGGAGCGCATTCAGTAGGTAAGGGTAAATGCCCGAGATCGAATGCGGTCGAGCTCAACCTGGTCTGTTGAGCCATACTCGAGAATCCGCTTTTGGCTGCATCCTTGCTCTTTAACCGGGCGCTGTCAGACTCCCCCACACGCCGGGCAGCATGCCGCAAGAAGATCCACCTCCTGCCGACACTTGGGCAGACTTACGCGGCCATGCGAGGCTCGCGAGGCTCGCGAGGCGCGCGACGCTCGCGAAAGCTGCGTGCACGATGATCTGGCGCGCCGGCTCAAGGGCGTCTGCGGAGCCCTTGGTAACGCCGACTTCGAGGCGCTCATCGAGAAGATGACCAGCGAGCAGCTGAGGAGCGAGAAATATCGCCGGACGTGAGACCAGAAGAGGCGCGGATTCCGCGCGCCTCTGCTACTCGTGAAGCGCTTGATGCACGAAGGAAACGGCGATCGATCCCTCGCCAACGGCTGATGCCACGCGCTTGATGTTGCCGGCGCGCACGTCCCCCACCGCAAAAACTCCGGGCCGGCTCGTCTCCAGAAGGTGAGGCGCGCGAGCGAGCGGCCAATGTGCCGCCGTTAGCTCTTCCAGCGTGATATCCCCGCCTGTCTTGATGAAGCCCTGCTTATCCAGAACGACACACCCATCGAGCCAGCGCGTGCTCGGCGCCGCACCCGTCATGACGAACACGTGCCCGATGTCCCGGCTCTCGCTCACTCCCGTATCACGATTCCGCCACCGCATGCACTCGAGATGCTCCTTGCCGTCGAGCGCGATGATCTCGGTACGGGTCAGCAGCGTGATCGTGGGGCTCTCTTCGATCCGTCTGATCAGATATAGCGACATTGTCTCCGCGAGACCCCCTGATCGAACGACCAGGTTCACGCGCCCGGCGGTCTGAGCGAGGAAGACCGCCGCCTGGCCAGCAGCGTTTCCTCCTCCGACGACGACTACCTCTTCGCCGGCGCACAGCTGCGACTCGATGAAAGTCGCGCCGTAATACACGCCCGCACCCTCGAATCGCGAGATGTCATCGAGTCGCAGCTTTCGATACTGCGCGCCGGTGGCGATGATGACGGTTCTGCCCCGTACCTGTGTCTGATCCTCGATGTCGATGACATAGGGCTTCGAGCTGCACGAGAGATGCGTCGCGGCCTTGGTGATCATCAGATGCGCCCCGAACTTCTGCGACTGAGCGTAAGCGCGCGCGGTGAGCTCCTGGCCAGAGATCCCCGAGGGAAAGCCGAGGTAGTTCTCGATCCTGGAGCTCGACCCCGCCTGTCCGCTCTCATGGGTGTAGAGATAGAGCCTTTCGCATGCGTAGGCGGATAGTCCGGACGGATCCTTCCCATCCACCGGATCGTTGCCCGAAAACGCATAAAGATTGATCCCCCTGTCAAACCCGGCGGGGTCTTCGTTCATGAATCTCCCAGCTTCAGGATCGTACCAGCGATTCCTCATGTAGTAGAGAGACGTATTCCCATCCACCCAAAGCAAACCCTTCCAGAGAAGCTTGTTGTCGGTGTTCCCCTGCAC
>JBBQFZ010000062.1:0-15445 GCA_038322455.1 Gemmatimonadales bacterium | reverse complement strand
GGCCTCGTTTTCACGAAGTGCCTCATCGAGCTGCTTCTTCTCGGTGATGACGCTCGCCGAGGGAATGAGAAAAACCACCTTCCCGCTTTCGTCGCGCATCGGCTGAATCGAGAAGTCGATGTCTATGATCTCGCCGTTCCTTGCGTGGGTGCGCACGTCGTAGCGAGATGGCTCTCCGCGAGCCGCGCGGGCGATTGCTTCGCGTAGCTGCTGGCGAACTTCAGCGGACCCTGCCCACCAGGGAGCCTCGTCGAAGGGCTTGCCCAGAACCTCCTCCGGCTTGAGGCCGGCGGCCTCGAGTGGGGACTTGTTGACCTCTATCAGGATGCCGTCAGGAGTCAGAAGCGCGACGAAGATCCCGGGTCCCAACCCATCGATGATGTCGCGGAGGCGCTTCTCGCTGAGGCGAAGCGCGGCCTGTGCCTTCGCAACGAGAAAAGGCGTGCTGCTCTTCGTGTCGACCACGGCATCGATCTGCCCCGCGAGCAAAGCATCGATGATGCTTTCGGCCTCGGCGAGCCTCTCAGTCACGGTGGGCCCCTGGGGTTTCCTCGCGGTCACTTGAACGACAGCGCCAGGATCACCTTGCTGGTATCGCTGAGATTGCCGATGATTTTTCTCACGGGAAGAGGGAACAGCCGTAACAAAGTCGGCGTCACGATAACTCCGTCGTCGATCCCTCGGCGGGGAAACTCGAGGAGGTCGATGATCTCGAATTGTCCGACATCAAAGTGCTCGCCGCAGATCGCCCTGGCGTTGGCGATCGCCTGGAGTGAGTTGGGCGCGTTTCCAGCCACGTAGAGCCTTAGCTTGAGCTTGGCCTTCTTTTTCAGCGTTTTCGCCATCAGGCCGCTCCGTTATTGCCTTTCTTCATGCCAGCGGCGCGCGATGGGCGCCGATTCTTGGTCACGATTCCGACTTCGGCGTCGGCGTGACGCAGCTTTCGCATCATCGCGCGATCCGTAACGACGAGCTTGGAAGCTGATCCAGTGGCCCGTGCGAGAACATCGATCTCGGCGTCCCGCGCCTCCATCTCGGTCTGTACGACCTGAAGTCGCGCAGCCGCCTCGGCCTGCGACAGCCTGAGGTGCAGACGCTTGAGATCGGTCGCCGCCTCCGTCCGACTCTTGGTGGCCTCCTCCTCCTGCTCCCATTCCCAGCGAGCGACCCCCATGAGCACCTTCCCCTGAGCGATAAAGACGTCGGTGAGGGTAACGCCCTCGTTGGAGAGGGTGAGCTCGCGAACCTGATTCGAGTGGCCGGTACCGCGCGATTTCACGATGGTCAGCGCGCGATTGCGCTCTCCGTCCTGTACTACGTACGAAACGTGGATCCAGGTGTCCGCGATAGTCGAGATCCCGGTCGCAGTAGCTTCATCAGTGCTGAGCCCGTCCATCAACGACGTGTTCACGACTGTGACTCCCTCGGCCTTCAGAAAATCGAGGAACTGTTGGGCCGCGTCGGCAGACGCGATGTGAGAGAGCTTGGTCGATAGCGCCGAGAGCGGATCGACGACGAGACAACGAGGTTGGTGCGCGCGTACACGCGCTCGCAGATCGCCGAACTGGTCTTCGATGTTCGGACCGCGCGTTCGCGTGGAATACATTTGGAGAAGCCCCGACTTGACGTGAGGGGCCAGCTTGATACCAACCGACTTGAGGTTGCGCACAATCTGGTCGGCTCCTTCATCGAAGCTCACATAAAGCGTACGCTCGCCTCGCTCGCAGGCCGCTGCCGCGAACAGTCCCGAGAGTGTCGACTTGGCGGTTCCGGGCGCGCCGGAGATGAGCACGTTGCTGCCGCGATGATATCCGCCGCGTAACATGTGGTCGAGGCGAGGAAGTCCCGAAGAGACCCGTTCGTCTGAGACCGGGTATTTGAGCTCCTGCGGACCGCGGTGGGTCAGCTGCATGCCTTCCGCGGGACCGTGATAGGAAATTCATCTCCTGAAAATCCAGAGCCGCGATATTTCATCACGCGCAGCGTGCGAAAAGCAGATCCGTTCACTACCTGGTGCCGAAGAACCACAACGCAGTCGACCATGAACTGCAAATAGTTGTAGCGCTGCGGAATGGGGCTTCTTTCGGAGGCTTCCTGGTCGACGTGCGTTCCCGTCTTTTGCGTGATGACGGCGGTGAGACCAGTCCGCGCAAGCCAGTCCCGAATCCGATAGAGCTCTCGGCGCTCCGCCGCCGGGTCGTCCAGCAGGCTGAGAAGAACGTCGATCCCGTCGAAAACGATCCGCTTCGCCCGGATTTCCCTGGCTTTGGCTTCAAGGACGCTGAGCATGCCCGAGAGATCGAATTCCCCCGCATTCACAACGTCTGGCCCGAGGCGAGCATCGAAGAAATACAGCTTCTTCTTGGACAACGCCTTGATGTCCCACCCGAAGGTGGCGGCGTTCGCGATGATGTGGCCGGTGCTCTCCTCGAACGCGACGAACAGGCCCGACTCCCGCATCTTGCTCGCGCCATAGACGAGTGACTGGAGAGCAAACACCGTCTTGCCGCAGCCAGGACCCCCTGTGACAAGTGTGGTGCGTTGACGCGGAATTCCACCGTCGGTGATCTCGTCGAATCCACGAATGCCTGTCAATATTTTCGTGACGGCGGCGTGCGGCGTTGACATTTTCACTAGGGGCGCCCTTTAAGCAGGTGATCGGCGCGCAGGAGCGCCAACAGCGATTTCGCCGTTCCCCGCAGGTTGGCGATGTTGTGATCAACCGCCAGCGCACTTGCGTCAATGAAAAATGGGGACTGACTGAGTGCGGAGGTATCGCCCAAAGGGACTAGTCAACATGGGCGACTACAAACATCTATTGCGCTGTCAGTGCATCTACCTAGCGATCGTCACTCGGGCCTCTATCAGGGCGTGTTAATTGCCATATCGTGCGGATGAAAAGGCGCTCCTCTCTGCCGGTGGCTGGTCAATCGCCGCCGGCGACGCGCGCGGCCCAATTGGGACCCCAAATGACGCGGTTTGCAGGCAGGTGCTTAGCGCCTTGGGTCAGGCAAAAAATTGATTCGGAGGCCACTTGCGCGCTGACGCAGAAGCATCGTCGTGGATATCCTGACGTTCGAGCTCGATGGCAGGCGTCACGCCTTTCGGGCAGACGACGTCGTGCAGGTGGTTCAAATGGTCGAGGTCTCGCCGCTCCCCGGAGCACCGGCCGTGATCGAAGGCATCGTGAACGTCCGCGGAGCCGTCGTGCCCGTATTCGATCTCCGCGCGAGGCTCGGAGTGGCAGCCCGTGGCATAGATCCGTCACAGCACCTCATGATCCTTGCGAGCGGAGCCCGTTCGTCCGCGGTACGCGTAGATGTCGCGGAGGATTTCGTATCTATTCCCGACGCCGACATTGCGGTTTCACTCGCGGACTCGGGTCTTAGCCAAGCGAGCTCGCGCCACATCGCCGGCGTTGCGGCTACGGCCGACGGCACGACCATCATATACGATCTCGCCGCTTTCCTCTCGCAGTCCGAAACCGAGACTCTCGACAACGCACTTGCGACAGCACGTGGCTAAGCGGTCACTCCTCCGGCCGCAGAGCGGTGAGTGGACGCAACCCGAGTTCGAGGCGATCGCAATCGCGTTGAACGAGACGGCGGGCCTTGTCTTTCCTCCGAACCGTCGCGAGTCCGCCGAATCGGGGATGCGCCGCGCCATGGCGGCGGCATGTATATCGGATCCTGGGGAGCTGCGGCATGCGATCAGAGCCGCGGGTGAAGTCCGCGACATCCTCATCACCGAGCTGACGATCGGCGAGACTTTCTTTCTCAGGGAGAAAGGACAGTTCGATTTTCTGAAGAACACCGTGCTGCCAGAGCTGCGCACCGCCGCCGCCGATCGGCCGCTACGAATGTGGTCCGCCGGGTGCGCCACCGGCGAGGAGCCGTACTCGCTCGCGATGACGCTGAAGGAAGTCGATTGGCCCGGAACGGCGTCCATCCTCGGAACCGACCTCGCCTTCGCACGACTCGTCGCGGCAAAGCGCGCGCGCTACACCGCCTGGTCGATGCGGGGCGTGAGCGAGGACGTCATCACCCGATACTTCCAGCGGCAGGGAAAGCAGTTTCTCCTGCGGCCGGACCTCCGCAGGGATGTCCAGTTCCGGATTCTGAATCTCGCCTCCGCGGATTATCCGTCGCTCGGCTCCGGCATCGAGCAGATGGATGTGATCTTCTGCCGAAACGTGCTCATTTATTTCGACTTTGCTACGATTGCTGAGATCGCGGCCCGGCTCATCGCATCCCTCGCTCCCGGCGGCTGGCTTTTCCTCGGCGCATCCGATCCCTCCATCGCCGAGTTCGTCCCGTGCGAAGTGGTGCTCACGGGCGCCGGATTGGCGTACCGTCCACCGGGGACGACTCAGGGTGAACGTCCAAGGCTGTTCAGTGACATCGCACACTCCGCCGATTTGCGCATCGATCCGGATCTCGCCGAACCACCCGTGGCCGCCCCGACAGCCGAACCGCCGCTGGTTATTGACAGAGTTGTCGTCGAACCAGATGAACTGCCCCTGCCGCAACGCGAAGCCGTTGAAGCTGACGACAGCTGCGAAGCGGCCTATGCCGGCGCCAACTACGAAGCAGCCGCGCGATTGGCACGAGCCGCGATAGATAACGGCGACGATCGCGAAGCAATTTGGGTCGTACTCGTGCGCAGCATCGCGAACCGCGGCGATCTCGCCGCCGCGGGCGAGGCGTGTTCCGCCGCCCTCGAGCGCCACAGAATGTCCGTCGAGTTGACGCACCTGCATGGAGTTCTCCTCGCGGAAGCGGGGCGATACGGAGATGCCGCGGTGGCGGCGAAGCAGACGCTTTACCTCAGTCCTCAATACACGATGGCGCATCTCGCGCTGGGCGACGCGCTCTCCCGCACTGGAGACGTCCCAAACGCGCGAAAGGCATTCCGGAACGCCGAGACGCTGCTCGCGGGTCTTGTGCCGGCTATGCCCGTTCCCGGCGGCGACGGCGCCGAAGCCGGGCAGCTCCTTCGTATTGCTCGCTTCCGCCTCGAGACGCTCGAAGTCACCCCGCGAGCCGTCCGCAGATGAACGGGCCCGATATCTCCGCGCGAACTATCCTTCAGGAACGCGCACGTCAGCTTGCGCGGCCCCTCGCGCAAATTGTCGATCGGAATTTTGCAGTCACGAATGCGACTTCGGTTCTTGTCGCGAGGCTCGGAGACGAACGCGCCTCCATTGCCTTGGATCATATCATTGAAGTTTATCGGACCCCTTCGTTGACTCCGATTCCTGGCGCTCGCACGCCGGTGGTCGGCGTGATCGCCTGGCGCGGCCGAGTACTCACCGTACTCGACATAGCACACAGCCGGAGCGGGCAAATCACAATTACGGAGGCAACCCGCATCCTCATCATAGGCCAGCGGACTGCCGCCTTCGGCATCGTTGCCGACGAGGTCGACGACGTCGAAGACCTGAATACGCAGGAAGCAGTGCCGGTCGAGGATGTATCGCCCGCCCGGCGTGAATTCGTTCGCGGGGTCACTGCCAACGCACTCGTCGTGCTGGATGCCGCCGCGCTCATCGCTCGATTTGCACCCACACAACACTCCACCGGAATACGGGAATGACACTCACCATTGGCCGGCGCATCACGCTCGGCTTTGCGCTCGTCCTGCTGCTCGTCGCGCTCGTCGCGCTCGGAGGCTACTGGGCCCTGCGGCACACGTCCCAGACCTACGCCGCCGCATTGGAGGGCCGGCGAACACTTCTCGGGCCGGCGTACTCTGCCGAATCCGAAATTCGCGCTGCCAACGTCGAGGATCTCCGGTATCTCCTTGACGGCACGCAGACTTCAATCGCCGCCAAGGCGGCTCGCCTGGCGAAAGCCCGGGAGCTGATCGACGGCATCATCGCGGCCATTCCAGCGCAGAGCGCCGGGCCATGGCGCTCCGTGGATTCGCTCACGACTGCGTGGTCGGCCGCGTCCGACGAGGCCGCTGCACAGTCTCGCGCCGGGAACGCTGCCGAAGTCAAGCGAATCCGGACGACGCGCGTGCAGCCTGCTCGCGAGGAGCTCGACCGCAGGATCGCCGAGCGCGTCGAGTGGGCGCGCATTTACTCCGACTCGATCGAAGCCGCCGGTAAGAATGCCGCCACAGGCGCGCAAACCTCGCTCCTCTGGGGACTGCTGCTCGCGCTGCTCGCTGGTGTCGCGGCAACGTGGCTCCTGAGCCGGTCGATCAACCGGCCTCTCCAGGAAACGTCCTCGGTGATCGCGTCGAGCGCCGCAGAGATTCTGGCCGCTACGACTGAGCAGGCCGCGGGAACCAACGAGTCGATGGCGGCAATCACGGAGACGGTCGCGACCGTCGACGAAGTCGCGCAGACCGCGAACCAGGCGGCGCTACGCGCCAAGGCCGTTGCCGATTCTGCGCAGCGGGCGGCCGACAGTGCTCGACAGGGGCGAAAGGCCATCGCGGACACGACGGCGGCGATGGCCGCCGTCGAGGGACAGGTAGGCTCGATCGCGGAGCGCATCGTCGCACTCGCGGATCAGGCGCAGGCCATTGGCGAGATCATCACCGCGGTCAGTGATATCGCGGAGCAGACCAAGCTGCTCGCTCTCAACGCCGCGGTGGAAAGCGCGCGAGCCGGCGAGCACGGCCGGGGATTTGGGGTCGTTGCCTCAGAGATAAAGGCACTGGCCAGCCAGGCGAAGCAGAGCACGACACAGGTGCGTCAGATCCTTGGGGACATCCAGCGGGCGACAAGCGCCGCTGTAATGACTACGGAGCAGGGTACCAAACAGGTCGCTATCGCGGCCGGCCAGGCAAAGCAGACCGGCGAGATCATGAACGGCCTCGCCGAGACCGTGAACGACGCAGCGCAGGCAGCGGCGCAGATTGTCGCGTCCGCGGGCCAGCAGGCGATCGGCATGGGTCAGATCCGACAGGCGATCGCGAACATCCACGACGCTACCCAGCAGAACCTCACGGCGACGCGTCAGTCCGAACAGGCAGCGCAGGATCTCAACAGGCTCGGCACACGTCTCGTCAACCTCGTTGGCGGTTCGGCGTCGCGCGCGGGAGCGCGCGGCGATTGACCGAACGAACGACGGTTGACCGCGCCGCTTTAGCAGCGCGTCTGCTCGCGACGTTTCTCGACGAGCTCGACGAGCAGCTTCACGCGCTGGACGAAGATCTGCTCGCGCTCGAGCGCGATCCGGCGGATGCCGAGCACCTTCGCTCGGTGTTCCGGATTGCTCACACCTTGAAGGGTGCCTCGCGCGCAGCTGGCGTCCATGCGATCGAAGAGGTGTGTCACGCGCTCGAGTCGATGTGCGCCGTGGCCCGCGATAGCGGCACACCGCTGGCGAGCTCACAAGTCTCGCTGCTCTTCGCCGGGTCTGACGCGCTCCGCGACGCCGGGCGCTTGCTGCGCGAGGGACGCGACGCCGGATCTTCGCCGGTGGTCGTGGAGCTGCTTCAGCAGCTTCGCCGGCGGGCGAGTGCGGCGGAAAATGCCGAGCGCATCCGGCCGCCCGCCGCTCCCGTGACGCGCGGTTCCGTGCCCGACCGCCGGACGCCGGCGATCGCGCCCGACCCAGCCGCGGAAGCGCCAACGGCTGGCTCATCTCCCGAGCGCGAGGATCAGATACGCGTCGCCGCGCGGCAGCTCGACTCGCTTGTGACCGTCGCAGGGGAGTTGCTTGCAATGACGGGCATGTTCGGCGATCGGCCTTCCGACGCCGACGCAGTTGCGGAGTCCATACGGGCGTGGCGCGCGGAATGGCGACGCGATGCCGGCACGTACCGGAAAAATCTCGCGGGCGCGTCAGCGCCGGCTGGGCTGATGGGGGCGATGGCGGCCGTCGACGATCGCCTCGCGCAGCTGGATCGCCAGGTCGGCGAGCTCGCGCGCGCGATCGGCGATGACGCTCGGACGCTCGGCGGGACAACATCGCGACTGGTCGAAAACGTCCGGCGGCTGCGCATGCGCCCATTCGCGGAAGTAGCCGAGCTGCTGCCCCGCGCGGCGCGCGACGTGGCGGCAAGTCTCGGGAAAGAAGTTCGCGTAGAAGTCGAGGGACAGGAGATCGAAGCCGATCGAACGGTGCTTGACGCCTTGCGTGAGCCGCTGCTGCACCTGGTGCGCAACGCCATCGATCACGGGCTTGAAGCGCCAGCCGAGCGCGCGCGCCTCGGTAAGCCCGCCGAGGGATCTGTCAGGGTGCGTGCTGAGCTCGGAGGCGACTGGCTTCGTGTCACGATCGCCGACGATGGCGCCGGACTCGATGTCGGCTCCATTCGCGCAATGCTGAAGGAAAGCGGTCGCACTGTACCGGCCGAGGATCGCGATGTCGCACGGACTCTGTTCGAGAGTGGGTTCAGCACCCGTCGCGTTGCGACGAACATCTCCGGCCGTGGAGTGGGACTCGACATCGTTCGCACGGCAGTGGAGCGACTCGGCGGCACGGTGAATCTGCGGTGGAAGGTCGGAGGAGGCACGACATTCACGATAGAGGTTCCGGTGAGTGTCGCAACGCTTCGGGCGCTGCTCGTCCGGGTGGGCAACCAGCTGCTGGCAATTCCGACGACGTTTCTCGAGCGGCTTATGCGTGTCCCCCGCGAGCAGGCTCGCCCGGTGGAAGGGCGCAGCATGCTGACGCTTGGAAACGAGGCCATCCCACTCACCTCGCTCGCGCGATTGCTGGGCCCGCCGCTCGTCGATCCCCTGCCAGCCCCCGAGCTGAACATTGTGATTCTCGCTGTCGACGGTCGCCGGCTGGCCATCGCGGTCGACGAGCTGTGCGAGGAGCGAGAGGTTGCCGTTCGTCCTCTCGAGCACGCCGGCGACGAGGCGGCCGGGCAATACTCCGGCGCGGCACTGCTCGACGGAACTCGAATCGCGCTGGTCGTGAATGCCGGTGCCCTCGTGAGCTCCGCCGGGCGCGCCGGCCGCGAGGCTTCGATGGGATTCGCTACCGAGACGGCCGCTCCCGCACGCGAGTGGCACGTTCTCGTCGTTGACGATTCCATCACCACTCGGACGCTGGAAGAGAGTGTACTGTCGGCCGCGGGGTACCGGGTGACGTCGGCGGTCAATGGCGTCGATGCATTGAAATTGGTGCCGGAGGGCGGCATCGATCTCGTCGTGAGTGACGTCGAGATGCCGCGGCTCGACGGTCTTGGACTGACCGAACAGATCCGCGCGACGGCGGCGCACGCGAAGTTGCCGGTGATTCTGGTGACGTCTCTCGACAAGCCCGAAGAGCGCGCGCGGGGACTCGAGGCAGGTGCCGACGCCTACATTCTGAAATCGAGCTTCGATCAGGACACGCTGCTCGGCATCGTGCGGCAGCTGCTGGGCGACGCCTCTTGATCCGCGTCCTCGTCGCCGAGGATTCGCCGACCGCTCGGCAGCTGCTCATCGAGATGCTCACGAGCGATCCCGGCATCACCGTCGTCGGCGAGGCTCGAAACGGACTCGAGGCAGTCGCAATGGCAGAAAGCCTTCGCCCCGATCTGATCACCATGGACGTCGAGATGCCGGAGCTCGACGGACTGGAGGCGACGATGCGCATCGTCGGCAAGGTGCCCACTCCGATCATCATCGTGTCGTCGCAGGCGAATGCGAGCGAGGTCGAGCTCTCGCTCGAGGCCACGCGTGCCGGCGCGCTGATGGTCCTCCCCAAACCAGCAGGCCCGGGCTCGCCTCGTTTCAGAGAGCAGCAGGCGCACCTCGTTGCGATGGTCAAGGCGATGAGCGACGTAAAGGTCATCCGTCGCTGGGGCGCCTCGACGCCGACAAGACCGCAACGCTCACTCTCGAGCCACCCCGTGCGCCCGGCCGAGCGGCCTCGAATTCTCGCAATTGGCGCCTCCACCGGCGGCCCAGCCGCGCTGCGCGATCTCCTTGACGCGCTGCCGGCAAGCTTTCCACTTCCGGTGCTCGTGGTACAGCACATCTCCAAGGGCTTCGTCAACGGCCTCGCCAACTGGCTCGGGGCGAACACGCAACTCGAAGTGCGGGTCGCGGCAGAGTCCGAATTGGTCCGGCCGCACGTCGTGTATCTGGCGCCCGACGATCAGCACCTCGGCATCCATGATGACGGACGCATCCAACTGTCGCACGCGCCGCTGATTGGTTCCTTTCGCCCGTCAGCCACGCACCTCTTCGCAAGTGCGGCGGCAGCATATCGAAACCGGATGATCGCTTTGATTCTCACCGGCATGGGAGATGATGGCGTGACTGGACTCCGCGCCGTTCACGCCGCGGGCGGATTGGTGATCGCCCAGGATGAAGCGACATCGATTGTCTACGGCATGCCACGCGAAGCCGTGCGCGCGGGGGTCGTCACCGCCACGCTGGCGCTCCCGGACATCGCGCCCTACCTCATCGACGCCGTATGAGAGAGCGGATCCTGGTCGTCGAAGACAGCGCCACGCAGGCGGCGGCGCTCGCCCACCTGCTCGAGCAGCAGGGTTACGACGTCGTCGTTGCGCGCGCAGGGGAGCGCGCCATGGAGCTCTTGCACAACGACCGCTTCGATCTCGTGTTGAGTGATGTCGTGATGCCCGACATAAGCGGGTACGACGTGGCGCGGCGCGTCAAGGCAGATCCGAAATTGCGCGATCTGCCGGTGGTGCTTCTCACGAGCCTCAACGATCCGCTCGCGATCGTTCGTGGCGTCGCGAGCGGAGCAGACAGCTACGTCACGAAACCATATCTCCCCGAGCGACTCCTCGCGCGCGTGCGGACGGCGATCGACCGTCCACGGCGGCCCGCCGACGCGGCGCCGGCAGTGCCCGTTGATGTCACGCTCCTCGGCTCGAGTTTCACCATCGCCGCCGACACCGAGCACATCCTCGGACTGGTCGTACTGAGCTACGAGGACTTGATGCTTACGAGCGCCGCGGTGCGTGCAGCCGAGCGGAGAGCGCGCTTCCTCGCCGATGCCGGCGAGCTGCTCTCTGCCTCGAACGATGGAGACCAGGTCCTGAAAGACCTGGCGCGACTCGCTGTCCCGTCCATCGCCGACGTCTGCATCGTGGATGCGCTGGACGCCGACGGAAGTCTTCGCCGCGTCGAGGTCGTCCGGGCGGACAGCGCGATGGCAGAGCTCGCCGCGCTGCTCGCCACACCGTTGGCCGATGGAGAACTGCCACTCTCAATCACGCTGGCTTCCCAGCGCGCGTTTCTGGATTTCCCCGACGTTACTGCCGCGGGCTCGGCCCTTACGGCGCTAGGCGTTCGATCATTTATCTCCGCTCCACTGATGGCCCGCGGCGAGACGCTGGGCGCGCTGATTCTGCTTTCGGCATCGAAGGAGCGCACCTACGGTGATGACGATCTCGATCTCGCCACCGATCTCGCCCGCCGCGCTGCGCTCGCGGTGGATAATGCGCGCCTCTACCAGCAGGCGCAGCAGGCAACGCGCGCGCGCGACGACGTCCTTGGCATCGTCTCGCACGATTTGCGCAATCCACTGAATACCATCAACATGGCCGCCACCTTCCTTCTCGAAGTCATCGGCCCGGCGGGATTGATGATCCCGGCTGGAACTCCTGATGGTTCTCCCCTGTCGCTCCCCCCCAAGCTCGACATCATCGTCCGCGCGGTGAAGAGGGCGAACTCACTCATCGAGGATCTGCTCGACGTCACACGAATTGACGCAAAGCGACTGGCCGTTGACCCGGCCATGGTCGACGGACAATCCCTGCTCGATGAAGCCCTTGCGGATGCCGGTTCGCCCGACATTGCCGTAACGTATGGGTGGGACGGAGAAGCGGCTCGCGTGTCGGCCGACCGAAAGCGGATATTCCAGGTGTTCTCGAACCTCATCGGAAACGCGCTCAAGTTCACGCAGAAGGGCGGGCGCATCGACGTTCGGGGTCGCATGACCGGCGACGAAGCCCTTTTCACGATAGCAGACACCGGCGCGGGAATCCCGCCAGAAAATCTTCCACACCTCTTCGATCGCTTCTGGCAGGCCCGGGAAACGCGACGCGCCGGCGCCGGCCTCGGCCTCTATATCGCGAAAGGAATCATCGAGGCGCACGGCGGACGACTATGGGTCGAGAGCACGCTGGGCGTCGGAACAACGTTCTCCTTCACGCTTCCGCGCACACCCGCTCCTCAGTCACTCGTCATGATGAACAGCGGGGCGCCGTCGAACTCGTAGATGGGCCGAAGGCGGTCGATGTTGTAGTACTTTTTTACGTCGACGACTTTCTTTTCCGACGTCACGCTCGTGATCGGGACGCTGTCGTAAAAGCCCTTGTGAACGCTGACGAGACGGCCGTATTCCTTCTTCAGGATCAGGTCGAGCGCGAGATTGCCGAACGCCATCGGCACAATCGAATCCAGCGCGTCCGGATCCCCCGAACGCACGAGATAGCCGAGCCGCTGATTGACGACGTCGATCCGGCGACCGTTGTTGTACTTCGGTGAATATTCCTTGAGCGCGGAAGTCACGGCGTCGCCGATGCCTCCGAGCTTGCGGTGGCCGAACATGTCCACCTCGTCGCCCTGGAAGCTCATGCCTTCCTGAGCTTTGAGGTGCGCCCCCTCCGATACGAGGACCACCGAGTATTTGCTCGGATTCCTGTTGTGGTCGTAGACCATCAGCTCCGTGAGCTGTTCCAGGTCGGCAGGATGCTCCGGAATGATGCACCGATCGGCGGCACCGGCCATTGTCGGCAACAGGGCCGTGAATCCGGCGTATCTGCCAAAAACCTCGATCACCAGAAACCGCTCGTGCGATCCCGCCGACGTGCGTAGACGATGCGTGAGCTCGATCGTGCGGGTGACGCACGTGCTGAAACCGATGCAGTAGTCGGTGCCGTACACGTCATTGTCCATTGTCTTGGGAATCGCGACGACGTGCATCCCTTCGTCGTGCAGGCGCTTGCCGTAACTGAGCGTGTCGTCGCCGCCAATCGGGATCAGGACATCGACTCCGATGTGCCCGAGATTTCCGAGCACGTCCTTGGTGACGTCGTTGATCGGCTTGTCGTAGCCGGTCAGGTGGCTTGGCACGCGCGCGCGGGGCATGTGGCTTGGGCGCGTTCGGGACGTGTGGAGGAACGTTCCGCCGGTGCGACCGGCGCGATTCACAATTGCCTCCGTGAGGTCCTGCACGTTCTCGGAGTTGTCGGCGCCGTCATCGCGGCTGTAGTCCACGAGTCCGGCCCAACCACGGCGAATGCCGACAACACGGTAGCCTTCGCGGAGAGCGCGGATCGTAATCGCGCGGATCGCCGGATTGAGACCGGGCACGTCGCCTCCGCCGGTCAGGATCGCGATCGTACGTTTGGTGGTCATGCCTCCAAAATTAGTTGAAGGATGCCTCTCATCAGAAGGGCCAACACAACGCACGGCGACACCAAACGGCAGCGCCGGGCATTGCGGGCCTTGGAAATCGGATCGTCGCCTGGCTAGGTCGTCGAGCCTACGAGGTCATTCGATTCCGCCGTCGTGGGATCGATGATCATCGCCACCTCGAGCACCCGATCCGCCGGGAATCCCCCCCGTTTTGCATGTTCCCGTATTATGTCGGAATTGGGGGCGATGTAGACGCAGGTGATCTTGTCTTCGGTTACGAAGCTCTGCACCCACTGAATGCTGGGCCCGAGGTCCTGTAGCACCGCGCACGAGCGCTGTGCGATCGCCGTCAACTCCGCGGCAGTGAGAGCCCCGGCGTTCGGGATCTCACGTTCGATGATGTACTTCGGCATGTGTCTGTCTCCGGTGGAGGGTGAGGTGCTTCAGTTGTGATTCATTGCCACCATATCGGTCGTGTTGTCGCAATTGACCTTCGGGTTCCAGCTGGCGAAGATTCCGCTCGGATTTTCCTTCCAAACCCAGGCATGTAGACCCCAAAGCTGAAACGTGTCGTTCCTCTGAAACTCCTTCCCGAACAGCACCGGAGGCGCTGACTCGCGGCTGTGGAAAGCGTAGGGGATTATGTATTCCACGGCTACCAATTTCAACTTCCCGCCTTTCCCGGGTTCGTAGAGCAGAAGCTCAGGTTCGTCGACACGGGCCGTCCCATCGATCAGGGCGGTATTACCATAGTGAAAACCCATTCCGCCGGCCACGGGGTCCGTCATGCACCCCGTGATCTTGGCTGACCAGCCCGCTTCTGCGGCCCTGTCGAACTGGTGAAACGACGCGGTCACCTGTCGCAGCCTCGCAAGGTCCTTGTTTACGTCCGCGTCGGACTCCCGGATCGCCGCAGTGGGGGATCCCGCGCGCGTGGCATTCTCAGTCGTCAGGGGCTCGTTGCCGCATCCGGCAAGCAGTGTGACACCGGCGAGCAGTAGTGCAATTCGTTTCATCGTACCCTCGTAGGTTGTAGGTTATCTTGGACTCGCGAGGAAGGTGACGCGGCGCGGTTAACAGCTCCTTGCGCCAGGAATTAGCTACGAATTAGCCGGCGGGACGACCGACGATGATCACAGTCCAACTCCTCGGGGGCGCTTCTCTACGCTCCGGAGACGCTCCCCTCACCGGCCCACCGGCGCAACGGCATCGCATTGCGCTGCTGACGCTCATCGTCGCCGCGTGGCCGCAGCCCCTCTCACGTGAACGCGCGATGGCTCTCCTGTGGCCCGAACGCGACACCGCGAATGCGCGCCGGCTGCTCAACCTGGCGGTTCACGTCCTCCGCACCGCGCTCGGCGAGGGCGCGATAGCGTCAACGGGCGACGCACTGCTGCTCAATCCCTCACGCGTCACCTGCGACCTGTATGATCTGCGCACGGCGATCGACGCAGACGAGGCCGAGCGAGTGGTGCGGTTGTATTCGGGTTCCCTGCTGGACGGATTTCATCTCGACGATTCAACCGAGTTCGGCTACTGGCTCGATGAGCGCCGAACCGAGCTCGCGCACGCATACATGGGGGCGCTTCACGTGCTCGCCGAACAACAGAGGCAATCCGGTGATCTCCAGGGCAGAGTGCGGACATCCCTTCGCCTGGTGGCGACCGATCCGCATTCGGGGGCGAACGCACAGGCGCTGATGCGCGCACTGGACGACGCCGGCGACCGGCTGGGGGCGATCCATCACGCCGGAGAGCACGCCAACCGCGTGCGCGCGGACCTCGATCTCGCGCCGGATCCAAAGGTTCTGGCGCTCGCCGCACAATTACGCACGGGAACCACTAGACCGGATTCAGCCCGCAACGGCCCCGCACCATCTCGAGTGCCATCGGTCGCAGTGCTGCCGTTCGTCAACATTACGGCGGCGCCTGACGACGAGTACTTCGCGGATGGGATTACGGAGGATGTCATCGCGCAGCTGTCGAAGATGCGCGCGCTACGAGTCATCTCCCGTACTTCGGTGATGCCGTTCAAGCGCAGGGACCAGAGTCTCAGGGAGATCGGAAAGAAAGTCGGCGCGACGACGGTGCTGGACGGAAGCATCAGGCACGCCGGCGATCGCGTCCGGATCGTGGCGAAACTCATCGATAT
>JBBQFZ010000061.1:0-15546 GCA_038322455.1 Gemmatimonadales bacterium | reverse complement strand
GCCTCTACGACTTCCGGGACCGCCTCAGCCGCAACGCGGCGACGCCGACGAACCGATGCATCAGCCGCGGGCGCGGGCTCCGCTTTTACTTCGGGCGCGGAGGCAGCAGCGGTTCCCCGACGGCGACGGGTAGCTGCCGGCGGTGCTGCTACGCGCGCGCGCTTTTCACGCTCCCAGCGGGCTCGGATGCGCGCGACCTGATCGTCGCTCAATGGACTGAGATGACTACGCACCGGAACGTCCATCGCGCGCAGGAGGTTTATCACCTCGTCGCTGGAGATTCCGAATTCACCCGCCAAGTCATGTACTCGAAGCTTGCTCAACCCAACTCCTCCTTACGGCCATCCGGCATTGGCGTCGAACTGAGCGCCCGAATTCCCTTTGCCAGACCTCTGTCAACAATTCCTATGACGGCGGTCGTCTCTCGGCCGGCAGCCGACCCGAGCTCGGCTGCCGACGGTCCCGCTAGAACCAATATTCCTCGCGCCCTCAGCAGGGGCAGGACTTTATCCAAACTGTTGCTTGAGGCATCGGGCGCTGCAATAGCCAGCTGTAACTTGCCGCGCTTCGCCGCTTCCCGCACCTGCTGCACGCCAATGATCGCTCCGCGTCCACGCACACCCAAGCCGATGAGGCCGAGCAGCTTGCGCGTTTCCACGGAATCCATCAGCTACTCCTTCTCCTCCGTCTTTACTGCTTCCGCAACGGCCTCTGCTTCCGGCGCCGCGCCTCCGCCCTCTGATGCCATCTCGGTTCCAGCGTCGGCGTCCGCCACAGTGGTAGCCACGGCTGCTTGGGCGGTTTCCGGGGCCTCGTCGGTGGTGAGCTCATCGATGATCGCCATCAGTCTGTCGGCCTCTTCGGGAGCGATGCCGGGCAGACGCAGAAAATCCTCGCGCTCGAGATCGATGATGTCGTCGAGCGTGCGATACCCGGCCTCTTCGAGCACAGCTACCGTCGCCGGCTGCATTCCCTCGATATCGAGGAGACGGGGATTGACTCCGGACACTGGCTCGTCGGTCGGAAGGGGCGCGAAAATTGGTTGATCTGTTCCCCGCTCCATCCACTCACGGCTCGAATACAGCTCGATCTTCCACTCGGTGAGCTCGGACGCGAGGCGCACGTTCTGGCCATTGCGGCCGATTGCCAACGAAAGCTGATCCTCGTCCACAATCGCCTGGATGGTCTTGGTAGCGGGATCGCTGAACACGCGAGCGACGCGCGCCGGAGCGAGCGCGAGCTTGGCGAAGCGCTCGGGATCGGCGGACCAGGGCACGATGTCGATTCGCTCTCCACCCAACTCGTTGACGACGGCCTGCACCCGCGAGCCCTTGAGGCCAACGCAAGCGCCCACCGGATCGACGGAATCATCGCGCGAGAAGACGGCAATCTTGGTGCGGCTGCCCACTTCGCGCGCACTGGCGCGAATCTCAACCAGGTTCTGCTGGATCTCCGGCACCTCGAGCTTGAACAGCGCCTTCACGAACAGGGCGTCGGCGCGACTCAGAACGAGGCGCGGGCCCTTCGGGGTCTCCTCGACGCGCTTGAGAACGGCGCGGATCGGGTCCCCTTGGTGAAAGTGCTCGCGATGGTTCTGTTCGCGATACGGAATGATCGCTTCAGCCTCACGGAACTTGTTGAGCATGATGACGAGCTTTCCGCGCTCGATCTGCTGGACTTCGCCAGAGAGGAGGTCGCCTACCCTGCTCGAGAACTCGTCGCGGATCTTGGAGCGCTCGCCTTCCCGAACCCGCTGGATGATCCGCTGCTTCGCCGCCTGGACCGCGGTCCGCCCAAACTCGGCGAAGTCGACGGGGATCTCCATCTGGTCGCCGACCTGAAACTCGGAATCCTCGAAGCGCGCTTCCTCGAGCGAGATCTGGCTCGCCGGATCCGTGACTTCTTCGACGACGGTCTTGAGCAGAACGATTCGAATCGCCCCCTTGTTCTCGTCGATGTCCACTTCAGCCTGTACGGTGGGCCCGTGCTTCTTGGCGAGAGCGGCGTTGATTCCGTCCTCGAGGAGGCCGTGCAATTCGGCGCGATCGATCTGCTTCGAGTTCGTCAGCTCTCGAATCGCAGTCAGAATTTCTACTGAAGCCGCCATGTCCTTGTACCTCTACCTTTTCCAGTGAAACGCCAGCCGCGCCTTTTCAACCGCGGCCAACGGAAAGCGCCGCTCGTTGCCGCGCTCATCGTACACCTTCACGATCTCTTCGCCGGCCTCGCCCTCGACGCCCGCGATCTCAACTTCATCGGTTCTGCGACCGGCTGGGTCGCCGGCCACGTTCGTCGTGACGACGGCGGTCCTGCCAACAAACCGAGCCCAATCCTTTGCATTTCTCAGCGGCCGCTCGACGCCCGGAGATGAGACCTCCAGCACGTACTGCCTGCCGCCGAAATCCTGTTCGTCCAGTTTTGTCTCGATCGCGCGCGAGGCACCGGCGCAATCGTCAACCGTCACCTTTTCGCCGTCTTCGCGCTCGATCCGAACGTCGACTACGGGCCTTCCCTTGCTGCCACCCAGCTTGAGCTCAAAAAGCTCAAGGCCAAGCGGCTTAATTTGCGATGCGACAATGTCTTCCAGCGCTCCGTTCATCTACCTTCGAGGTCCATTCTGAGGACAAAAAAATGTGGGGGGATCCCCACATCAGTGTTGGCCGCCGAGTTGAACGCCCTATACAATGTAGAAAGGAAGCTGACACGAGTCAACTCACCAGACCAGGACGGTAGCGGGTTACTGACCCAATACCGATTAGGACTGCGCCGCGACGACCGCGATCTGTCGACCTGGGTCGCCGGCCCTGTGTGAGAAGAACCGATCGTTGTCGCAGCGAGTACAGAATCCGCTTACCGTGATCTGCATGACGCCCGTCTCCGTTGCGTGCTCGGCGATCAATGATCTCAGGTCAACGTTTCCGGGACGAGTCGCCGTCTCCCCCGTTAGCTGCTCACGAACCTCGGCGCTCACTTCGTAGCAGCGGCCGCAGATTGCTGGTCCCAGATGGATGGCGAGCTCGTCAGGCGGGAGGCCGTATCGCGCGAGCGCCGCGATCGCTTCGGTTGTGATGCGGGCAGCCGTGCCCCTCCAACCCGAGTGAAGAAGCGCCACCACTCCGGACGGATGCGCGATGAAGACCGGAACACAGTCGGCAACTCCGACTGAGAGGGCAATCCCCTTCTCGGCGGCGATGTGCCCGTCAGCATCTTCTCCCGCCCGAAGCCAACCTTCCCAGCCGCCGGTGTGGACGAGCACCCGGGTCCCGTGAACCTGCCGGAGCGAGACCAACCGGCGGGCGGTGTCGGACAGTTCCCGCTGGACCTGAGTCCAGCGCGTCATCACGTCGCTAACGGGCTCCGTGCTCGAAAGGCTGAAAGTTCCGGCTTCGCGCGTAGTGACAAATGCGCGAATCCCCCAACTGTCGAAGTCCGGGATAATCTCCTTCGGTACTTCACTCACTTTCTAGGAGCGTCGATCGTCAACGCGTGTGATCGAGGCGCCAAGCGCGTTGAGACGTTCGTCGATTCGCTCGTAGCCGCGTTCGATCTGTCCGACATTGTTGATGAAGCTCGTGCCTTCCGCGCAAAGCGCGGCCAGAAGCAGAGCCATCCCCGCTCTGATGTCTGGCGATTCGAGGAATGCTCCTCGCAGTCGGGATGGCCCGCTAATCAGCGCGCGGTGCGGGTCGCAGAGCACGATTTTCGCGCCCATAGTGGAGAGCTTGTCGACGAAGAACATGCGCGACTCGAACATCTTCTCGTGCATGAGGATGAGCCCGTCACACTGCGTCGCCGTTACGATGGCGATCGACATTGTGTCGGCCGGGAAGGCGGGCCACGGCTGATCCTCGAGCTTCGGCACGTGGCCGCCCATATCCGCCTGGATCTGCCGCGTTTGCTTGGCGGGGATGATCAGGTCGGGTCCGTCTTCGATGCACTCGATTCCAAGGCGCGAGAACCCCATGCGAGTGGAGCGAAGGTGTTCGATGCCCGCATTCTCGATTCTCAACTCCGATCTGGTGACGGCAGCGAGACCGATGAAGGATCCGACCTCGATGTGGTCAGGTCCGATCCGATGGGTCACGGGCTTTGTGCCCAGAGGCCGTCCGCCGTGTACGGTGATGGTGTTCGTCCCGACTCCTTCGATCTGGGCTCCGAGCGCGATGAGAAAACGCGCCAGGTCCTGGACGTGGGGCTCGCTCGCCGCGTTCCGAAGCACCGTCGTTCCGGTAGCCGACGCAGCCGCCACGAGCGCGTTCTCCGTCGCCGTGACGCTGGGCTCGTCGAGGAACACGTCGGCGCCCTTGAAGCCCTTGACGCGCATCTCGATCATCTTGCCGTGCGTGAACTCAGCCCCCAGCTGCTCGAGTGCAAGGAAGTGCGTATCGAGCCGGCGGCGTCCGATCACGTCGCCCCCGGGAGGAGGAAGCGTCACCTGCCCGCAGCGGGCGAGGAGCGGCGCCGCGAGCAAGATCGACGCGCGTATCTTGGCGCAGAGGGTCGGGTTCAGGTCGGCGGGACGCAGATCCTTGGCGTGGACGTCGAGGGAGTTCTGGCCCACCCATTCCATCGAAGCGCCAACCGAGCGAATGAGCTCCACAAGCGTCTCGATGTCGCGGATGCGGGGTACATTCTCGAGGTGGACCACATTCTCAGAGATCAGCGCGGCGGCAACGATAGGCAGCGCCGCATTCTTGTTTCCCGAGGGACGAATGGAGCCGCTGAGAGGTCTTCCTCCCTCGACGACGAACTGTACTGCTGGCATGTTGCTCCTGAAGCCGGCTGTGGTTGGCGTGTTGCGAAAATATATCGCAGACCGCACTCTTTGTACCGTGTGGCTAAACTCGCTATGTAAATGGCCTCTCCCTTGCACACCTGACGACGTATGACAGCATGGTTCATCAGCGGCGCCGAGTTGCTGCAGCAGGTGGCTCGCGCGCTGCCGGATACCATCTACACGAAGCAGATAGTAGCCGAGCCAGGCGTGTGGGAAAAAATCACCAGCACTGCGAGCGGCGTGATGACCATTACGGTCATCATTCTGACCGCCGCGCTCGTTCCCGCGGCGTGGAATTTCAGAAAGAGCTACAAGAAAACCAGCGACATGCTCGACAAGATCTATGGAGACATAAACCCCCTAATGCGGCATGCCAGCGCGATCGCTGATAACGTCGACTATATCTCGACTTCGATCCGCGTCGATGTTCAGCAGGTGAGTCAGACGGTGGCCGCGGTAAATCAGCGCCTGCAGGAGGCGCTGGAGTCTGCGGAAGACCGCATGAAGCAGCTGAACGCGCTGCTCGACGTTGTGCAGGAGGAAGCTGAGTCGGCGTTCGTGACTACTGCGTCGACCATACGCGGCGTGCAGACGGGAATCAATCAGGCTTTTGACCAGGAGGAGTTGTTCGATGGGGACTACGACGAAGACAGAACCGACAGCGGGGAGAAACCGCGCCCGCGAGTCCGACCCAGAAATGGCAGCGGACGAAGGGCGTGAGCAGCAATACGACCTTCTCACCGCGGCAATAATCGGCGCGGCGGTGGGCGCCGGAATTACGCTTTTGCTCAGACGCGGGCCGTCCGGACGCCGACCTGTTGGACCGCTGATGCGTTACGCGGGACGCGGTGCGACGCTCGCCGGACTTGCGGGTCTCGAGGGTGCGAAGTGGGCGGGAGGACGCGGACTCGAAGGCGCGCGTTGGGCAGGTGACCGCGCCGCTGAAGGAGCGCGCTGGGCCGCGCCACGGGCGAAGGCCGGCTTTCGCACCGCGGTGGATCGCGGCGAGGAGCTGATCGATCGCATTCCAGTGGATGACGTCGTCGAGCAGGTCCGCGACTACGTCGATACCGCGCGTGATGCGATCAACGATGTCGTTAAGGACGAGCTGAACGATCTTCGCAAGGCCGTACGGCGGCAGCGTAAGCGTATCGGGATCTAAGGTCCTGCAAATGCGGCGCGCCACGCCGCGCGCAGTCTCGGCTGGTGGCCTGGCACTGGCCGTTCTGCTCGCGTTGATGCTGACGCCGGCGGCCGCGCACGCGTGGACTCCGGGAACGCACATCTTTCTGGGTGAGGCAGTGATGCGCTCGCTGCCACTGTTGCCGTCCGGCGTGGGCGAGCTCCTCGCCGCGTTCCCGTACGACTTTCTCTACGGCTCCATCGCAGCGGACACCAGCATCGCGAAGAAGTACGCGGCCGCCGGGCGGCACTGCCACTCGTGGAACGTCGGCTTCGAGATCTACGACAACGCCGACTCGGAGCCGCTGCGGGCGTTCGCCCTCGGATACCTCGCGCATCTCGCGGCGGATTCCGTCGCCCACAACTATTTCGTCCCCCACCAGCTCACGATCACGTCGGCGACGGCTGCGCTGGGACACAGCTACTGGGAGAGTCGCTTCGATACTCATGTGGGTGAGCGATTCAGCCGGACGGCGAAGCAGCTCATTCTCAGGGATCACTCGCACTCCGACGAGCATCTCGATCGCATTCTGAGTCCGACAATCTTCAGCACGCCAACGAATCGGCGAATCTTCCGCGGGATGGTGTACGTCGCCGACACCGAATCATGGCAACGGATCTTCCACCTGGTAGAGGAGAAGAGCCGCTGGGACCTGACCGACACGGAAGTCAGCGCGTACATGGTTCGCGCGTTCGACTACGTGGTCGACCTCATCGCGCGCTTGGATCGGTCGGAGGCATTCAAGCTCGATCCCGCTGGAACGGTTCCCCTGCGCGAGGCGAAAAAGGTTCGGCGGGCCGCCCTCAGGCGCGGTGGTGAAGATCACGTGCTCGAGCAGGCCCAGCACCATTTCGGAATGCCGCCGAGCGCGCTTCGTTACGCGCTCGGGCTCCCGGAGCCTCTCTATCCGGCCCGGTTCGACAGCAACTGATTCACGCGCTTCGGATCGGCGCGTCCCTTCGATTTCTTCATAACGAACCCGACCAGCACGCCCTGCAGCTTCTTCTCGCCGGCGCGAAAGCGTGCTGCTTCCTCCGGGTGCTCGGCGAGCACTTCGTCTACCCAGGCTGCGATCGCACTCTCGTCGCCCACTTGTAGAAGTCCCTCCTCGGCGGCTATCTGCGGAGCCGGCTTACCGGTTTCGGCCATCCTGCCAAACACGCGCTTCCCCGCCGTATGACTGATCGTTCCGTCGCGCACGAGATTGAGCAGCTGCGCCAGATCGGCGGGACGCACGCGAAAATGTTTGATCTCCGTTCCGGACGCGCGCAGTGCCGCAAGCACCTCGCCCATCACCCAGTTATAGGCAGCCTTTCCGTCGCCGGAAGCACGCGCGACGGCCTCGAAGTACTCGGCAAGCGCGGGGTCCGCGGTAACCTGCTCGACCTCTACGGCCGGAAGCGCGAAATCCGCAACGAGCCTGGACTTTCTCTGATCCGGCAGCTCGGGGAGCTCCTTACGCACGTTGGCGATCCACTTGACATCGAGCATGAGAGGCCTGAGATCGGGCTCGGGGAAATACCTGTAGTCGTGACTTCCCTCCTTGGTTCGGCTCGGTCGAACGGTCTCGCGCACGCTGTCCCAGAGGAGCGTCTGCTGCTCGACTCTCCCGCCCGAATCGATGAGCGCTGTCTGCCGAATGAATTCCGCCTCGAGCGCCTTCTCGACGGCGGAGAATGAATTCATGTTCTTGACCTCGGTCTTTGTCCCGAGCTCTGCCTGACCCGGTGGGCGGACGCTGATGTTGGCATCGACGCGAAGGCTTCCCTCCTCCATGCTCACATCGCTCACGTCGAGATACTGAAGAATCTGCTTCAGTGTGCGCAGGTACGCGCCGGCTCCGGCCGGCGTGCGAATGTCGGGCTCGCTCACGATCTCGATCAGTGGAACACCGGCGCGATTGAGATCGATCGCCGTCGCGCCCGGATAGCGGTCGTGTATGGACTTGCCCGCGTCCTCCTCCATGTGAAGCCGGGTAATTCCCACTCGAATGTCCGATCCGTTCTCCGATTTTCCGAGGACGACCGACCCACCGGTGGCGAGCGGCTGGTCGAACTGCGAGATCTGGTAACCCTTCGGAAGGTCCGGGTAGAAGTAGTTCTTTCGCGCGAACACGGAAACCCGATTGACATTGCAGCCGAGTCCGAGCGCGGCGCGGACACCGAGCTCGACCGCGTGCTGATTGAGCACGGGTAGCGCACCCGGAAGAGCAAGACAGACGGGGCACGTGTTCACATTCGGCGGGGCGCCGAAGTCGGCGGAGCATCCGCAGAAGGCCTTGGTGCGCGTCTTCAGCTGCACGTGCACCTCGAGCCCGACGACCATCTCGTAGCGGCCGCTCACCTGTGTGCCTCGGCGCCGAGCGACGCCTCGAGAGCATAGGCTGCGCGGAACATGGCGTACTCGTCGAAGTGAGCCGTGATGATCTGACCCCCAACGGGGAGATTGCGCACCCTCCCGATCGGCACTGATATCGCCGGAACACCGGCCAGGTTCGCGGTCACGGTGAAAATATCGTTCAGGTACATCTCGTACGGTTCGCTGATGGCTCCGATCGGGAACGCCGTATTCGGGGTCGTTGGAGTAAAGATCGCATGCACGCCGCTGGCGAAGACTGCGCGGAAATCATCGGTGATCAGCGCGCGCACGGCTTGCGCCTTTCTGTAGTAGGCATCGTAATAGCCGGCTGAGAGCACGTACGTGCCGAGGAGGATGCGACGCGTTACTTCGGGGCCGAATCCCTCCGAGCGCGTGGCCTCATACATCGCCTTGAGCCCCTTGCCCGGATCGACGCGAAGCCCGTACCGAACGCCATCGAAGCGCGCGAGGTTGGACGACGCTTCGGCTGGCGCGAGGATGTAGTAAACGGGAATCGCAAGTGGCGAGCGTGGCAGAGAGATGTCGCGTATCGTGGCGCCCATCGAGCGAAACCGGTCAAGGGCTTGATCACAGAGGTCCTTGATCTTCCCGTCCAAGGAGTCCGGGAAGTACTCCTTCGGTCGCCCGATAACCATTCCGGCGAGTGTGGTTTCGACTGGCGGCGGTTGCAGCGGAACAGGAGTACGTCCAATGCGAATCGCTTCCGTTTCCGGATCACCGGGATCGGGCGCCGGTTTTCCAAGCGCGGATAGGCGATAGATCGGAACCTTTGCATCGGATGTCGTGGAATCGAACTTGTCGAATCCGGCGATGCACTCGAGCCCGAGCGCCGCGTCGTCAACGGTTCGGCCCAGCACTCCGATCTGGTCGAGCGAGGACGCGAAGGCGACGAGGCCGTATCGGCTCACGCGTCCATAGGTCGGCTTGACGCCCACCACACCACAGAATGCAGCCGGCTGCCGGACGGAACCGCCCGTCTCCGACCCAAGGGCGATCGGCGTGATTCCCGCTGCGACCGCGGCCGCCGATCCTCCGGACGATCCACCCGGAACGCAGCGGACGTCGTGCGGATTTCTGGCCGGACCATATGCGCTGTTTTCCGTCGAGGATCCCATTGCGAACTCGTCCATGTTCGTCTTGGCGACTATCAGCGCGCCATTGGCTCGAAGACGCTCGATCGCCGTAGCCTCGAAGGGGCTGACGTAACCCTTCAGAATTCTGGACGCACATGTTGTCGGGAGCCCGAGGGTGGCGATGTTGTCTTTCACGGCGATGGGAACCCCCGCGAGCACGCCGAGGTCTGTCGCGCTTTTGCGGCGCGTCTGCGTCTCTTCCGCCTCGGCGATCGCCGCTTTCTCGTCGGAGTAGAGGACGATGTTCAGCCCGTCAGAACCCGCCCCGACCGCCTCCGCTCGAGTGAACGACGCGCGGACCAGATCGACCGGGGAAAGTTCATCGGCCCGAACGCCGGCAGCGATGGCAGCCGCGCCCAGCTGCGTGTAGTTGTCGACGCTCAAGCCCCGCTCTCGGTGGAATCCTCATGAGTCGCCAGTCGCGGGACGAGAAAAAAGCCGTCGCGCACCGAGGGGGCAATGGATGCGATCGTCCCGGTCATCAGCGCGGCCACGCCGACATCGGGACGTAGCGGCGTACCGATCTCACCAGTGCCATGAACCGTCGGCACGGCCTTGGTGTCCACCTGCGAGAGGACTTCCATGTGCGACAGAATGGCACTGAGCTCCGCGGTGAGCGCGTCTGCGCGCGCGGGGGTGACGCCGAGGCGCGCCAACTCGGCAATGTGCAGGACATCCGCGCGGGTGACCGACACTATTCCTGCCCCCGTTCAAGAGTGGTATACGCGAGCTTGATCGTTTTTCTTCCCACGTTCACGTCGTCGAAATCGATGACGGCCTTTACTTCCCTTCCGAGGCCCGATACCTCCGCGATGGACCCGTCGCCGAATAGCTTGTGCTTCACCCTTTCTCCCTTCACGTAGCGAGGCTCATCCTGCGAGAGCTCCGCCTCGGTAATTGCCACCTTTCTCCACGAAGGAACGTCATGGGTGCGTCGCGCCGGATATGCCCCACTATGGAATCCTTCACCGCGTGAGGAAGTCCCGCGCCCCATCGCGCTCACGCGCATCGTCTTTTTCTCCTCGAGGCTGGCGGCCGCGATCTCGCGCAGAAATCTGGATTTAATCGACGGGAGGGTCTCGCCATTTCTCATCCGCCTCTCCGTGAACGAGAGAAAGAGCTTCTCTTCCGCGCGCGTGATGCCAACGTAGAAGAGACGACGTTCTTCTTCCAGCTTGGGTGGATCGTCGAAGGATTGAGCGAGCGGGAAGAGCCCGTCCTCGAGTCCGGTCAGAAATACTACGGGGTACTCGAGGCCCTTCGCGTTGTGAAGCGTCATGAGCGTAACGGCGTCAGCCGACGGATCGAGAGCATCGGCGCCCGCGACCAGCATCGCCCGCTGGAGGAAATGGTCGAGTGGCGTGAGGCCAACTTCACCACCGTCGTCGATGACCGTTTCGGCGGCGCCATTGATCAAGGCACCGACGTTCTCGATGCGGTCGCGTGCGGACTCGGGCCCCTCGGACTGCAGGTAGGCCACGTACTTTATTTCCTCGATGAGCTCCTGGATGACCACGTCCACGCTAGTGTCTTTCGCGCGCTCGCGCAAAGTCGCGATCAGGATGACGAAATCGGCGAGGGCCTTTCGCGCCGCGGGCCGTAGCGCCTGCTGCAGATCTTCACGGGCGGCGATCTCAAAAAGGGGGACGCCCGCTTCCCGAGCCCGCGCCGCGAGCGAATCAACCGTGGTGTCGCCGATGCCGCGCTTCGGAACTGTGATTGCTCGTCTGAACGCTTCCTCGTCGGCGGGATTCGCGATGAGCTTGAGATACGCCATGAGGTCGCGTATCTCCCGGCGATCGTAGAATCGGACCGATCCGACGAGGCGGTACGGTATCGCATCGCGGCGCAGCGCGTCCTCGAGCGCCCTGCTCTGCGCGTTCGTGCGGTAAAGAACCGCGAACTCGTTCAGCCCGCGGTTCTCGCGATTCCGGCGCGACTTGATCTCCTCGAGAACCCAGTCCGCTTCATCGCGCTCGTCGAGTGCCGCGACGACGGTTACTGCCTCGCCCGATGGGCGCGTCGCGCGGAGCGTCTTGCCCTTTCGTCCGACGTTCTGCGTGATCGCCGCATTGGCGACGTGCAGGATGTCGGGTGTCGAGCGGTAGTTCTCCTCGAGACGCACGAGTTTCGCCGATGCGAACTCCTTCTCGAAATCGAGAATGTTTCGGATATCGGCTCCCCGCCAGCCGTAAATGGATTGATCGTCGTCGCCGACGACGACGACGTTGCCATGTCCGCTGCCGAGGAGCTTGATGAACTGGAACTGCGCGCGATTGGTGTCCTGGTACTCGTCGACCAGAATGAACTGAAAGCGGTCCTTGTAGCGGGTCAGCGTTTGCTCATCCTTGCGAAAGATCTCGACCGGCAGCACCAACAGGTCGTCGAAGCTCACCGCGTTCGCGCCCCTGAGCGTCGCTTCCATTCGTCCATACACTTTGGCGGCCGCACGCGACACCGGATCCATCGCCAGCGACGCATACTCGCTGGGCGGGACCAGAGCATTCTTCGCATCGGAGATCAACGACGAGATCACCTTGGGACTCCACTGCTTCGGCGAGATCCCTTCGCTTTCCATCAGCCGCTTGACGACTCCGAGGTTGTCGTCCTCGTCGTAGATGGTGAAGCTGGAGGTTCTGCCGACGTGCCTCGCCGCGCTCCGAAGGATGCGGGCGCCGATCGCGTGAAAGGTGCCGGTCCACATCCCCTTCGGCTCTTCGCCGAGCAGGCGCGCGATTCTCTCGCGCATCTCTCCGGCGGCCTTGTTGGTGAACGTCACGGCAAGGATGCGCGAAGGATCCACACCGTGGTGCTCGATCAGGCGCGCGATGCGGGTCGTGAGAACGCGCGTCTTGCCCGATCCCGCGCCGGCAAGCACGAGCATGGGCCCCTCGAAGTGGAGCACGGCCTCGCGCTGGGCGGGGTTCAAACCCGCCAGTGGCTCGTTGGTTTCGACAGTCGCGACGGTGGATGATTCAGGCATTCACTCAAGATACCGTGGCAGTGCCGCGTTCAGAACCCGGAATCTTACTATACCGAGAGCTGGAACTGAGGACGACGAGAGAGGCTTCGAAGACTGTTAGCAGCTTGAATAGCGCCCCGATCTCACCCCAAGAGCATGTCGAACGTCGCGCCCCGCTCGGACGGAACGAGGAGAAGCTCGCCGCCGTGACTGTCGCGAACGATGCGACGCGCGAGGGAGAGCCCGATTCCCCAACCCTTTTCCTTGGTCGAGAAGCCGGGATCGAAAATCTGGTTTCGGATTTCGCGGGCTACGCCAGGTCCGTTGTCCGCTACCCGGACCCGCACCCTTCCTTCCGGTAGCGCTTCGGCGGAGATCTCCACCCTCCCGTCCCGTCCGGCGAGCGCATCGATCGCATTCTTCGTCAGAGACTCGAGCGCCCATTCGAGAAGAACCGCGTCTCCCTGAACGACCAGGTCGCCCTGATGCGACGATGATACCGTAACCCGCTGCGCCAGCGTCGGAACTCGCGCGCGGAAGTAGGCCGCCACGTGATCCACCAGATTGCCGAGATCGACCGGATCCTGGCGCGGCGGTCGGCCTATACGCTCGAACCGGTGCGCGACCCGTTCGAGGCGCTCCAGATCCGCATCCATGTGATCGAGGGCGGCGGCGGTCGTCGACTCGGGCTCCGTCTCCCGCAGCAGCTCGATCCAGCCGCTGATGCTCGACAGCGGCGTGCCCAGTTGGTGCGCCGATTCTCTCGCCATTCCCGCCCAGATCTGTTCGCGATCGGCGCGGCCGCGCGTGCGCAACGCGTACGCTCCGGCGACGAGAACCATCGCAATCAGTATCGATTGGAGGACGGGAATGAGGATGAGTCCCCGCACGAGGGGTGTGTTGCCGTAGTGCACAGCGCCGACGCCGGGCTCGATGATTGGTGCATTCTGCCGGTCGATCTCGTCCAGATAGTCCCGCATCACGGTCGAGTTGATCGGCGCCGTAAACGGCACGTTGGCCGTATCGGTGGGGCGTCCCCGCGTGTCGGTGAGGATCATTGGCACACCCGATTCACGGATGTGCCGTGAAAGATCGAGAAGCGCGGCAGTCGCTGCGTCCGGATTCGGATCGCTCAACCCGTTGTACACCCGCGCGTACATGAGACCCACGCGCGTCGCTTCCTGGCGTAGCTCTCTGACCACTGCGCGCGTATAGATCACGTACCACGTGAGCAGCGCGAGTACGCCGATGGTAATGAGTGTCACCGGAGCGAGCCGGCGCATGGTCTAGCTCAGGCGCTCTGCGCCGAGATAGGTGCTGAGCGCAGCGGGGACGAGCACGCTGCCATCCTTCTGTTGGTGGTGCTCCAGAATTGAAGCAATGATCCGCGGTAATGCCAGGCCACTGCCATTGAGTGTGTGCACGAAGCGCGGCTTGCCGCCATCGGCCGGCTTGAACCGGATGTTCGCTCGGCGAGCCTGGAAATCGGTGAAGTTGCTGCACGACGATACCTCGAGCCACTTGCCCACTCCCGGCGCGTAAACCTCGAGATCGTACGTGTGTGCGCTGGCGAAGCCCGTGTCACCGGCCGCGAGTCGCACCACGCGATACGGAAGCTCCAGAAGCTGTAGGATCTTTTCCGCGTGCCCCGTTAGCAGCTCCAGCTGTTCGCCGGAGGTTTCCGGCTTCACGAAACGCACGAGCTCGATCTTGTCGAACTCGTGGACGCGGAGCAGACCACGTGTGTCCTTCCCGGCAGCGCCCGCTTCGCGCCGAAAGCACGGCGAGTAAGCGGTCAACGCCTTGGGGAGTTCGGAGTCGGGCAGAATCTCGTCGCGATAGAGGTTGGTGAGCGGAACCTCGGCGGTCGGAATCAGAAACGCGTCCTCGCCCTTCAACCCGTACATGTCTTCCTCGAACTTCGGAAGCTGGGCGGTGCCGATCATGCTCTCCCGATTCACGACAACCGGCACCCAGGTTTCCTCGTAGCCGTGATCGCGCGTGTGCACGTCGAGCATGAGATTCAGCAGCGAGCGAACCAGTCGCGCGCCTCGCCGCCGAAAGACGATGAACCCCGAGCCGCTGATCTTCGCCCCTCTCTCGAAATCGATCAGGCCGAGCCTGGTGCCAACCTCCCAATGGGGCTTCACTGACGCACCTTCGCGCGGCTCTCCCCATGTGCGAACAATGCTGTTGCTCTCTTCGCCGCCGGCTGCGACCTCGTCGAGGGTGATGTTGGGAAGCTCGAGGAGAATCGCGTTGAGCTGACTCTCGGTTTCGGCGAGCTCCCGGTCAAGTCGCGATATCTCGTCGCCGAGGTCGCGGGACTGCTTCTGAAGATCGTCCGCGGCTTCTCCGGCGCGCTTCTTTTGCCCGACCTGCTGCGTGACAGTATTGCGAGCGGCCTTTCGCTCCTCGACGGCCTGGATTGTATCGCGCCGGGTTTTGTCGAGCTCGACAGCGCGATCAATGGTCGGCGAGAGCGTGTCGAGTGCACCGCGCCGGCGCATACCCGCGCGCAGTGCGTCGAGATGCTCACGCACCATCCTCAGGTCGTGCACGAGTCAGCTCGTCGGCACGCCGTCGACGAAGGAACGAAAGCCGCAGTTGGGATCGAACCCCACGCGGACAAAGAGGGTTCTGGATGCGAGGTTGACGCTGTCGACCGCGATCTTGGCGTACAGGTACGGCGAGATCGCGTACTGACAGATGTCACCCGATACATTGTGTGGCGACTGAATGGCGACCACCTGGCCGGTAGTGACGACCAGCGCGGAATCCCTTTCGAACCCCGTCGCCGGAGCCGTGGTCACGCTTTCAAAGCCACCGCCCACCACCTGCAGTCCGACCGGGCGCGCGCCTCCGGGGGTGCTCACGACGAGCTTGACCGGATAGATCACGGCGTTGCCATTGCCGTCGATGTCCAGCGCGATGTCAAAAGAAGCGAATCCGTCGACGCGGACAACTTGCCTGCCCGTCAACGACACACCGCTCGGATAAGAGGGCGGAGTGCCCGACAATGCATAGACGGTCAGAGAGTCGGTCGAGGTCGACAGACGCGCCTTGAGACTTGTTGGACCTTTACAGGCGCTTAGAGCTAACGCGACACACA
>JBBQFZ010000060.1:0-15608 GCA_038322455.1 Gemmatimonadales bacterium | reverse complement strand
ATCCAGACCAGCCTCGGCGGTCGCAGGATCGAGGGCCGGTGGATGGGTGAGGTCTGGGATTTCATCGGAACGCTGGCGGAACAGCTCATCGAAGATATTCCGCGGCGCGCGGCGTCGCTTACACTCCGCACATCGCTCGACACCTCGATCGTCGGCCCCGAGAGAGTCTTTGTCGAGGAGGGCGCGGAGATTGGCCCGAACGTAGTGCTCGATACTTCGGCCGGTCCGATACTGATTCGTGCCGGGGCGGTGATCGCTCCATTCACGCATCTGGTCGGACCGATGGTCGTCGGCCGATATTCGCAGATACTTGGAGACCGCGTGGCGGCGTCTTCGATCGGCGCCCACTGCAAGGTTCGCGGAGAATTCAGCAGCTCCATCGTGCTCGGCTACAGCAACAAGGGACACGCCGGCTTTGTCGGACATTCTTATCTCGGCAGCTGGGTGAACCTGGGAGCGCTGACCACGACGAGCAATCTCAAGAACACCTACAGTCCGGTTCAGCTGTGGACCCCAGGCGGAGTGAAAAATACCGGGCAGCAGTTTCTGGGCACGTTCTTCGGTGACCATTCGAAAACCGGAATAGGCACGATGCTCAACACGGGTACCGTGATAGGCGCAGGTGCCAACGTATTCGGCTCATCCATGCCGCCCAAGGTCGTGCCTCCCTTCTCCTGGGGTGAGACGGAACCCTATGATACGTACGATGTAACTAAGTTTCTCGAGGTAGCCGGCCGTGTGATGGCGCGGCGGCACGTGGATCTGACCGACAAGGCGCGCAAGCAGCTGACTGAAGCGCACAAGAGGCGTTGGAAGTCCTGATGAATCTCTGGGTCCTTGGCAGCGGGAGCAGCGGCAACGCGGTGCTCGTGCAGACAGCGAGATCACGCGTGCTTATCGACGCGGGGTTCGCGCCGCGCGTTTTGAAGCAGCGCCTGTCGGTTGCTGGCGTCGCACCTGAATCGATCGAGGCCGTCGTCGTCACGCACGAGCACACGGATCACATGAAGGGTGTTGCGGGCGCCGCCAGGAAATGGGGCTGGACGATCGTCTCTACGGCGGGCACTCGAATGATGTGCCCGGGCTGGGCGGGACTGCGCGCGATCCTTACGCCCCGGAGGAGCAGCGTCGTAATCGGTGACTTTCGCATTGAGACCGTGCCCGTGTCGCACGACGCAAACGAGCCGATCGCGGTGATCGTGACTTCGATTGAAGAAGGTACGCGCGCCGGAATCGTTTATGATCTTGGCCACGTGACCGAAGGCGTGTCACGCACGTTGGACAAGCTCGACATACTGGTGCTCGAAGCGAATCACGACGAAGGAATGCTGAGGACGGGTCCTTATCCGCCTTCGGTGCAGCGGCGCATCGGCGGCAACTTTGGACATCTCAGCAATCGGGCCGCGGGACAGACCGCGAGTCAGAACATCCACTCGGGGCTCAACAACATTGTGCTCGCCCACCTTAGCGAGAAGTGCAACAATCCCCGAACAGCGCTGAGCACGGTTGGAGACGCGCTCCGCAAAGCGCGATTCAAGGGAAGGCTCACTGCATCATCGCAGCACAGAGTAGTCGGTCCCTTCGTAGTCGGGGGCTGCCCGCAGGGATCGGACGCGCCGATGCAACTGGCGCTGGGGATCTAGCTCAGGGCTTTCGTCTGCTCGTGCCGGCGTAAAGAGCGAACAGCAGCGCCGCGACGACCAGCGCACCGAGAATCCAGGGAAATGTCATAGTTTTTTTGCTCCGGCTATCGGCCTTCGATGTCGCGATCGCCTGGAATCTTGCGCTCCGCCCTTCCCTCGCCTGGATGCGCCTGAGCCTCGTGAAAGCGCTCGCCCTTGAGACGGATCGCGGCAATGAACTTCTCGTATTCGGTATCGGATAACTCGTCCGCGATCGCCGGAACCAGCCCTTTCACCAAAGTGATCCGCTCGGCGAGCGTGAGCTCGTTCACCGCGGCCACGAGCTTCCGCAGGCGCGGGTGATTCATCCACTCGGTTTCCTTGCTCGTTGTCATCTGTGTCTCCGTGACCAGCGAATCAGTCCGCAGCTATAATCTACCGTGAACCGGGCCGAAGGCGCGTCCGCTGCATTTCGGACCAGCGGCGGAGTACCGCGGCCAGGGCCCGCTCGAGATCGCTCGACGCTCTGATGACCTGGGCCGTAGGATCCATGTCCGCGCCTTCGACCGTGTCCAGAATTCCAGCCAGCTCTCCGTTCAGGCGCACCAAACTCTCAGCATCGCCTCTCTGGGGACTCACCTCGATTGCCGCGAGTGCTGAATCGAGCGCGACCAGAGAGTCAGCGACTTCGCCCGCCTTCGCCCCTTCTCGCTGCACCTTCAGCAGCGAACGTTGGTGCCGCAGCTCGGCGAGTGCCGCGAAGTCGCGGCTGATCGCGTCGTTCATGCGAACGCCTATGTCGTGCTGGAGCTTGAGGCCCGCCGCGGTGATCGGCGCGCGCGGATCCATCTTGACTGTAAGCGGCTGCGAGTAGCTCTTTCCGCCGACGGTTAGCCGAACCGTGTAGTTACCGGGCAGAACCGCGGGACCGAGTGGAAAGCGCGGCGTGTCCCCGACGATCGCCGAGATCGGGTATCCGTACCCCAGAACTCTGGGCGGCGGATAGTGAAGATCCCAGACGAAGCGGTGCGTCCCACCCGACGATGAAAGTCGTTGGGGCGGCCGGACCCAATGGGATGGAACGTTGAGATCGGACTCGACCGGCTCGACGGAGTCCGCGCTCGAGAACGATCTAACTACGCCTCCGGCAGAGTTGAGGATCGCGAGAACGACAGGAGCTCCCGCATTGCCGGCGAGGTGATAGTTGATGATCGCGCCGTCGGGCGGATTCTGGCCGGCGGGTTCTTCGGGTGGGAGCGGCGTATCCGTGTTCTTGTTGCGGCGAAAGCGATACGTCGGCTTTGGTTTGAAGAGGTACGTCCCGGTAGCAGTGGTGCGCGCATCCAGCTGCCGCAGCGGCGTCATGTCGTCGAGGATCCAGAATGACCGCCCGTGCGTCCCGACGACGATGTCATCGTCGTGAATCACGAGGTCGCGAATCGACGTCGCCGGCATGTTGAGACGAAGCGACTGCCAGTGCTCGCCGTCGTCGACGGAGAAGTAAGCCGCACGCTCGGTGCCCGCAAACAGAAGTCCCGGACGGACAGGATCTTCCCTAACCGAATTCACGACTTCGCTTGCCGGAATTCCGGCGACTATCTCCTTCCAGCTGATGCCGCCATCGTGCGTTCGATAGATGTGCGGATGAAGATCATCGAGCTTGAATCGGTTGATCGCGGCATACGCCGATTGATCGTCGAAGTGTGACGCCTCCATCAGCGACACTTTGCTCCACGGTGTGAGCGCGGCGGGCGTGACATTCTTCCACGTCTTGCCCCCGTCGCGCGTGAGCTGGATGAAGCCGTCGTCCGACCCGGTCCAGATCGTGTTCGCGCTCTTGAATGATGGCGCGACGGTGTAGATCACTCCCCGATTCTTTGCTCGGTCGAGGTTGCCGCCGGTGTACATCGCGTAAGCAGAAGGAACGTCGTAATTCTGTCGCGTGAGATCGGGACTGATGATGTCCCAGTCGCGGCCGCCGTTCAGCGTCTTGAAGAGAACGTTGGATCCGTAGTAGAGGACGTGCGGGTCCACCGTGGAAAAGATGATGGGGGCCGTGCGCAGGAATCTGTATTTGCCCCTGCTCACCGCTTCCGGACTCACATTCTGAACTTCACGCGAGCGGTGGTCGAAGCGCGAGATCTTTCCACCGTAGATGATGTTCGGGTCGAGCGGGTCCGGGGCGATATAGCCGTACTCCTCGGCGCCGACCGGGTACCACTCGCGAAAAGTGATCGCGCCGTAGTCGCCGCGGCTCGCTGTTCCGACCGAGCCGCTCTCCTGCTGGCCGCCATACACCCAGTACGGAACGCGATTGTCGGTGATTACGTGATAGAACTGGGCCGTCGGCTGATTGTACCACGAGCTCCAGGTCTCTCCTCCGTTTACGGTAATCGTCGCGCCCTGGTCGGCGGCGATCAGCATGATGTCCGGGTTGTCCGGGTTGATCCAGATGCGATGGTAGTCGTCGCCCCCAGGCGCGCCCTTGATGGCGGTGAACGTCTTCCCGCCATCGCTCGACCGATATGTCGATGTGTTTGCGGAATACACCACATCCGCGTCGCGCGGATCCGCCTTTACTTCGGCGAAATCAGACGCGCGACCCCAGACGCGCTCCTCTCTGTTGGTGCGCCGCCACGTCTCTCCAGCATCGTCAGAGCGATAGATCCCGCCCAGTGTTGTCGCATCAACGGTCGCGTACATCCGTCGGGGATCGCTCGCCGCAATCGTAAATCCGATTCGTCCGAGTCCATCCGCGGCGATGGGCAGGCCGGCCGTGAGCTGGCGCCAGGTCGTGCCGCCGTCCACCGATTTGAAGAGTCCGCTCAACGGCCCGTTCCAGACGGCATTTTCCCAGGGACCCTGCCGTCCCGCCCACAATGCCGCGTACACGATCTGGGGGTTGGTGGGATCGAAGGCCACCTGAATCGCGCCGGTGTTCTCGTCCCTGTAGAGAACGCGCTCGAATGTCTCGCCTCCGTTGGTGGATCGATACACGCCGCGTTCGGGGTTCGGACCGTAGGGGTGTCCGAGCACGGCGACGAAGATACGATTCTCGTCGCGTGGATCGACGATGACATTTGGGATCTGCTGTCCGTCGCGCAATCCGAGGTGGCGCCAGGTCTTGCCGGCGTCGGTCGATTTGTAGATCCCGTCTCCGCTGGAGAGGTCGGGGCGCTGGACGCCCTCGCCGCTACCCACGTAAATCACATTCGGATTCGACGGCGCAACCGCGACGTCCCCGATGGAGCCCGTGCCTTCGGCGTCAAAGATCGGCGTCCACACCCGCCCGGCGTCGGTCGTCTTCCACACCCCGCCATTGTTGACGCCGACGTAGAAGACATTCGGCTGGCCGCGAACTCCAGTCGCACCGATTGTCCGGCCACCGCGAAAGGGACCGATCATCCGCCACTCGAGGCTGGAGTAGAGCGAAGGGTCGACGTTTTGTGCGCGGGCTGGAGCCGCTACGGCCACCAGAAGGGAGAGAGCGGCACGAGCGGAACGAGTGACAGGCATCGCGTTGCGGATGAGTTGAGGTGTGAGGTCGGCTCAGCGACAGGAAAATGCAGAATGCACGAGGGCGCGGCCAGCCAAGGCTGAGCAGTTTCCCTCGGCTGAAAAAACGGTCAGCAAGCCGTGCCCTTTTTGTTCCAGGTTCTACCGACTTCGGCTCGAAACGAGTGGAACGACATTTGTATTACGTGCTGGCATTCAAGCCAAAACGAAACCAACGCAGATGCCCATTTCTCATAAAATCATTATCGGACTCATCTTAGCCGGGTCCTTGGCCGCAGCGGGGCCGGCTGTCGCGCAGATAGAGGTCCCACGTACCGCGCCCACCGCAGGCCGGGATACCTCACCGCTCCCAACAGAGCTCGTCGTCGAGCCTTTGACGCTCACCGCCGACCTCGCCGCCCGGATCCTGACCGTCAAGCACGGCGACAGCACACTCAAGACCTACGCGGTGGCGGTCGGACAGGAGAAGTATCCCACACCTCCGGGCACCTATACGATCCGTAAGATCGTGTGGAATCCGAGCTGGCACCCGCCGCCAGATGCGGATTGGGCGAAGGGAAAATCTGCAAAGGGCCCCGGCGACCCGGCCAACCCTATGAAGGTTGTGAAGCTTTTCTTCAAGGAGCCCGATTACTACATCCATGGGACTGGTGATGTCGAAAGCCTCGGCTCAGCGGCATCTCATGGGTGTCTTCGGATGGATCCGACCGATGTGGCCGACCTCGCCAAGCTCGTGATGGAGCATGGCGGACAGCCGCACGACGAAAACTGGTTCTGGCGGATAATCCATTCCCGCCGCGAAGAGAAAGTGGTATACCTGGACAATCCCATATCGTTGACGGTTTCTGACTGAACCCAATCCAGCTCTGGAGGGCCCGCCTCGGAACGACGCTGCTTCTCGTCGCCGCCTGCCACCCCCAGACGCTCGTTAGTACTCAGCTGGAATCCGGGCCGCATGCGGTCGGTTGCTCTCCGGAGACCTGCGGCGACTCTGCCCGCCTGATCACGGTCATCTTCCTCGGGGTCGGAGGTTTATCGATCCAGCACGGCGGGCATGTGTTGCTGACGAGCCCTTTTTTCTCCAACCCGTCGCTGTCGCAAGTGGCTCCTCGCGTCAGCCATCTCCTTCGCAGCACACCCCGCATCGCGCCCGACACGCTCGCCATCGACAGACTCCTCCCGCATTCCGCGGACGCGGCCACGGCAATTCTGATCGGCCACGGCCATTACGACCACCTGATGGACGTGCCATATGTAGCGACCAGGCGAGCCCGATCCGCCAGGATTTATGGCGGACCGACTGTTCGCCACATGCTGATGGGCGACTCGACTCTACGCGCCGGCAACGGTGCGCGCGTCGTTGCGATTCCCGCCACCGCCGCTGGCACGCGCGAACATCAGGGCGTTTGGTATTTTTCCGACGACAGCGCGTTTCGTTTCATGGCAATCATGTCTAGCCATGGGCCCACATTTCGTGCGTGGAAGGCGAAGTATCTCTTTTCGGCCGGAACCCTCGAAGCCGATCGGGACAGCTTGCCACACACCGCGGCGGAGTGGAAGCTCGGCGAGACATACGCCTACGTCATCGACGTGCTTTCGGCGGCTAGGCGTGCTCCGGTTTTCCGGATCTATTTTCAGGATGCGCCGAGCGAGCCGACACTCGGATTCCCTTCCGAGGACCTTCTCGCGGAGCGACAGGTAGATCTGGCAGTTCTCTGCGCGGCGACGTCATCCAACGTTTCGAACACGCCCGACAGCCTGCTCACAGTGCTCAAGCCTCGAGAGGTGCTCGTCACACACTGGGAAGATTTCTTTCGACCCCAAACGCGTCCGATTCAGGTGAGTCGGGGGACTAACCTGGCGGCGTTCACGAGGAGTCTCAACAGATCACTTCGGGGAGCTCGGTGGGCAGTCCCACTACCTCAGACAGCGTTCAGCTTTCGCGAAGTCGAGCGCGAGTAGGAAACCCCAGCCAGAGCACCGGCCGCCAGCTTGAGAATCGAAGCAAGCAGATAACCTGCCGGTACTCCACGATGACCCACGATCGAGCCGCCAACGGAGAACGCGATCGCGACGAGAGCTACCACCAGCCCGTGTTCGATAAAGCGCCTGGTGAGCCGAGGCATCAGCAGTCGAGCCAGAGCAAGCGTGTAGATCGTTCCGCCAACGGTCCCCACGACTTCTCCTGTCCTTATTCCAAACGCGGCGTAATCAGCCTCTGACATTCCCCGCGCAAACAGGTACCGATACGCCGTCACGATCGCGATGATCGTCAGGACTGTCAGGAATTCTGAGAGGAACCCATATCCTGCTGCGCGGAGCCAGCGATCACCCCGCCCAGTAGTCTCCGAGCCGGACAATTTTTATTTCACCGAGATTGGAACCGTGAACTCGCGATTGTCCCAAGCCATGCGGAGCACTCCGCCCGAACCCAGTGGCGCAACTCCGATCACGAATTGCTCAACAGGCTGCGCCAGCAGGCTCGATGTGAGGTTGATGTGCGCGAAATCCTTATCGGCATGGTAGTCGGTTCCCCACTGTCCCGTTTCACTGTTGATAATGAGCTGCCCGCCCGTAGGAGTGGGAGTTGTCCAGAGTGTGTACTTGCCGGCAGGAACCGTCGTGCCTCCAATGACGAGATCCTTGTCCGTCGTCAGCTGGGTCGCCGCGTTCGCGCCAGTGCGCCACACCTGGTTCCAAGGCACGATGTTGCCGAAGATCACGCGTCCGCGCTTGGCCGGCCGGCTGTACGCGACCGTGATGTTCGCCCCGCCGACGTTTGCCCTCACCGTGTCCGGCGGCGACATCTGACCGATCGCACCGCCTCGGGTTGCTTCGTATGCCGCCCATTGCGAGACGACGTTGTCGAAGGCGAGATCCGGAACACGCTCGGCGCGCACCTTCACCGTCGTCGCCGATGCGTCTATGCCAGTGATGCGCCCGCGTGGGTCGACCTTTGCGACTTCGATCCAGTTTGGAAAGAACGTGCTGGTGAAGGCAACGGAGTCCGCGCCGCGGCGCCTTAGAATGATTGCGGAAACAGGTCCCGGACCCATTCCGACAAGCGCGTATGCGATGCTGTCGCTGCCAAGCTTTGCGCTCGACAGAGCTTGCTCGTAGAGACCATACGACGGCGGCTCCGTTCCTAGAGTGGGAACGACGCGCCCGTGATAGATCTTGCGTCCGCTCAACGTAGTGTCGGCTTTGCCCGCGCGCTCAACCTGGATCACTGCGACTGAATCGGCAAAAGTGGTGACGGCGTGGAGCACTGGTGGAGTATTTGCGTCGGCGCCGGGTCGCGTTACCAGCGTCGTCAAACTTTTAATTTCCCCGTTCGGACCGAGGTCTGCGACGTAGTGAAACGTTCTTACGCGCGGATACCTGAGAACGACGTCACCTTCCAGCTTGCTGTGCGTTCGCGTGTAGCGCTCGAGGCCGACCGTATCGACTCCGAGTCGGGTGACCAGATACGAAGTAACGGGAGCCTGTGCGCCGAGCGAACTCGCGGCGAATATGGCGATCAGTGTGAGGGGACGCTTGAATGTCATTGGACTTCCTGCGACGAAGAGAATTGGAGCCGATTCTAATGAGCCTAGATACTGTATCGAGGGCAGCGGGACTGCAACGGAAAAAAAGCTGTCTCGGTGGCTTAATGGCCTTGTAAAGCTTATGTTTTGCGCCATCATCGAGAGCACCTCGTGCCTATCCGCCAATTCGGGATCGGTAGTCGTGACTGATCGCTCCGACCCAGTCCAAAACGCGATTCCGCCCGACGCCCAGAGCGGAAACGATCCAATCGCGCCCCTGCGTGCAGCCCTCAAGGGCCGGTACGAAATTCAGCGCCAGATTGGGCAAGGCGCTTTTGCAATCGTCTATCTTGCCCGCGACACGAGACACGAGCGCAGCGTGGCTCTGAAGGTTCTCAATGCCGACCCGGGCTCCGAGACGGGAGAGCTGCGGTTCATCCGGGAAATTCGGGTGCTGGCGGGGCTCCAGCACCCCAAACATCCTGCCGCTTCACGACTCGGGGCACGTTGCCGAGCTTCTCTATTATGTGATGCCATACGTGAGCGGAGAGACGCTGCGCGCCAGAATGAGCAGGGAGCGCCAGCTCCAGTGCGACGCTGCGGTTGCGATTGCCGCGGAAGCAGCCGATGCGCTCGCGTACGCCCACGGTCAGGGGATCATCCACCGCGACATAAAGCCGGAGAACATTCTGTTGTCTGCCGGGCACGCCATCGTCGCGGATTTCGGAATAGCGCGAGCGATCGACCTCGCAGGTGTACGGCAGCTGACGCGAACCGGGATGAGCAGTCCCGGAACACCCGCCTACATGAGCCCGGAGCAGCTGATGGCCGATCGGGAGGTCGACGGCCGAACCGACATCTACAGTCTCGGATGCGTGCTCTACGAAATGCTTACCGGAAAGCCGCCCTTCTTCGGCAAGGACGGATTTGTTCGCAGGTTCACCGAGCCACCTCCTGTTCCCTCGGCAATACGAAAGGAGGTCGCGCCCTGGCTGGACGGAGTCGTGGTAAGAGCGCTCGCGCGGGCTCCAGAGGACCGCTACCCGAACGCCATAGAGTTCGCACGGTCGCTCAGCGTCACGGGCGGTCGCGGTGCGGCTCCGCCGCCGCGGGCTCTCTCACCAGAGCTTGGTCATGCAGCGGTCTCCCGAGGATCGGAGGCGTCATCCTACGCGTCCGTTTCGGGAGGGTCGCCCAAGGTTCGTGAAGTTCAGCAGGCATCGATTGCAGTCATGCCCTTCGCCAACATGAGCGCCGATCCGGAGAATGAATATTTCTCCGATGGTATCACGGAGGAGATACTCAACGCCCTGGCGAGCATTCCCACCTTGAAGGTAGCGTCGCGGACTTCGGCGTTCGCCCTAAAGGGAAAATCGCTCAGCATCGCGGAGCTCGGGCAGCAGCTGAATGTAAAGACGATTCTGGAGGGAAGCGTCCGACGCATTGGGCAGCGCGTGCGCATTACAGCGCAGCTTATCGACGTCGCCAACGGTTATCACCTTTGGTCGGAGCGCTACGATCGCGAGGTACAGGATGTATTCGACATCCAGGACGAGATCGCCCGTACCATTGTGGGACATCTAAAGGTCAAGCTCACCACGGCCCAGGACGAAGCACTCGGAAGCCGACAGACGGAGAACATCGAAGCCTACGAGCTGTACCTCCGCGGAAAACACTGCTCCTATCGCTGGAACATCGCGGGCATGGTGGACAAGGCGCTGCACTACTTCCAGGCCGCGCTGGAGAAAGACCCCGGGTATGCGCTGGCCTACCATGGTGTGGCGGATGTCTATTCTATCCTCGGACTTTACGCGTTTCTCCCTTCTGCAGCCGTGCTGGATAAGGCACTGACCGCGGCGACGAAGGCCGTGGAGCTGGCACCCGGGTTGCCCGAAGCGAGGACCTCCCTCGGGTTCGTGCAGCTTCTCGATTGGGATTGGGATGCAGCCGAATCCTCATTGCGGCAGGCGGTGGAGCTCAATCCCCGCTACTCGCAGGCGCACAATTTCCTGGCGTGGCTTCTCAGCACGTCCGGCCGGCAAACTGAAGCCGCTGAGGAGGCGCGTCTCGGGAAAGAGCTCGATCCCTTCTCTCCGGCTGCAAACGGGATATCTGCACTGGTCGCCTATCACGGACGCCGCTACGACGAGGCGATTCGCGACTCGGAGCGCGCGCTGGAACGCGACCCCACATCTGCGCTTTCCCTCCTCTGCATCAGCATGTCACACGCGGCCGCGGGTGCGTTCAAACAGGCAATTCTTCATGCCGAGCGTGGGGTGGCGCTTTCACCAGATGTGAATTTTCTGCGCGGGATCCTTGGCGCAGTCTACGCGATGGCGAACGAGCATGAGGCCGCGAGGAGAATACTAGACGATTTGATGCAGCGATCACAGCACTCCTACGTCGGACCGGTGATAATCTCATGGATCTACTGTCACCTCGGCGACCGCGATAACGGTTTCATCTGGCTCAACAAAGCCTACGATCAGCGAGCGTGCACGCTGTCGTTCGGGCTGGGAGCCCCTCTGTACGATGTAATACGCGACGATTCCCGCTTCGCCGAGCTCCTCACGAAGCTGGGCCTCGACTGAATCACTTGCGGCTGGGCTCAGTTTCGGACAAAAAAAAATGCGGGGACGCTTTCGCGGTCCCCGCACTCTTTCAAGGCCTGGTTCGGCCCTAGTACATGCCGCCCATGCCGCCCGGAGCACCACCACCCTGAGCACCAGCACCTGCCGGCTCCTTCTTCTCGACGATGATTGCTTCTGTCGTAAGAAGCAGTGACGCGATCGAGGCCGCGTTCTGCAGCGCGGTGCGAGTCACTTTGGTCGGATCAATGACTCCGGCCGCAACCAGATCCTCGTACTCGTCGGTGAGCGCGTTGTAGCCGTAGTTGTTCTCCTTCGACTGACGGATCTTCTCGACTACGATCGAGCCTTCACCGCCGGCGTTCTGCACGATGATCCGCATCGGCTCTTCAATCGCCTTGCGAATGATGTCAACGCCGATCTGCTCGTCGGATTCGGCGAGCTTGAGCGTCTTGAGCGCCTTCTGGGCGCGAATGAGCGCGACACCGCCGCCCGGGACGATTCCCTCTTCCACCGCTGCGCGTGTTGCATGCAGGGCGTCCTCTACTCGTGCCTTCTTCTCCTTCATCTCGCTCTCGGTCGGCGCGCCGACGTTGATCACCGCGACACCGCCGGCGAGCTTGGCCAGACGCTCCTGGAGCTTCTCACGATCGTAATCAGAGGTCGTCTTGTCGATCGCTGCTTTGATCTCCTTGATCTTACCCTTGATCTTCTCATCGTCACCCTGACCGTCGATAAGCGTGGTCGTCTCCTTGTCGACGACGATGCGCTTGGCGCGGCCGAGATCGGTAACGACTGCGTTCTCGAGCTTGAATCCGACTTCCTCGGAGATCACCTGACCGCCCGTGAGGACTGCAATGTCCTCTAGCATCGCCTTGCGGCGATCGCCGAATCCGGGAGCCTTGACCGCGGAAACGCGGAGCGTGCCGCGAAGCTTGTTGACGACCAGCGTCGCCAGAGCCTCACCTTCGATGTCCTCGGCGATGATGAGCAACGGCTTGCCCATCTGCGCGACCTTCTCGAGGATCGGAAGGAGGTCCTTCATCGACGAGATCTTCTTGTCGTGAATCAGGATCAGCGCGTCTTCGAGCGCGGCTTCCATCTTTTCCGGATCGGTGACGAAGTACGGCGAAAGGTATCCGCGGTCGAACTGCATGCCTTCCACGGTCTCCAGCGTCGTCTCGAGGCCCTTTGCCTCTTCAACGGTGATGACGCCGTCCTTGCCGACCTTCTCCATCGCCTCGGCGATCAGATCGCCGATTTCCTTGTCGTTGTTGGCGGAGATCGATCCAACCTGGGCGATCTCTTTCTTGCCCTTGGTCGGAACGCTCATCTTCTTGAGCTCTTCGACGATCGCCGAGACGGCCGCATCGATTCCGCGCTTGAGCGCCATCGGATTCACACCGGCGGTGACGTTCTTGAGTCCTTCGCGGAAAATCGCCTGCGCGAGAACCGTCGCGGTGGTGGTGCCGTCTCCAGCGAGGTCGCTGGTCTTGGTCGCGACTTCCTTCACCATCTGCGCGCCCATGTTCTCGAGCGGATCCGAAAGCTCGATTTCCTTCGCTACGGTGACGCCGTCCTTGGTGACGGTCGGTGCACCGAACTTCTTGTCGATGACGACAGTCCGGCCCTTGGGACCGAGTGTGACCTTGACCGCTTCTGCAAGCTGGTCGACGCCGCGCTTGAGAGCCGCGCGCGCATCCGTATTGAAGATTAGTTCCTTGGCTGCCATTGCTCGCTCTTAGGTTTCTGGTTAGGCGACGACCGCGAGCACATCCGACTCGCGGAGGATCAGATATGTCTCGGCGTCGATAGTTACTTCGGTGCCGCTGTACTTTCCGTAAAGAACCTTGTCACCGACCTTTAGCTCCATCGGAACGCGCACGTTCTTCTCGTAGCGGCCGGGTCCAACGGAGATGATCTCGCCCTGTTGCGGCTTTTCCTTCGCGGTGTCGGGGATGAACAGCCCGCCGCGCATCTGCTCCGTCTCCTCGAGCGCCCTGATCATGACGCGGTCGGAAAGTGGAGCAACCTTGGTCTTGGATTGTGTTTTTGTAGCCATAGTTAGCTGCCCTGCTGAAAAAGTGGCTGGGTGGTGGAAAGGTGGCTGTTAGCACTCGACAGTAGTGAGTGCTAACCCTTTCAACATAACCAATTTCTGGGTCGCCAGTCAACCCACCAGGCGGGGTTCGGCAGGGATTACCCCCCTAAATCAGCCGGCGAGGATCTCGTACCCGAGGCGAATCCCCTTTAAGGTCAGGAAGGGGTCCACAAACTCCAGCTCCGTGGAATGGGGCTGGATAGCCTCGGCCATGCCCCCGGTGGCCAGAACGAGGGGGGCGGTCCTGTTCGGCCATTCCTTCTTGATGCGCCGGACGATCCCGTCTATGGAATCAACCGCGCCATAAAGAACCCCGGCGCGAATGCACTCGTCCGTTCTCCGCGCAATCACCTTCTTCGGGGGGACGATATCGGTGGCTGGGAGCTGCGCCGTCCGACGGAACAGCGTGTCCGCCGAGATCATCACGCCCGGCTGGATGACGCCACCGAGGAATGTCCCGTCGGCGGTGATGCAGTCATAGGTTGTCGCCGTGCCAAGGTCCACGACGATTGCATCGCGTTTGTGGATGCGGCTTGCGGCGAGCGTGTTGGCTATCCGATCGGCGCCCACCGTAAATGGCTCTTCGACGTCGAGTTTCACCGGAAGCCCGGCCCTCGCATCGATCATCACGGGCGTCTTTCCGAAGCACATCTCGCACGCCTGTGCCAGCATCGGTGTGATCGCCGGCACGACAGAACAGATCGCGGAGCCTATCGTCCCGCCGGCGGACGCGACGGTCTCTCCGGTTATGGATCGAATCAGAATCGCGAGCTCGTCGGCGGTGCGTGACGCGGCCGTGGTAATGCGCCAATGCGATACCAGTGCCTCCCTATCGAAGATTCCAATCGTGATCTCGGAGTTTCCGACGTCGAACACGACGACCATTAGCTATTCTCCAGCACTAGTGACCCGGATCTGAACGAAGCGACAGAATCGGCCAATGCTACCAACAGCTCTCCCTCGGAATTGATCCCGGTTACTCGTCCTCGCGCCGGCTCGGTGCAAGCTCTCCCACGCGCGAGGTCCCGGGCGTTGAATTCTTCCAGTTCCCCTTCGTCGAGCGGCCCTGTCGAGAGCGCTGCGGCGCGCAGGCCAGGGACGAGCTCGGTAAGAACATCGACCCGTGCGGTCCCTGGTTCAAGCCATGCTGCACCACTGATTTTGTCGGGCGGAGAGACATTTACTCCCAGTCCTATCGCAATCCATTCGACTGACTGCTCCCGCCAGCGCGCTTCCACCAGAACTCCCGCCAGCTTTGCGCGATCGATGTAAAGATCATTCGGCCATTTTAGCCGGATTGGCTCAGGCGCGAAACGATCGAGGGCTTCTGCTGCCGCGAGTCCCACGCGCAGTGACAGCACTCCCAATCCGGATGTGTCAGCAGGCCTTTCGATCAGCGTGAGCCAGAGCCCCGCGCCCGGCGACGACTGCCAGCTCTTGCCGCCCCTGCCCCGGCCAGCGGTCTGTTCGTTCGCGATCACGAGCGTCCCTGCCGGCGCGCCTTCCGCGGCGATCCGATGGGCCACATCCAGCGTCGACGTCGTCGTTTCGAGGAGCTCCACTCTCGGAAGCTCGAGAGCTTCGCGCAGCTCGCGGGCACTCGCGCCGTCGAGTCGGGCTTCGTCATCCACGCGCGTAGATAATCGCCAACACGGCGATCCCAAGCACGATTCGATAAAGCCCGAAAATGCGGTAGCTATGTTTGCTCACGAATCGCATGAGAATCGAGATTGCGAGCCAGCCGCTGATAGCCGAGGCGGCCACCCCCGAGATCAGCTCATTGGTGAGTCCCCCCTGAGCAAGCGCCTTGGGACCTTCCAACACGACCGCGGCAGCGATGATCGGCATGCTCATGAGAAAACTGAATTCGGCTGCGCTCTCGCGATCGAAGCGCAGACCGCGCCCCGTCGTGATTGTGGAGCCGGAGCGCGAAACCCCTGGAACGAGCGCGATCACCTGTGAGAGTCCAATCAAGAGAGCATCCACCCACCGCATCTCGCCCAACACACGACGCTGGTCGACGAGCTTGTCCACTACCCAGAGCAGGATTCCCATCACGATGAGCGCGATCGCGATGATCTGTGGGCTGCGGAACGCGGACTCGGCCCTTGACTGTAGAAGGAGTCCGCCGATTGCTCCGGGAATCGTGGCGATGATCAGATAGATCACCCGGCGCTTCTCCGGTGTCTCGACGCGACCTGTGGTGATGATTCCGAATGCCGCCTTGATCAGCGTCAGCCACTCCATTCGGAAG
>JBBQFZ010000059.1:0-15814 GCA_038322455.1 Gemmatimonadales bacterium | reverse complement strand
GTTCGCCTCGACCTGCTCGTTCCGGTGCAGATACTTGTAGAAGCTTCGCACGGCCGAGAGACTGCGCGCGATCGAGCGCTTGTTGAGTTTTTTCCGCGTCAGGTGCGCGAGAAAGCCGCGAATCGCCAGACGATCGAGCCCCTGCCACGTCCATTCGCTCACGCCGTAATACTTCCCGAGGAATTCCACGAATTCCTCGAGGTCGCGCCTGTAGGCGATGAGCGTATTGGGAGAAAGGTCTCTTTCCTTTTCCAGGTGAGTCAGGAAGTCCTCGACCTCTTTCGGCTCGTTCATCAGCCGCGGGCCGCCGTGACGCCCACCACGCCGTTGGCGTCGATCCATGCCTTCATGTCCGAGAGCGCCCGCGCGGCGAACATCTCGCGCTTACGTTTCTTGTCGCGCACGGCCACCGGCAGATCGTCTATCAGGCCGAAGTTGGCGTTCATCGGCTGGAAGTGCTTTGGCTCGGCTTCCCTCATGTAGCGGTAGAGCGCGCCAAGCATCGTTGTCGGGGGCGGAACTACTGGTTCGTCCCCCGACAGGATACGCGCAAGGTTGATCCCCGCGAGCAGACCGGTGGCGGAGCTCTCGGTGTAACCCTCGACCCCTGTTATCTGGCCGGCGAAAAGGATCCTCGGCTCGTCGCGCGCGGCGAGGTGGCTGCTCAGCGCCGCGGGAGAATTGAGATACGAATTCCGGTGAATCGATCCGTAGCGCAGAAATTCCGCCTGCTCGAGTCCGGGGATCATCTTCAAAACGCGCTGCTGCTCGGGAATGCGGAGGCGCGTCTGGAATCCGACCATGTTCCACATGCGACCGGCGCGGTCCTCCTGTCTCAGCTGCACCACCGCGTGCGCGTCGCGCCCGGAGCGTGGGTCGCGCAGGCCCACGGGCTTGAGCGGTCCAAATCGAAGCGTGTCGCGGCCGCGCTGCGCCATCACTTCCACGGGCATGCAAGCCTCGAAGTACGGAACCTCGTCGAACTCGTGTCCGTGGTATTGGTCGGCCGAGATGAGCGCATCGAGAAAGACATCGTACTGCTCACGCGTCATCGGGCAGTTTAGGTACGCGCCGCCGTCGTCCGCGCCCTCCATCGTCTCTTTCCCGTATCGCGAACCGCGGAAGACGATCGCGTCGTCAATGGAGTCGCGAGCAATGATGGGAGCGATCGCGTCGTAAAACGCGAGAGCGTCCACACCGAGCCGGGCGCGGATGGCTTGGGCGAGCCTGTCCGAGGTGAGCGGACCGGTCGCGATTATTGCCGGTGCGGTGATTTGAGTCACCTCACCGCGCACAATCGTGATTCCTGGCGCGCTCAGGATTCGCTCGGTCACGTACTGCGCAAACACGTCGCGATCGACGGCGAGCGCGCTTCCGGCAGCTACTCGCGCCGCGTCAGCCGCTTCCAGTATCAAAGAGCCCATCAGACGCATTTCGGCCTTGAGAAGACCGTGCGCGTTGGTGAGCTCGGTGCTCTTGAAAGTGTTGGAGCACACCAGCTCGGCGAGCCTGTCGGTCTTGTGCGCCGGCGTGGACGTCGCCGGACGCATCTCGCTCAGAGTGACCTGATATCCTCGCGCGGCGAGCTGCCAGGCCGCCTCCGATCCAGCGAGGCCGCCGCCCACCACGGTCACTTCCTGCGTCACACCGCCACGGCTTCGGGGGTGGGCGCCACGTCCCACTCATTCGCGCACTTGATGCAACGCCTGTAATCGCCACGCGTCTTCGTGAACTTGGATTCCGCGCCGATGTAGCCACATTCGGGACAGACCTCCGCCACCGGCTTATCCCAGACCACGAAGTCGCACTTGGGATAGTTGGAGCAGCCATAGAATGCCTTGCCGCGTTTCTTGGAGCGGCGCACGGCGATGTCTCCGCCGTCTTTCGGGCATTTCACGCCGGTGGGCATCGAGCGGGTGCCACGACACTTCGGAAACGTGCTGCAACCGAGGAATTCTCCAGAGCGACCATGACGAATTACCATCGGCGAGCCGCATTCATGACAGATCTCGTCAGTTGGCTGTGCCGGCTTGCGATCTCCACGCAGCGGTTTCGTGTATTTGCACGCTTTCGGGTGGTTCTCGCAGGCCAGAAACGGCCCAAAGAATCCGCCCCTCGGCACGAGCTTGCCGCCACAGGTGGGGCATCTCTCGGTCGCCAAGGCGGACAGGTCATGCGCTTCGCCGATCAATGCCTCGATGTCGGCGCCCTTCACCGATTCCGCGAACGGACCGTAGAAATCGCCGAGCATTTTGCGCCAGTTAACATCGCCGTCCTCGATTTTGTCGAGGTCGGTTTCCATGAGCGACGTGAACCTGACGTTGAAGACGTCGGGAAAGCTCTTTACCATCACCTTTTCCACCTGCTCTCCGAGCGGCGTCGGGAAAAAGCGACGCTGCTCGAGCTGCGCGTAGCGGCGATCGACGAGCGTCGAAACGATCGACGCGTAGGTTGACGGACGCCCGATTCCCAGGCGCTCTAGCTCCTTCACGAGACTCGCTTCGGAATAGCGCGGTGGCGGCTCGGTGAAGTGCTGCGACGGGGTGATCCCCTTGACCGGGATGTCCTCTCCCTTCTCGACGACGGGCAATCCCTGCTCTTCCTCGAGCGCTTTGCCTTCCTCGGCTTCACGGGACTCTTTGTAAAGTCTCTGGTAGCCGTCAAACTTGACCACGCTGCCGGTCGCCCTGAACAGGAAGCGCCCGAGATCGAAGTCCACTGTCGTAGTATCGAAGACGGCCGGCGACATTTGCGAGGCCATGAACCGCTGCCAGATCAGCTCGTAGAGGCGGTACTGATCTTCCTTCAGGTATTTCCTGATGTGCTCGGGCCTGCGGGTGGGATCGGTGGGACGGATTGCCTCGTGCGCATCCTGTGCGTTCTTCGATTTGCCGTCGGCGTAGAGACGCGGCGCATCGGGAAGATACTGCTGACCGTACATCATCTTGATGTAGTCGCGCGCCTGATCTACCGCAGAAGGGGCGACGCGCGTGGAATCAGTGCGCATGTACGTGATGAGTCCGACCGCGCCCTCTTCACCGATCTCGATTCCCTCGTAGAGATCCTGCGCGAGACGCATCGTCCGCTTCGAGCCGAAGCTCAATTTTTTCGCGGCGTCCTGCTGCAGTGTGCTCGTCGTAAACGGAGCGGCGGGGTTCTTACGGCGCTCCCGGCGCTTGACCTCCGTTACCTCGAAGGTTTTGCGCGATTTGAGCGCGGCGAGAATCTCGCTCGCCTCCGTCTCGTTGCTGATCACCGGCTTCTTGCCGTCGAGCAGGTGCAGCTTCGCCGTGAACTGCTGCTTGTCCTTCTCGAGCAGGGCCTCGACCGTCCAGTACTCGACGGGATTGAACGCGCGGATCTCGCGTTCGCGCTCGACGAGCAGTCGCAGTGCAACCGTCTGCACGCGTCCCGCCGAAATTCCCTTCTTGACCGTTTTCCAGAGAACTGGACTGGCTTTGTAACCGACGAGACGATCCAGCACACGCCGCGCCTGTTGCGCGTCTACCTTGCGCTCGTCGATCTTGCCGGCGTTGGCGATCGCGGCCAACACCGCATCACGCGTGATCTCGTGGAAGAGAACGCGACGTACCGGCGCCCCGTTTTTCGATTTGATCTGCTGGGCGACGTGCCACGCGATGGCTTCGCCCTCGCGGTCCGGATCGGTCGCCAGGAATATCTCCCTCGAATCACGCGCGGCGGACTTCAGATCCGCGACGGTTTTTTCTTTGCCGGGAATGGTCACGTACTCGGGCTCGAACCCGTTCTCGATGTCGATTCCCATCTTCTTCTCGGGGAGATCGCGCACGTGACCGACGGTCGCGCGAACGCGATACGCCCGGCCCAGGTATTTGCCGATTGTCTTTGCTTTTGCCGGAGACTCGACGATGACGAGCGACGTCGAGCCCGGCTCGACGGCTACTCCATCGTCTTCGGCGTGTTTCGATGCCGTCTTGCGCACTTTCGCCGCAACCACGGTCTTCGTGGCGCGCTTCGTCGCCGTTGTTTTCTTTCTTGCAGTCTTGGCTTTCGCCATCTAATGCACCGTCAAGTTGTCGCCGCTTCCGGACGAGTCTTCCAGACCAGTTCCCTCGAGCAGTCCGCGCAGATCGTCCAGCGCGATCCGACCCTCGAATTGCATGAGTGCTCGCTCGATGATGTGCTCCAGTTCCACCCCGTTGATGGCGCCCGAGCCGTTCAGCGAGAGCAAATGCCCCCATGCCTCAGGGGCGAATCGCCCCCGCTCGTGGGGTCCCATCACGCGAAAGGTGGTCTGTCCGGGTATTCGTTCGTCCATGTTCGTCGAAGAGTTATTTGAGGGTCGAGGCAAGCTCGACGACTTGTGTTATAAGTTGTTGTTTGACAAGTGCTTCCGTGTCCAGTACCACGTCGGCGGTCTCGTACAGGGCTCGCCTCTTTTCGTACAGCTCCCGGAGCGCAACAACCGGGTCTCGTCCGGCCAGCAGCGGCCGAGTCTCCACCCGACGAAGCCTCCGTGCCACTGCTTCGGGTGACGCTCTAAGGTATATGATACGCCCCGCCGAACGCAAAAGTTCGACTGAGCTCGGTTGGGTGATCCATCCGCCCCCGGGTGACAAAACCATCCCTCCACTGCCGCTGAGCTCCTGGGTCAGCGCGAACTCGAGCGCTCGAAAGTGCTCTTCTCCTTCGATGCGGAAGATTTCCCGCACCTCCATGCCCGCCCTCCGCTCGATCTCCTGATCGAAATCGATGAAGGACCTGCCTAGCTGTCGCGCGGCGGCTCGTCCGATCGTCGTCTTCCCAACCCCAGGAAGTCCTACGAGGATAAGGTGTGGCACGACCGCGCTAGCGTCCCGTTCTGTCACTCAGCGACGCAATGTAATTCTCGTAGTTGCGGCGAGTCTCGCCGAGCGAGTCACCGCCGAACTTCTCGAGAAATGCCTGAGCGACGACGAATGCTGTCATCGCTTCGGCGATGACACCCATCGCCGGGACGGCCGTGACATCACTTCGTTCCGCCACCGCCTGCGCTGGCTCTCGCGTTTTCATCTCGATGGTGCCGAGGGGCCGCATGAGGGTGCTGATCGGTTTCATGGAGACACGCAGGATAATTTGCTCGCCGTTGCTTATGCCTCCCTCCAGACCGCCGGCGCGATTGGTCCGCCGGCGCACGCGACCCGCCTTCACGTTGCTCTCGTCGGGGTCGATCTCGTCGTGAACTTCGGAGCCCCTGCGACGGGCACTCTCGACACCGAGCCCTATCTCGACCGCCTTCACCGCGGGAATCGACATCAGAGCGGAGGCGAGCCGTCCGTCCAGCTTTCTGTCCCACGACACGTGTGAGCCCAATCCGACCGGCACTCCGTCACACACCACTTCGGCGATTCCGCCCAGCGTGTTCCCGTCGGCCTTGGCAGCATCGATTCGCGCGATCATCTCGCTCTCGACTTCCGCGTCGAGTGTGCGGAGCGGAGAGGCGTCGGCCGCGGCGTTCAGGTCGCGCGGAAATTTTTCAGGTCGCCTGGCGTCGACTCCACCGAGGTGAACGATGTGACTGCCGAGCGTGACGGCGAACTCCCGGAGAAATCGCTTGCAGATGGCTCCCGCTGCAACGCGCGCGGTGGTCTCGCGCGCGGATGCGCGCTCCAGGACGTCGCGGGCGTCGTCGCGATCGTATTTGAGCATTCCCGAGAGATCGGCGTGACCGGGACGGGGGCGGGTAACGACCCGTTTCCGCTCGGGGTCGCCTTCCCGCGGCGCCGGATCCATGATTTCCTGCCAGTTCTTCCAGTCGCGATTGTTGATCAACATAGCAATCGGAGACCCCAGCGTCTCTCCCGCGCGGACGCCAGACAGGAACTCGGCGTGGTCGGACTCGATCTTCATCCGTCTGCCGCGCCCGTAGCCCTGCTGGCGCCTCGCGAGCTCGACGTCGACGTCAGCGGCCACCAGTGGCAGGCCCGCTACCATTCCTTCGAGAATGGATACTAGCGCGATTCCATGCGATTCGCCCGCAGTAGTAAATCGGAGCATCGATACCCAAAGTGAACCAGACACTTGCGTGCTGACAACCCCCGCCGACCGCTCATTGTGCCGCGGGCAGCCTTGTCCGGCGCAGGATTGCCTGCGACAGTGGGCTCAGACGCACAAAAAAGCCCGGCGCGAAGGCCGGGCTTTTTTGTACAACCGACAAACTACGGGCAGGACGTAACGAAAGTATTTGGCAGGGTGGCTATGACGACACCGCGCGCCGTCGCCCCGACGAGCACCAACTGCCCAGTCGACGAGCGGAATGCGGCGGTGATGGGTCCAATGATCGGATCCCGGATCGGAATCGTGCCCACCCTCAGATAGCAATTCGTATCGTAGATCTCAATCAGCGGCTCCGAGGACGCCGCGAAAGCGAGGCGCGTGTTGAGCGGGAAAGAATTGATTCCGGTGTTCTGTGGGTGGAAATCGAGGCCGGCGTTGCTGACGGTCGTACCCAAACCACCCAGAAGCCTCAGTGCGCTGTTCAATATGTAAGTGGAGTCCGCGCGGACCGCGGTCAGCGATCCGTCGAAATTGATCGCGACCCCCTTCATGGTCGCCGAGGTGTTGGCGATAAAGTCGCTCACGTCCTGTGGGGGGGAGACGCCAAAGTCGATCCACCAACGGGCGGGGTCGGCAAAACCTCTATCCGCGTCGAATCTCAGCGCTCGACTATTGACGACGTTACCGCCTTCACCGAACATGGCGCGTTGGAAGTTCCCGGAATTGCGAGCAAAGGTCGTATCGCGGAATCCGAGCTTCCCAACAGTGAAGATGGTAGCGCCGCCGGTGGGATCGATGAACGGAACCAGGGTCACGGTATCGACGCCATTGGCGTCGAATCTCGTTATCTCCAGAGAGTCACCGCGCGCACCGTCCTGGCCAAGCGCCTGCTCGAAGAAGAAATGCGACACATGTCGGTCGGTCCTGCCGGCGGCCGTCACTCCCTTGGTGAGATTCTCCCAGCGGATCGTTCCGTTCAGGCTCGCGAACGGCACTGACTGCCCGGGAGTCGGCGTCGTGGTGTAGTTCAGAATCACGTCGCCGCAGACCCCGCTACCCACATCGTAGCAGTTTGCAGCGAGGAACTCGGGACGGTCGGAGAAGTCGTAAGCCGTGCGCACGCGTATCGGCAGCCCACTCGTCGAAGACGTGGTGGTCGTAACCGAGTAAACAATGATGTTCGGCAGAAGATAGCGGTAGACCTCGGAGCCACTGCCGCCGGAATTCAGATTGATGTAGCTGATCTGAGTACCGCCGGAGTTGGCGACGAGCAATGTGTCTCCCTTCGTGCCCGTACGGTTAACTGGCCATGCGGTGATTCCCCATGGACGCGACCCTACAATGATAGGTGCCTTGAACGACGAGTCGGCCAGGTTGAACACCTCAACCTGGTTTCTCGTGATATTGGTCAGGTATAGCCGATCTTTTCCAGCATGATATAGCGCGTCCGCGACCTGCCCACCGAAGGGCAGCGAGCGCGTGACACCGGCGACAACCTGGACCGTATCGATTCGATCGATGCCGCTCGTCAGCTTTGCGTACGCCCGAACACCGTTCGAGTTCCGGGCGAACACCTGGACATAGGCGATCTTGGGAAACGTCGTATACGGAAGATTCATTTTGAACGTGTGCGGCTGGAACGTCAGATTCCCGTTCGAGGCAAACGTCGCGGAGTCGTCGATCGGTCCGCCAATCGCGGACCGGACCTCGTAGCCGAGCTGACTGATGCCGCTCGGATCATCGGCTTCGACGTGCACCGTGTCGGAAACTTCGACGCGCTTTACGTGGCCGCAGGCGTTGTCGAACGCCGAGCTTCCCTGGCAGTACTGGTTGACTACGGGTATGGAGTTGATCTGCGCCGCCGTCTGAACCGTGATCGTGATGCTTGGACCCACCGCGCGCTGCCCCAACGAATCTCGGAGGAACGGAGTGATGGTGAGTGTGCCGGGAGTCGCCGTGGCAGGAATAGAAATCGTATCCTGCATGGTGATCGAGTCCGCGAGAGGGCTCGCAAACAGCACCGAGTCAGCGCGAACAACTGGACCGGTCGTGTTCAAGCCGAGGGAGAGAATCTTGATCGCGCTCTTTCCCATGATTGTCACAAGAATCGATTTGCCCACCACCGCCGAGCTGCCGGAGAAGGGACTGAGAACCCTTATCTGCGGCGGCGGAACATTGCCGGTCGCGAGCCTCAGCGTATCGACGCCCGAGCTGTTGCCGGCCCCATCGATCGCTGTGGCCGTGATGATGACCGGAGTACCCGGTGGGACTGACCGGGACGAAAAGAGCGTGAACGGAAGCTGGATGTCGGTGACGGCACTTGTGAATACAGTGTCGTAAACGAATCCGACGGCTCCAATCGCCTGAATGTGGACGGTCTTCAGGCCGATGTTGTCTTTCGCGTTGGTCGTAAATGCGATGACCGTATCAACCTGATTCCCAATGGCAGTCAGCGTAACCGTAGGCGGAATGCGATCCCTGCTGCCATCGGTCGACGTCGAATCGGTGCACGCCGCGACTCCAAGAGAGATTGATGCTGCTACAGCGACCAGATAGCCGCGGCGCAGCTCGGAAACAAGACCTTTATACATTCGAGTCACCTTTAGCGGGTGGCCGGTGGGACCGGGTTGGTGGACGCGCCGGGAATCGGCGCACCATCATCGATGATGTGCGGCGTGACGAGGATGAGCAGGTCACGCTTTTCGTCGTCGGTTCGCGTATTTCCGAACAGTCTGCCGATGATCGGCAGATCGACGAGGAGCGGAATTCCCGACTTGGACTGCGTCGTCTGGGTGACGGTCAATCCGCCGATGACAGCGGTCTCGCCGTCGCCGACGAGGAGCTGCGTGTCGCCAGACTGCTTGCCGAAGATGAAGCCGACGTCAGATGACGCAAGCTGTGCATCCGAGTTCTCGGCGTGCAACAGCAGGAGGATCTGCCTGTTGTTGGTGATGTGAGGCGTAACCGTGAGGATGATACCGACCTGCTTCATTTGCACGGTTGCGCGCGGCGCCGTAGCGCCTCCCAAAGCACCCTGCGAATTGGCGTCGAGCACCCTGATTGGGATTTCCTGACCGACCTGGATCGATGCCTGCCTGTTGTCCAGCGTCACAATGCTCGGCTCCGCCTGTAGATCGGCGAGCCGGACTTCCTGGAGCGCGTCGAGGAAGCTGGTGAGCTGGAACTTGCCCAAAGCGGTCGAGAAGATGACCTGAAGCGCGGGATTGATGACCCGTGCATTGGCGTTCGCGATCGCTGACAGCGCGTTGCCGCCGAGCAGGACTTTGTCTCCATCGAACGGAGTGCCGCCGCCCAACGCGTCGGGTACACCGTCGCCGTTGGTGTCGATCGGCTTGAGAGTGGCCGGATCCGGACGCTTCACGAGCTGGCTGAAGAATTGATCGGTTCCGGTACCGAGATCGTAGGAAAGGCCTATGTCCTCAATGTTTGTTCTATTGACGAATATGATCTTCGCCTTGATGCCGACCTGCGGGGTGCGAACATCGAGGCTACGTATGTACTGAAGAACATCGGCGAGACGCGACGCTGTCTCCGTGATGATCAACGTGTTGGTCGTGCTGTCGGACGCCACCATTCCACGCGCGATGCACGAGGTCTGGGCGTTCTGACTGGTGTTCGGGCTGTTCGGCACTCCACCGGGCTGCATGCCGCCGCCGCAATCCTTGAGCAGGAGCGAGCGAACTGTTCCGACGAGGCGGCCCGCGTTGGCGTAGTTGATCGAGACGAGCTGCGTAACGAGGGGCTCGGAAGCCTCTCTGTTCTGGATGTTCCTGTAGCTGTCGACCGTGATGATGCCGGACATTGGATCTTCCGCGGCTGCCAATCCCTGACCCTGCAGGATCGCGCGGAGCGCGACGTCCCAGGGCTGATTGCGAATCTCCGCGGTGACTGATCCCGCTACATCCTTGCCGACGACGATCGTGCGGCCCGAAAAGGCGGCGAACGATGCGATAACGTCACGGATGTCGGTGTCCTGGAACGTCACCGTAATTGGTGGCTGCTGCGACTGTAACGCCTGCGAGAAGAGCGCGACTGGCCGGTTGTCGACGACACGCGCGGCTCTCACTGGCACGGTCGCAGCTGCAGGCGACTCGTACTGCGGCTCGGGTTGCGTTGACAGCGACTCGACCTGTGCGACGACTTTCGCCGACGATGTCTGGACGTTGCTGTTCGTCGCTACGGCGCGCGGCTGCCTTGCCACTGCGACCGCGGCGGGCGCTGACCGGGTCGGCGCCGCCTTCGGAGCCGACGCGTACCCATCCTTGTTCGATGTCCACGCAGAGTAGTCGTCGGTCTTGCCGCCGGAAAACACCACGCGCACTTCGCTGTCGCTGCGCTTTACTTCGTATGTCTGCTTTGAACCAAGATCGATGACGACGCGAACGATGTTCGGCCGGAACTGGGAGTAGCGGACATTTACGACGCCGCCGCGCGAGACCTTGTCGTAGCTGTGTTGAGCCATGGCGAGCGTGGCTCCTTTCAGATCGACGACAACCCGCGCGGGCGCATCGAGTGTGAAGTTCTGCACGTCGACGGCGGCGTTGATCCCGATCACCACTTCAGTCTTCCCGGAAGATGGGACGACACTGACTGAGTGAACGGTTGCTGCCGAGGAGGGCAGGAACAGGAGCGCTGCGGCTGGCAGCGCTTTTAGAAAGCTCATTGGCGGGGCCTCATTTTGGTCGAATCGACGACGAACGGCAGGATTTCCTGACGGCTGTAGCCGAACTCTTCAATCGTGAAAATCACAGCTTTCTCCTGTATGGCCGCGACCCGCATTCTGCCGATCGTTTGACCAACTCTCACCTTGTACTGGTCTTTAGACGTTACGTCCCGCAAAACCGCAACAGAGTTCTGTCCTCGCGGATCGTACGCCACGGCCACCAGCTTCAGGTCAGTCAGAAGCGGCCGCAAATCGCTCGTTGTGAGCAGCGACACGAACGGGTCGCGACGTCCAGACCCATCGTATTGGAAGACTTCGCGATTTATGAGCACTCTCGGGGTGGTATCCGCGGGTAGTGGAAGCGACGGCTTCGGCGCAGCCGCTCCAGCCGACGTGTTCGAAGTCGGTCTCGGTGCCGCCTGCGCACTCGCTTGTGCCGATGCGCCGCTTGCCAGCGCGGTTACCAGAACCAGAGCGACAGTTAATGAGCGTTTCATTATTTCACCGCCGTGGCCGGAGCGTATGGCGTCGTGCGAGCAACGTAGGTCTGCACCTGGAACTGGGTGTCGATCAGCGATTCGCCGCTCTTCACCCGCGCCTTCGTCTGCGCCGCCATCGGATGCAGCTTGATCGCGATCGTAACGGGAGCGATGATCCGATTGAGCGATCCGACATTGCTGAGGAACTGTCCGACGGGATGATAGCCGCCGGTAACCGCGAGCTTGTAGCGGTACGTGTCGAATTGTTCGCCCGGCAGAACCGGCATCGGCTCCACCGTCGCCAGGTCGAGACCAACTCGACGCGCTGCGGTGGAGATGTCTTCGAGAAGCGCCGGCACTTCATTGCTTCTCGGCACGAGCTGACGCATCACCTTGAGGCTCTGGTCATACTCCGCCGACTGGGCGCGAAGCTTCTGCAGGCTGCCCTGCGCTATGTCGGCGCGCGCCTGCTGATTTCTCTTGTCGAGTGAATCGACGTGAGCTTGGGTCACCGCCAGCTCCACCGCTTTCGGTTTGTACAGGAAGTACCAATAAGCCGCGACGAGCAGCAGGGCACCGATGCCGATGGATCCGAGCATCTGCTCCCGCTTCGTCATGTTGGCGCCGATTGCCATTTTAGTGCACCGCCGAGACTACGAGTGGAACTGTCTTGATCGCGAAGGCAGGGGGAGATTGCGTCTGCGCCTCGAGGGAGAACTCCGTGACTTCCTTACCCTCGGCCTGAACCAGGTCCGACCGGGTGAGCTGTACATTCTGTATGAACGGCGACGCCTCGAGCGCTTTCATGAAGCGGGTAAGCGCCTGAATGTCGACCGTGTGTCCAACAATCCTGAATTGGACGTCCTTCGCCGCGGCGAGGAGCGAGTCCGAGCGGGCCTTCTTCGCGCGATCGCGCTCCGCCGTTCTGGCGCGTGGAGACTGCGTCGTATCCGTCGGCGCGGCCTTGGCCGTGGTGTCAATTGCCGCGACACTGCGTGCGGGGCTCGTCTGCGTGATCTCGGTGAGCCACGTGTACTGGGGCAGCGCGTTCGAGATCTCATACATCAGATGCGACCATAGATACCGCGAGTCATCGATCGATTTGATGATCGCGATCTGCTGGTAGAGCGAATCACGCGTTGCTTCGGCGTTGGCCTTGGCGCTGAGAACGGCGCTGAACTGCGTCGAATCCTTGACGGCCTTCAGCTCGTGCTCTTCCAATCCGGACGCCTGCGCAGTCTGGTGAATGAACATGAACGCGATGAGCGCAACGGATAGTGCTCCGGCGCCGATCGCCCCAATGAGGAATTTGTCGGTGATTTTCTCTGTAATCCCGGCGAACCATTGCGTTGGCTGGAACTGAAAGGCCCTGCCGCTGCCGGTCTTCGCGCGACGCTTTTTCTTGCCGTCCCCGGGAAGGAGATTGATTTCTATCATATCGTCTATGCTCCGGGTCAGTTCTTACGAAGGGCGAGTCCAATGGCGAGCATCAGGAGCGGTGCGACCTCGTCGGTCACAAGAGACTCCAGCGCGCCCTCGCGTACCGACATGGTTGCGAGAGGGTTGGCGAGCTCCACCGGCTTGCGCAGCCGCTGTCCAAGGGCTTCCGTCAGGCCTGGCGTGCGAGACCCACCGCCGCAGGTGTAGACGGCTTTCATCTGGCCGTCGCCTTTCAGCGACGAGGCGAGGAACGCAATCGCGCGCTCGAGGCCCGTTGCTATTTCTTCGGTCCGCGTCGCGATAACAGAGTCGAGTTGCGAAGAACGGTCGTAACCTCTGATTAACGCCTCGGCGTCCGCTGCTGATAGTCCGTGCTCGCGCTGAAGATCTTCGCGAAAACGGCGTGTTCCTATTGGTAGGTCGCGCGTGAGAATCGGAACGCCGTCGTCAAGAATGTTGATGTTGGTGACTTCGTGACCGATGTTCACCAGTCCGACGGCGCCGCTCATCGCGGCAGGATAATTCAGCTCAAATGCATTGTGGAGCGCGAAGGCGTCTACGTCCATCGAGATGGGTGTGATCCCCGCCTCGGCGATGATACGAAGCTTCGCTTCCACGAGGTCGCGTTTGGCCGCGACCAGAAGCACGCTCATCTCGTCTCTGCCGTCGCTATCGTTCTCCAGAATCTGGAAATCAAGCTCGACGGAGTCGACATCGGGCACGTGCTGTTCCGCTTCCCAGCGCATCAGTTCGCGCGCCTGCGCTTCCTTGACGCGCTCAGTCTTGATGCGCTTGATGATTACGTCGCGACCACCGACGGCGGCTACAACCGCCTTCGTGTTCGCATCGACTGATTCAATGGTCGTGCGAATCACATCGGATACGAGATGCGGATCCATCACTTCGCCTTCGACGATCGCGTCGTCGGGAAGCGGGGTGATTGCAACCCTTACCAGTTCGGGAGTGGACTTCGAGTGATCGATGACGGCGACCTTGACCAGGCCTGATCCGATATCGAGCCCTACAGTAGTCTTTTTCCGGCCAAATAACGCCATCGCGGCCCTTGGTGGATGAACAGAAGCGAGTTTTGCCCAGGCGCGCGCCGTATTACCAACTGCCTTGAAGCACGCTTCCTAAGAACTCTGTTTGCTTGCATTTACGTAGAGACCAACCGCGTGGCACTGCTGCCTTTGGTCCGTCACCTATCGTTCGAACTAAGACACGATTCAAATGACGAGAAAGTAACGATGCGTTGGCATGATCCTAGAAAAGCTCGGCCCACCCAAGCTCAGAAATTGGATGGAGAGTTACCGAAACATCGTCCCGGTTCGTTGCCTTTACGAAGACACCGGTGCGTTTCCTCGCTACGATGCTGGACGATGCTCCCTTCGCATCGGCCATGATCCAGTACGTAGCCGAATCGAGACGTGTGGCGTAGACAACCACCTGCCAGTCATCAGCGTCCACGCGATATGAGGTCGTCCCACCCACTCCAATTGAGGAAGGAAGCAGGATGCCCTGATTGGTAATCGCCGTGGCAAGCGCCGATTCGCTCGCGATCAGTGCGCGCTCGCGGCCAATGCCCGCACTCCCCGCTCTTCCCGCCTCAGTGGTGGCGAACAGCACTCCCGCGGCGAGCGCTGCGATCAGCACTATGGCCAATAGCGCCACGACAAGGACGAACCCCCGGCAGGAAATTCGGTCGGCCGACGCGACCGAACGTGCCGAGGATCGCGGAGCCAGCGACACTAGCGCACTCTGTTGCGGATCGCGACTGCAACCGTAGCTGAGTCGGAGACGCGACCCGAAACCCCGCTAGTCGAAAATCGATTTCGCCTTTCGCCGCGTGCCGTGATGTCCACACGCGCGAGCGCGAAGGGGGAAGCCGTCGGACCGAGGCGCTGGCCGGTCGAGTCGAAGTATTCGAATACCAGGCCGCTCGTCTGCGCGTTCGCGCTATACGAGCGGTAGGGCCCGCTGATCGGCTGGATCGCTCCGCATACCGAGGGTCCAATCGCGTTGCATCGTCGATAGCCGAGGTACCAGTCACCGTCGCTCGCATGGTAAAGGCTGTACCTGCCGCGTCGAAGAAATCGAACCGGCCGGCCTGGATGTACGGGGGAGCTCACTGCACTCGCCAGCACGAGGACGAGGCTCGTGGTTCCGGCCTCGACATCCGACTGCGTCGAGAATCCAGATGAAATCGGACAACTGCTCGCGACGGATCGTGAGTCGACTCCAAGGATCCGGTGACGTTCCCATTTCCCCCCGTTGCTTCCCGAGTCGGAGTAGAAGGCAGCGAGGTCGCCCGTGTCGGGTTGGGTAAGAGCCGCACCCAGCGAGTTTCCTGAAGTTCGGACGATGGGCAGTCCGATTTCGTTGCCGTCGAGTTTACACACGACGGAGCTCCCGATGGTGGAGAAGAACTCGATCGCAGAATCAGCCCGCAGGCGAACAGTATCCGCGGCCGACATCTGGCGAATGTCCGTGGACAGTACATCAATCGCATCGCGAACCGATTCGCGCACGAAACCAACCTCCGCCGCGTCTCCGTAAAACCGCTGCTGGCGACTGAGCGTCCCCGCGATGATGCTTCCCACGAGCCCCGTGAGAGCCACCACCACCAACAGCTCGACGAGGGACAGCCCTCGTCTCCGGGCAATCTCTATGGGCACCATACGGCCGCATGGTAGGTCTCCGTGCGCAACCCACTCGATGTTGGGTAGCTGACCGATTCGACGAGGCTGATACGTGATGGATCGGCAGGAGCGATCAGCCATTGCGAGTAAATCTGTTGAGACCGCTCATCCCCGCTCCCGGCGGTGGGGCATTGCGAATGGATCAGCTCGATTCTGGAGGCCGCGATCCTCCCGCCACGCTCACGAGTCGCGTTCGCTGCCATCGCCCTGCCGACGATGACGCTCGAAGCCGCGAGCGCCAATACGCCCACTCCAAAGACGAGAATCGCAACGATGACCTCGACCAGGGTGTAGCCGTGCGGCGCTGATGGTCTGCTCATGCGGCCACGATACACGGTCGGCGAAGCGCAGCATCATTGTCAGCCAGCCGGTGGAAGCAATCGGTCCCACAAATAAAAACGGAGCGCCTTTCGACGCTCCGTCTTTTTCTTGGCTGAATCAGCCAAAGTTAGGTGCAGCTGATGACGCCAGGGGTGGTGATACCCGAGTCACACGTC